>JAYZAT010000031.1:0-22112 GCA_036339555.1 Planctomycetota bacterium
TTGTCGGAAGGCCGTGATTCCTACACCCACGCAGACGCTCCGGATGGGGCAGCGACTCGGAGGACTTCCGGAGATCTACATTCCCCAAAGTTGTCCGACTTGTCTCTCCACAGGCTACTACGGCCGCCGGGCACTCTTCGAACTACTCGAGATCACCGACAGCATCCGCGACACCATCATGAAGACCCCCACAATCAAAGGCATCCGTGAATTGGCCCAGCAGGGACTCTTCACAACGCTGGAAGAATTCGGATTCGAGATCGTGGCGGAAGGTTTGACGAGCTACGAAGAGATTGAACGGGTGTCATCCGCCGAGTAGCTTGCCCGTGCGATCAAGTCATTGAACTGGCCGACCAACTAACCCCTGGACACCAGGTGCGAAGTAGCCGTCGTAGTACCAATGATGATTCCAGGCAGCATCGTGTCCTGGACGCGATGAGACATCATCGTCATACAAGGCGACGGAAGAGGTGTGCTTGTACTTCACGGCCTTGGCACTAGTCGCCGCTGGCGGTACGGTGGGAACCGGATCCGCCATGTTCACAACACGCCACAACTCCAGTTCACCGGATTCGATCGCTTCATCAACAAGGCTAGCTGATTCAGGTGAAAACGTCCGTGGCTGCCCGAACGTGATGGCGTGTACGGAATACGGCTTCCCTGCAGCCGTCGATCGTTGGTAAAGATCCAAAGCAGTGGTAGCGGTCATGGCACCTCCAAGCGAATGGCCACCGATGATGACCCGAGAGGGCTGATAGGCCTGTATGGCTTTGAGCAACACATCCTGACAGATGGCATAGGCCGTACCAAAGCCGAAGGCGACATCGAATTGACCGGAGATCTTGCGATAGGACTCGCAACGGGTATCGAGATACCACTCAAATGGTGTTTGCGTACCACGAAAGATCACCAGCAGTGTCTTAGAGTCCGACAACCACCAGATACCGCCATAGAGTCGGTCTGCCTCCCCACCGATGGACCGTGGCATCATCATGATGTCGACCAACTTCATGTTTGAGAAGTTCGGATTACGCTTCACGACGACATCCAGTTGCTCCATGGCATCCGGTGTTGCGGGTGGATTCGCGTAGAGCTTGATGGGCGGCTCACCTTCGGACACAGGTCCGGGCTGAGCCGCTACGACAATGGCCCTCACCAGATTCATCAAGGTGCGACCTGTCGCAATGTCATAGGTCCCCGAATCGGTTGAATTCAATGCGAAATCAACAGTCGTATCGTATGTGACCGGTGGAAACTCCAATGCACACCGGCATACGGCAGGTGCCGGACTCCCTGCACAGGGATCGTAGCCTTCAACCAACTCGGCAACGATGTGTTCAGGACTTTGCGACGAGGACGCGTGGCCCTCAAAGGCAACAACAGAAAGACTGCTTGCTGCCAGGAACAGCAGACACAGTGAAACTCCCAGGCCCCTAGTGGCAATGGCAACGCATGTGTTGATCATGCGATGATGATAACGAAGGTCACCGTTGGCATCGGATTCTGATCAAGAATCAACCGAACTCGATTCCCTGAGCCAAAGGCACGTCATCTCCCCAGTTCAGGGTGCAGGTCTGACGTCGCATGTACTGTCGCCAGGAATCGGAACCAGATTCACGACCACCGCCAGTGTCCTTTTCACCACCAAAGGCCCCACCGATCTCGGCACCACTGGTACCGATGTTGACATTTGCAATGCCACAATCGGAACCATCGTGGGAGAGAAAACGCTCTGCTTGACGCATGGAGTCCGTGAAGATGGCACTGGAGAGTCCCTGATCGACGCTGTTCTGGGCCTCGATGGCCTCCTCAAGCTTCTCGTACTCGAAGATGTAGAGGACAGGTGCGAATGTTTCCTCTCGAGCGATCTCAGGATCCTTGCCAGCGGGCACGCGCACAATCGTTGGCGTCACGTAGTGACCAGCGGAATCGGCGTACTTATCGATGCCCTCCGTGCCACCACAGAGAACCTGACATCCCTCGTCGGCGGCGCGTGTGATGGCGCTTCGCATGCCGTCAACGGACTGTGCATTGATGAGTGGCCCGACCAAAGTATTGCTGTCCATTGGATCACCGATGGGAACCTGGCCATAGGCCTTCACCAGCCGCTGCGCCACCTCATCCACAACACTACTGTGACAGAAGAGACGACGTGTCGAGGTGCATCGCTGCCCGGCCGTTCCCACGGCCCCGAAGACAACACCACGCAGGACCAGATCGAGGTCGGCCGTCTCCGTAATGATGATGGCGTTGTTGCCTCCCAATTCCAGGAGGCTCTTGCCAAGCCGCTTGGCGACCTGAGTGCCGACGTGCCGCCCCATTCGACAGGAACCAGTGGCACTGATCAATGGCAGGCGTCGATCGGCAATCATCGTTTCACCAATCTGATCATCTGTTCCAAGGATCAAACCGAAGATGTCGCAGGGATCACCCTGTTGAGGTTTAAAGATGTCCTGTTCACGCATGACTCGATGCGCGACGTTCGTCATCGCCACGGCACACAAGGGCGTTACCAAGCTTGGCTTCCAGACCATCGCGTTCCCGCAGACCGCTGCCAGCATGGCATTCCAAGCCCACACCGCAACTGGGAAGTTGAAGGCTGTAATAATTCCAACCGTGCCCAGTGGATGCCACTGTTCATACATCCTGTGCTGAGGTCGCTCTGAGGTCATCGTCAACCCGTACAACTGACGAGAAAGACCCACAGCGAAATCAGCAATGTCGATGCATTCAACGACTTCGCCAATGCCCTCGGGGAGGATCTTGCCCATTTCCATCGTGACCAACGCGCCCAACTCCTGCTCATGTTCACGAAAGGCATTGCCGATTCGTCGAACGATCTCACCCCGCTTCGGAGCCGGCAACATGCGCCACTCCTTCTGGACCAGCATGGCACGTTGGACCAGGGCGTCGTAATCCGAGGCGGATTGCAGCCTGACGGCTCCAAGGGCCTCGCCCGTAGCAGGATTGGTAGAAACCACGCAGCCCTCGTCCGCAGTAGCGGGGTCGACAAGCAACGGGTGATCAATGAGCGATGCGAAGGGTAGGGTTTGTACGTTCATCCCGAGATTGTACCGACACAGGAACATGACCTGGGGAGTCTCCTCGACTACCATCCCAGGTTGCAGGAGGCCCCACATGCCACTGGATCGCACTGGAATCGCCCGTCGCGCGGCCCGGGAATTGGAAGACGGTTTCTATGTGAACCTCGGGATCGGCATGCCCACCCTGGTTGCCAACCACGTCCCGGATGACATGACCGTCTGGCTCCAGTCGGAAAACGGCCTGCTGGGCATGGGCCCCTTCCCCACCGATGACAAGGTCGATCCCGACCTCATCAATGCCGGCAAGCAGACGGTGACTGCCGTCCAGGGCGCCAGCTATTTCTCCAGTGCCGAATCCTTTGCGATGATCCGCGGGGGCCACATCAACTTGGCCATCCTGGGGGCCATGGAAGTCTCCCAGGAAGGTGATATCGCCAACTGGATGATCCCTGGAAAACTCGTCAAGGGCATGGGTGGTGCCATGGACCTGGTGGCGGGAACCCGACGCGTGGTCGTCATGATGGACCACTGCAATAAAAAGGGACAGCCCAAACTCATCCCGGAATGCACCCTGCCCCTGACAGGGGTTCGCTGCATCGACATGATCATCACCGACCTGTGTGTCCTGGAGATGAACAGGGAGAAGCATCGCTTCGAACTCACCGAACTGGCACCAGAGGTCACGGTCGAAGAAGTGATCGAAAAGACAACGGCTGAAATCATTGTCGAGCGAGAACCAGCCGCCATACCTGCCTGACAACAGGCCGTATACAAATCCCATCATGACAAGCGGCGGCCCCGAAGGACCGCCACTCGCGTGACACTTGCATCCGTAAGAGATTCAGAATTCCTTCGATCGATGTTGCATTTGCGCCTTGAGCCTCGCCAGGATGGAGGAGTGCATCTGACTGACGCGTGACTCAGAAAGATCGAGGGTAATACCGATTTCCTTCATCGTCATCTCCTCGTAGTAGTAGAGGATGATGATCAGGCGTTCCGCTCGTGAGAGCCCCTTGGTCAAGAGCAACTTGAGGTCATCGCGTTGCAATCGGGAGACCGGGTTCTCCTGGCGACGATCACGGACGACATCGATCTCACGCACGTCCTTGCTCGAGTCGGTCTCGAACCACTTGCGATTGAGCGAGACCACGCCGACCGGGCGTGCGTCTCGACAGATTTTTTTATATTCCTCGGGATCGACGTCCAGGCGTCCGCTGATTTCCTTGTCCGTCGCCTTTCGCCCGAGTTCCATCTCGAGTTGCTTACGAGCCCGATCCACCTTGGCGGTCCGGGATCGAACAAGACGGGGCACCCAGTCCATCGCACGAAGCTCATCGAAGATGGCACCGCGGATACGTTGCGTGCAATAGGTTTCGAACTTCACGCCACGCTCGATGTCGTAGGCATCGATGGCGTCCATCAGACCGAAGAGGCCAGAGGACATCAAGTCCTCCACTTCGACTTCAGCCGGGAGACGTGTATGCATCCGCTCGGCCGTGTAGCGCACAAGAGGCAGGAAGTTCTCCATCAGGAAGTTGCGGATCGCCTCGGTTGGCGTATCCCGATACATGCGCCAAACTTCTTCGATCGGACGTTCCGCAAGATCCACTGACGCCTCGGGCGTCGTTGTATCAACGGAACCTGACCGCTTCGGTTTGGGTGATTCAACAGATGTACGTTCAGAAAGCCTCGGCATCGGTCCGCTCCTTGACCCTTTCGCCGGTGTCGAGCAAATCCCCTCGCAGGTGCTCGACAATGTGTGTCTTCGGATCCAAACTCGTCCGTGAGCATGTTCCGACGGTATCGACTATAGCAAACGTCCGTGTCTGCATACAAGAAGAGTCTGCTTCCCTAGGCAGCTTCTCGTTGTTCTCGAGCTTCTGACACGGATTCTTCAGCCTGATGCGAATCGTCGGAAACAGCGGTCAAGCCCAAATCTTCATCACAATCCGACTTCGCATCGGCATGAACTGCGCGTTTGACGACCCAACCGGCGATATAGCCCCCTAGCCAGCAGATTCCCATGGCAACCAAACCACGAACCAGGATGGTGGTGGCATCGTTATCGGCCCAAAGCCCTGCGGCGATGGCCAGCACCAGGGCTGCAAGGCCAGCAATCCCCCCCAATAATCCTGGAAGGGCCCGCCAATGGGCCTCTACGCCAGCATCGGACTGTATTGATCTATCCGGTTGATCCATAAGGACTTCAGGCCCATCCTCTCCCCACAAGTTCGGGTATTTCAGCCACCGGCTCGCCGTGTTCCGAGCCATTGCACCAGGCGACCGAGAAGACCTCCCCGTTCATGCGAATCGCGTGCCGGGCGACCACCGAGGCGTTCGGCCAGCCGTCGAATCGCTCGGCTGGCTGCCGAGGAAGGCTCCGATATCACGAAAGGCAGGCGAGCCCGAACCGCCCGTCGAACCGCATCATCCCGGGGAATGACCCCCGCCAGGGGTAAGCCAAAGTCGAGGAATTCCCGGCAGGCCCGATCCATCCGCCGGTGGACCTCACGGGCCTCCTCATCACTGTCAGCAGCATTGATCAGGAGGTCGGGCGTCCGACCAGGGGCATGGCGACGGATGCACTTGATGAAGGAATAGGCATCGGTGATGGAGGTCGGCTCAGGCATGGCCACCACCATCAAGGCGTCGGCTGCCGAGGCGAAGCCCATCACATCTGGACCAACACCGGCAGCCACGTCAATCAACAGCACATCCGCCTCGGATTCCAAGTGACCCAATTGGGAGAGTACCGCCTCGCGTCGATCACTCGACAAGGCAGCCAAATCACCCCCACTGGAAGCGCCGGGAATCAATTCAAACCCGCCGGGACCCGTCAGCATGATGTCCCGAAGCGAGCGTCGACCCGCAATCACCGACTCCAGGGTTTCACGAGGATCCAGGCCACAGAGAACATCAGCATTGGCTGTTCCCAAGTCGGCGTCGAGCACGATCGTACGCAGCCCCTGCTGCGCCAAAGCCGTCGCCAGGTTGACCGTCACGTTGGTCTTTCCCACTCCGCCCTTACCGGAGGCGATCGCCACGGCCAACGTCAATCGTTGGGCGCCTTGGCGTGGGTCTGATTCAGACGGCTTGTCCGAATCTTGGACCATCTCTCTCAGCATGGTCGCCTGATCGTGAATCAACTTGGCAAGCTCCGAAGTGTCCCTCCCGTATTCGTGCCACGCAGCGCCAAGGTTGCGAGATGGTCCCCGGAAGCGGGCTCGATATCGGCGGGCACTTCCTGCCCAGTAGTGACGAAACTCAATTCTCGACCAATGCGATGCAGAACATCGACAAGCATGCCGAAACTGACGGCTTCATCGAGCTTCGTCAGCACGATCCGATCAACACCCAATGGCAGGAAGGCCTCTGCTTCACGGAGCAATACTTGTTCACCCGCAGTGCCTGACAGCACCAAGTGTGTCTGGTGAGGGGACGCCGCGGCGAGGAAACGGCTGAGTTCATCCAATCGGCCTTCATCACGCTGGCTGCGACCGGGCGTATCAATGATGACCACATCGGCATCAACAATGCTGGCCAGGACTTCCTGAACCTGTTCAGGTTGTTCCGCCACGTACAAAGGCATCCCGAGGATCTCGGCATACGTTCGCAGTTGTGCCACGGCAGCCACCCGGTAGGTATCACACGTGACCAATGCCACTCGACCACCCCGATGCAGTCGACAGGTCGCCGCAATCTTGGCCGTTGTGGTTGTCTTTCCGACACCCGTGGGACCAATCATGGCAATCACCAATGGTCCATTGGCTGGTGGATCAGGAAGCGGCGTGTTGGCCGTAGGTACGAATCGCGACAAGTGTTGAATGATGCAATCACGAACATGGTGTCGGTCATGGAATTGGCCGCCGAGTTCCTGGCTGGCAGATTCGATGACCCGGGTGGCCAGTTCCCTGGAGACTTCGGCTGAAATCAGATCCACGTACCAGGCAACCATCTCTTCTGGGATCCCCTCTGGGACAGAAGTGTCGGGGAGCTTCATGGACTGTTGCCGCAGCACCTGGCCGACCAAGTCACGTAATTCACCAAGTTCGCTGCGTACGGTGTTCGCCTGGATGGGACCGGGCTTCGGCTCTTCGCTCGACTCGGATTCGAGCCGTTCCAACATGGCCCGCGCCATGCGACGTGTTGCCTCCCGGTCTGGTGGAAGTTCAGACATGGCCTTGCCCGGAACCTCGACAAGAGGCAACTCAGGTGTCGTAGCAGTCGGTTCCGTCGGAACAGATGCCGGCTTAGGCTCGGATGCCGGCTGTTCACGAGCGGCACGAACCTCGGCAGCCGTGGCGGCATGTACTTCGACGAGTGTTGCCCCCAACCAACCCCAGAACCCGTTCCTTCGAACCGTCCTGGTTTCCAGGATCACGGCATCACGACCCAAGTCACGACGGAGACCTTCAACGGCCTGGCTCATGGTATTGGCGCGGTAAATCTTGCTGTTCACGTTCGAGCCCTCCTTGGCTCTTGTTGTCGTCCGATCACCGGATCGACACGAACGAACTTCAGGCAGCCCCCAAGGCCACTGCCTGATCGGGTTGCATCTGGACGAGTCCGAGTGACTCGACATCGATGCCCTTCTCGATCTCGTTGTAGGCCAGCACAACGATGCCCGGGATACGACTCTCCAGGATCTGCCAGAGTTGTGCGCGAACGACCGGTGACGTGATCACGACGGGATGATACCCGCGACCCACCAGGCCCTCGACTGTCGAAGCGACCGAGACCACGAGTTCCTGGATGGTGGCTGGCGGCATGGTCAAAGTCGTCCCCACCGGACCCCGTTCGATATGACCCGACAGACGCTCCTCGACATCTGGATCCAGCGTGACGCAGTAGATACGAAGTTGGCCCGCCTCGTCAGTCCGTGCATGGAGTTGGGAGATGGTGCGCCGCAAGGCATTGCGAACATATTCGGTCAGCACCGAGGGATCGCGGCTTTGGGGAGCCCAGTCTCCCATCGTCTCCAGGATGGTCTCCAGATCACGGACCGGAATGCGTTCTCGGAGCAGGTTGTGAAGGACTCGCTGGACCTCTGCGGGCTTCACAACAGCAGGCACGGTTTCCTCCACCAGCTTGGGTGAAGTGGTTTTCAACTGATCGATCAATCGACAGACCTCTTCTCGAGAGACCAAGTCCGCAGCATGCTCACGAACCAGTTCTGTGAAGTGCGTGGCCAGGACACTCGACGCATTCACGATCGTGTAATGCAACATTTCAGCCCGGGACTGACCATCCGGGTGAATCCAGGTGACCTCCAGGCCGAACGCAGGCTCACGTCCGCTGACACCCTCCAAAGGTTCCGTGGCATCACCAGAGTTCATGGCCATCACCAGGTCTGGATACACAACCCCGCCCGCCAAGAGCGCCCCGCGGAGACGAACCTGGTAGCGATTAGCATCCAATTGCACGTTGTCTCGAATCCGAACCGGTGGGACAACGACACCCAATTCCACGGCCAGTTGCCGACGAACCGCGGCGATCCTGTCCAAGAGATCACCTCCACGGCCGGCATCCACCAGTGGGACCAGGCCGTAGCCGATCTCGATTTCAAGCACATCGACCGTGACGAGATCTTCCGCCTGGGCTTCACCAGGTGTCGCCTGTTCCGCCTCCCGAGCAAGCGACTCTGTTTCTCGTTGCTGGAACTCGGTGCGGTGTCGTTGAACCGCCCACGCAATGGTCCCAATCAACAATGCTGCAATCAGTAGCGGCATGGTCGGCAGTGGTGTCAGGGACAGAACAATCAGGAAGCCAGCGACCAAGTAGAGCGCCTTGGGTTGCGACGCAAGTTGTCGCGGAACCTCTTCACCAATGGTCTCGGTGTCACCAGTTCGCGCGACGATCAGGCCAGCCGCAATGGCAATGATGAACGCGGGAATCTGGCTGGCCAAACCATCCCCAATAGTGAGGGTGGTAAACACGGACACCGTCTCACTGAAATCCCAGTTCTTCATGAACAGGCCAATGGCGACACCACCCAGGATGTTGACCAGCGTGATAATGATGCCAGCAATCGCATCACCCCGAACGAACTTGCTGGCACCATCCATGGCACCGTAGAAATCCGCTTCCTCGGTGACAGTATCCCGGCGACGCCGTGCCTCGTTCTCGTCGATCAATCCGGCCGACAGATCCGCATCAATGGCCATTTGCTTTCCGGGCATAGCATCCAGCGTGAATCGTGCCGCGACTTCGCTCATCCGGGTTGCACCCTTGGTGATGACCACGAATTGCACCACCACAAGGATCACGAAGATGATGATGCCAACGACAATCGAAGAACCCACTACGAAGGTCCCGAATGATTCGATGACCCGTCCCGCCACCAACATGGCGCCTTCCGGTGTTGGAGAATCGGCGTTGAGAATCAGGCGTGTCGACGCCACGTTGAGCACCAGTCGCATCAGTGTGACACCCAGCAAAATGGCCGGGAAGGCGCTGAAATCCAAAGCTCGCCGCATGTACACCGTCGTCAAGAGAATGATCGCAGCCAGCGCGATATTGGTGGCGAGCAGGATGTCGAGCAGCACTGGTGACAACGGCACGACCAGAACACCGAGGAGCATCAGGATGGCCAACGGAACCAGCATGTGTCGCCAACGGCTCACGCGTTCCGCTATGGTCATCAGGGCCGAATTGGATGGCATCGTCGTCATGCAGGGACTGCCTCAGGTGATGGCCTGCTGTCGTCTGGTACCAACTCCTGATTGACACGCTGCACGTGGGCGAGCACCTCGGCAACTGCGCGATAGAAGGAAGCTGGAATGGGACGATTCACCTCGACCTCCCGATGCAGGGCTCGGGCCAATGGTGGACGCTCAACGAGTGGGACATCATGTCGCCGAGCCAGTTGTCGAATACGAAGAGCCAGGTGATCCAAACCCTTAGCGATCACCACCGGGGCCCGCATGGTGTCGGGGTCATAGGCAATGGCAACGGAAACATGTTCTGGATTGGTCACGATCACATCGGCCCGAGGAACAGCTGCTGACACGCGTTGCATCGCCAACTGCTGCTGAAGGCGGAGCCGACGCTTGCGATGATTGGGATCGCCCTCGGCTTCCTTCATGTCATCTCGTACCTGTTGACGGGTCATTCGTAAATCCCGACGACGACGCCAACGTTGCCAGGCATAGTCCAGGGTTCCCAGGAGAAGCAATACGGCGACGGTGCGTAGCGCCAGGTCGAGCATCATCATCCCGATGAACTGCACACCAGCCATGGTCGGCAGCCCCGGCAATCCCAGGAGTCGCTCGCTGTACTGCATCACCGTCAGCACGGCCATAGACAGCACGATGATCACCTTGAGGGAATCGAGGGAGACCCGGATCAAACCAGAAGGACCCAAGATGCGTTTGATACCGTTGATTGGATCGAGTCGGTCCGGACGGAAGCGAATCGACTTGGCGCTGAAAAGGAATCCAACCTGGACGATCTGAGCCAACCATGTCCCCGCAAGAACCAGCAGCAAGAAAGGCAACAAGCCTCGCATCGTTGACCAACCCACGTGTGCCAAGGCCTGCCAAGCGGTTGCCGGTGCGGCGGCCTGATCCATGGAGGAGAGATCCAGCAAGCGTCGGATCATGGATTGGCCTTCGCCAAAGATGTAGTGCGTCATGCCCCAGGCTGCGAGGGTCGCCAACCCCAAGGCGATCGCGCTGGTGAGATCCTGGCTGCGCGCGACATTGCCTTCCTCGCGTGCTTCGCGAAGACGTCGTGGTGTCGCCTCTTCGGTTCGTTCGCCCAGGTCCTCGGCCATGACTACTCCAACTGAACCGTGGCGTCACCAATCGTCCACGTTCTCAGCATTCCAATAAGTTCATCCATCGCTTCCAGTCCGACATATTCCACCACGGTGATACCGGCAAACATCACTCCGAACCCGAGTATGAGCCGGAGCGGGAACCCGAGACTGAGGATGTTTAACTGCGGCACCGTGCGTGAGACGTATCCCAACGCAATGCTCTGAAGAAAGAGAATGGCCAGGACCGGCGCCGACACGCGCAGTGAGATTTCGAAGGCGGACAACAACATGCCCAACATCAGAATCAACACGCTCTCGCTCAGGGCCACCGTGGCTGCAGGTACGTTAGTGAACGTATGCAGCAGCGACTCGAGCATGATGTCCAGGCCGCTCATCGACAGGAAGATGACCAACGCCACGAAGAAGTAAAGTTGCCCGACCAGATCAGCGTCATCCTCGACGTTTGGATCGTAGAACGTGGCGAATCCCAACCCCATTTGTTGGCCCGCCATTTGCCCGCCAACCCGCAAGGCCATCAAGGGGATTGATGCCAGCAGTCCGATGGACACACCAATCAACACCTCCATGCCCACCAAGGGAATCAGGGTCCACAACCCACCACCAGCTTGCAACGTCGGAACCGTCCCAAGCGACAAGAGGACGGGGTACACAGCGAAGCCGATGACGAAAGACAACAAGATGCGCACATTCACAGGCACCGCACGCGACGACAGTACTGGCGCGAAGACCATCAAGCCGCCGATCCGAAAGATCACCAGCAGCAATCCCGGAATGTGATCAGACAAGGCAGTCATCGGTACGGTCCCGCGGTCATGGCGCGGTAAACATCTCCACGGCAAAATCTGAAATCTGCGCAACCATCCAGGCCAACAAGAGAATGGCGGCCACCAGCATTGCGATGATCTTGGGAACGAAACTGAGCGTTTGCTCCTGCACCTGCGTCACCGCCTGCACGAGACTCACGATCAGCCCCACGATCAAGCCGACACCGAGGACCGGCGTCGCCAGAAGCAGCGTGTAATAGAGCGCGATTCGAACAGCGTCGATAGCGTCACCACTCATGTCACACTCTCCAGGGCGCAGCGCATCATGGACCAGCACCTGACAACGTCCCCACCACGTTCTGGATGGCCTCGGGCTGGTAGATACCCGTCATCAGGGAACCCACCAGGAGTGACCAGCCGTCCACCAGGACGAACAGGAGGATCTTGAAGGGCAACGAAATCAAAACCGGTGGCAACATCAACATGCCCATGGAGACGAGCATGCTCGCGATCACGAGATCGATGACCAGGAATGGCAAGAACACTCGGAATCCCACCAGGAAGGCCACCTTGAGTTCACTGATGATGAACGCTGGAATCAACGTGACCATGTCGACGTCAGATCGATCCAGTTCAGATGGATCCGATGTGTCGATTCCTCGATAGTTGAGCATCATGTAGACACCTGACCAGTTCCCAGTCGCCTCGATCTGCGAGAACATGTAGTCGCGGAGTGGCTGCTTGGTCCGCTGCCAGGCTTCTTCGTAACTGGTGATCTCACCCTCGGCATACGGCTTGATGCCATTCGTATACATCGCGTTCAACGTCGGCGCCATCACAACGAAGGTGATGAACAAGCTCAGGCCGATGATGACCTGAGTCGGCGGAAGTCCCTGGGTACCCAGGGCCTGACGAAGCAGGCCCAGCACGATCACGATGCGGGTGAAGCACGTGCAAAGCAGCAAGATCGAGGGCGCCAAGGCCAGGATCGTCAGCAGGACGAGAATATTGAGCGTGGTCGACAACTGGCCATCCAACCCGGGCACCACATCCGATACGTCCTCAAGCACCTCGATGGGATTGATCCCCGTCGGTGGCGTGGGTGGATCCGGGGTCACCTGACCCAAGGCCATCATGGGGACCGACAGGACAACCACCATCCCAATCCAGACGAACCAAGGACGACGCATCACGACGCGCCTCGCCAACCGGGCAAGCGACTTCGTCGACGTGCCGTCTCCCTGGTCCGAACACGATTGCGATCCGGTCGGGTGAGATCCACGACGTGGTCCTCGGAAGCAGCGGCAGCCTCAGCAAGTGCCTGATGGAAGTCCGTGTCCGAATCCCCGCTACGCTTCCCGTCCAAGCTCCCTCGTATGTTCGCTACCTCATCGGGATCTGTAATCTCAGCCAGGGTTCGCATCCCGCCGCTGCCCTGATGGGCCACGATGATCCGCTGGCCCACCTGAAGTAGGACAACCTGCTGCCCACGAGCCACCGGGTAACGGCCATGCACCTGCACGATCCCAGCCGGCCGTCGTGCCGATGGCATACCCCCAAGCCGTCGCAACAGGAGTCGGAGGCCGAGCAACAATCCAACCACGGCAAGCAAGGCGCCTCCCACACGGACAAATTCCATCACCTCGGGCAGGTATCCCGTCGATGCTGGCGTTTCACCCTCCGTGGTCATTGCCGGGCTAACACCCAGGGGGAGTCGCTCTCGATCAGGAATCTGGAACGTGGCCAGGGGCTCCATAGCCTGTGGCACTGGAACTGTCGCATGGGCCGCGAACGGCACCATGAAACAAGCAGTCACAGTCAGCGCCAATACGAATCGATGTATCTGGAGTGCGGGTCGTGCCATCCTGGCTCCGCGGGCTGAATCCATTCAGCCTGTCGATGTGGGGTACCGAACGTTTCAGTGGGCGTTCGGCTCCGTGGGCGTTTGTTCGCCGGTTGAGAGTATTTCACTGATCCGTATGCAGAAGGTGTCGTCGAGGACAAGCACTTCCCCACGAGCCACCGGCCGACCGTTCACAAGGATGTCAACCGGATCACCGGCCGCCTTGTCCAACTCGACGACCGCTCCGGACTGAAGATTCAGAACGTCCTCAACAAACATACGTGTCCGCCCCAACTCCACCGTCATGGCCAGGTGGACATCCGAAAGCATGGACAGATCCGCTCCCGCCCCTGAAGCGACCACGGGACCATCCAACTCAGGGGCTGCCATCCCCTCCGCATTGCGTTGGGCGGTCGACAGCCGAAGGCGATCGGCTGCGTCCTGGACCTGCTGCATGGCTTGGGATGCCATAGCCTCAGCCCCTTCGGGTGATGTTGCCTCCGTGTCCGTGAACTCGGAAGTTGATCCGACAGGCATCGGCACTTCTTGCGCATCGCCGTTGCGATCTGATGCTTGTTGTGGTTGAGGATTCGTGTGCTCAGCCATCCTGGCGCCTCCGCACGTCTCACCGGGTTTTCAGATCGTTCGGCCCTGGACCTCCATGTCCGAGCAGGTGTCCGAATCGACCTTGGCTAAACAGTCGCGCCGAACGAAGCGCCGCGATAGCCAGCCAACTCCCCTCATCGGCCCTCCGGTGGCGATTCCTGAAGAATGACACTCCCCGACGGTCAGGTCACTCGGCCGGAAAGCCCGTTCCTGAAATGACGATCACGTCTCGGATGACTGGCTTGCCGCTTACAGCTTCACGCCCGAAGAACTCCAGCATCTCGCCACGCAGGCGGCGGGAGAGGGTTTTGAGACTCGGCTCATCGAGGTGCGCAGGATCTGCCGATCGCCACAAGTGGGTGACAGCTGCCCGGTATTCGTGGCCATGCTGGATGATCTCTTCACGGATGCGAGAAGCCTCCGCAGAAGTCGCCTTCAACACAATTTCCACGTCATAGACCCGGGTAATGCCCGTTCGATTGTTCTGCAATCGCTCCGCCAACAGCGGGATTTCAATGATCACGTCATTCGAGGAGGGGTGAACCAAGGCCAAGTCATCTGCCACGGCCCCACGTGGTGTGCCCATCAGAATCATGAGTCCCAAAGCCGCCGCTACCTGGAGCGTGGCAGTCGCGAGTGCCAGGAAGACGGCCAAACGACGACGGTTTCCCGAGCTTGTTTTGCTGGTATCAGCTTGGCGATTCATGGTGAAGTCCCCCCCGGGGTATTCCGGATTTGTTGCCATCATCGTGTCCCCTGTTGTGCCATCCTGGTGGCAACAGAATCAGTCATCGGGTCCAGCAGGTCCTCGGTGAGGACGATGTCGACTCGCCGATGATCTGCCAGTTCAGCCTCGCGATACGCCCGAGGATTGATGGGTTCTCGAGCACCAACGGCTTCAAGCCGCAAGAGGCGATCATCGATCCCTTCGTCCATCAGGACTGACCTCACGGCCATAGCCCGGTGAAAGCTCAACTCGTCAAGACTCTGCCAGGGCGATGTCGGTGACAGGTACTTATTGGCCGCATGTCCACGAACAACGATTCGATTCCTTCGACCAGCCAGCAAGGGAGCCAACTCGGCCACGGCACGAAGTCCTTCCGACGTCAACATCGCGGAGCCCGGCATGAACATGGCCGGTCCCCCGAGCGTGAACTGCAAACCAGCCGGAACATTTAAGACACGGGCCTGTGGCCCGGTTGGCCCGGCGTCCTTCACGTGACTGCGATTAGGTTCAAGCTCATCCCATCGAGCCGTCACCGTGTCCAGTGCTTGGATCATGCTCTGGAGAGGAACATCTTCCGTAGGCAGAATGCCCACCTGGCCTGTAAACCCGAAGGCTGCCTTCACGGCATTGGCCACACGCTGGTATTCACGATCACGTTTCAACTCCGAGAACATCTGGAGCAGGATGAAAAAGCACAGCAGCAAGGCCATCATGTCTGCGAACGTGATGATCCATGCCGGTGCACCCTCTCGTCGAGATGATCCTGCCCTGGAGATCATGCCGCTTGACTCAACAGTCCCTGCGAACGAGCGCGGGGAGGCAAGAAGGTACGCAGCTTGGAGTCCACGTGACGAGGATTCTCACCCGCTTGGATCGCCAGCACACCCTGGATGGCCATCGACCGCACCAGGACTTCCTCGGAGGTGCGTGCTGCCAGCTTGTCTGCCAACGGCAGGAACACGAGGTTCGCCAACAACGCACCATAGAGCGTGGTCAACAACGCAGCTGCCATACCAGCACCGATGGCGGAGGGGTCTTCCATGTTTGCGAGCATGGCGACCAGGCCGATGACGGTCCCGATCATGCCAAACGCAGGCGCGTACTTGCCCAGTTGTTCAAAGAGACTGCGTCCGGCTTCATGGCGTTCAACCAGGACGTCCAGTTCGGTCTCAAGAACCGACCGAATGGTCTCAGGATCTGCTCCGTCGATGGCTAACTGCACACCGCGGACCAGGAATGAATCATCAATCTCGTTCAACGCACCTTCCAGGGCGAGAACGCCTTCCCGACGGGCCAACTCTGAAAGGTTCACGAGACGAGCAATCTGCTCCTGGGGGCTGACCCCACGATGCATGAGTGCCTTGAGGCTGACCTTATGAGCTCCAAATATCCTGCGGATCGGAGCCGAAACCAGTGTGGCAGCACCGGCCCCGCCAATCACGATGAGCAGCGCGACCGGGTCCACGTAGGCACCGAACGAACCGCCCAGTACCAAGGCCACCCCAACGCAGGCTGCACCAAGCAAGAGTCCTGTAATAGTGGATAGGTCCACGGGCTCGCCTCCATCTCTCGGACCCGGCAGGCCTCACCTCCACGGCAAGGCGATTCCGGGTCAATCTGTCCGGGTTCTCGCATCGGCGGCCCAGGCAAGCGACTTGAGGGAGATGATGGACTCCCCGCGTGATGACCGTCCAAACCCCGCTGCTTGGGTACTATGCGAGGCATGGCGAATCGCCCTGCCTCATGGCCCCTGCTCATCCTCCTGCTGTTGCTGCTTCCAGCAGGCGAGGCCTTCGCTCAGAACGACTACAAGCTGGATGATTCAGACAACTGGCAGTTGGTAAACCAGCCTGATCCGAGCACACCAGCCGGCGCACTGGCAAGAGCCCGAGAATTATTGGCCCAAGGGCAGGCAGACCGGGCCTACAACATGGTCAACCGGTGGCTGGAGCGCAACCCGGATTCGGCATTGGCAGCCGATGCTTATCTGTTACGCGGCGATACCCTGGTCGCCATGAGAGACTTCTACGAGTCGCTCTATGACTACGAGTACGTCATTCGCCGTTACCCCGCCTCTCCGACATTCACCCTTGCATTGGCCCGGGAACTTGAGGTTGCCTCCCTGTTCGCTCACGGCACCCTACGCAAGGTCTTCGGATTGAGAATCGGTGATGGCACAGACGAAGCCGAGGAAATCTTCATCCGGATCCAGGAACGCGCTCCAGGTAGCCAACTCGCTGAACAGGCCGGTATCGAACTGGCCGACATGTACTTCCGTCAAAGGCGGATGGAAATAGCGGCAGACATGTACGCGATCTTCCTGGAGAAATATCCAAAATCACCCTTCATCGATAAGGCAAGACGGCGACTGATCTATGCCAATATTGCCACCTTCAAGGGACCACAGTTCGACATCGTTGGACTCCGAGAAGCCAAGCGGGAACTACAAAAGCTTATTGTCACGCGCCCTGCAGAAGCGGAACGGATTGGTGCCCGGGCACTCATCAACCGGATCCTCGAATCAGAAGCAACCAAGATGCTGACGACGGCCCAGTGGTACAACCGGGTTGGTGATCCCATTGCCGCTGAGTTCATGATTCGCAATCTCATTGAACGCTATCCCCAATCGGCCGCAACCGTGCGGGCCCTCGAAGAGATCCCGAGCATCTTGAAGCAGTTGCCCGAGATCGTCTTGGCCGCGGCCCCGAACTACGATGTTCTACGCCAAGCCATCCTGGATTACGACCGCACGGTGCTCTCCGACCTTCCCCCAGAGAGGCCCGCCGAATCGATGCCGGTCGAGAGACAAGGCGAACTCATGCCACCGATTGAAGCCCCAAGAACCATCCCTCCACCACCGAACCAAAGAGCTGCTAAAGATCTGCACAAGGGCATGAGACGGGCTGAGTCACCCGTGGCCACACCCCCAGGTAGGGATCCTGCACCGACGCCAGGGGACGATCCATGATCAGGGGATTGTTGTATGCCAGCGTCTTGCTGTGCTTCTCCCTCAACGCGGGCTGCCACGACGATCCGAGTAAAGGTTGGTCCAGTAAGTCGATCTTCACCAACGAAGTCAAGACGGTCTCGGTGCCGATTGCCATCAACACCACCCAGTACCGCCAGATCGGCTTCCTCCTGACCGATGCGGTCATCAAGGAAATTGAATCACGGACGCCCTGGAAAGTTACCTACGCCAGCCGAGCGGACACCGTCCTGAATATGACTGTGAAGGACGTGAACCTGAAAACCATCTCGCTCTCGGATGTCACCGGGCTGAACGAGGAAATGGTGGTTTCCCTGACGATCGATTTCGACTGGGAAGACCTCGAAACAAACCAGGTGATCTTTTCAAGGCGGGAATTCTCGGCCGGAGGCCTTTTTGTGCCCTCCCAGCCCTCTGGCGAGACCCTTCAAGTCGGCGAATTCCAGGTCATACAGCAGATGGCCACCGATATCGTCGATGAGATGGCCGGGTCCTGGTAGATACCGACCCTCGAGGCATTGGGCGACGTATCATGACAAAACGGAAGTCTCCCAATGGCGAAAGGCCCCGAGAGGGCCTCTCCCAGCGGGCACGAGAGCACCATGTCAAGTAACCAGACCCCTCCAAACGAACCTGGTCAGGATCCACAGGGAAATCGGCCTCCCAACACGCCCCCGCCCCCCCGTCGGATGGGGCGTGGACTTCTGAGTTGGGTCGTCAGCAACGGCATCCTCATCGTCTTCTTCGCGATGATGAACAGCTCCCCAACCGGCGACAAGGTCGACAGTTGGGGCCAGTTCAAATCGCTGGTCCACCCCGAGACCGGAAGCGTTCATGACTCCAGCCCCGGAAGCCCGCAACCCGTCACGATCAAGAACAACAAGATCGTGGCCATCATCGCGGCAAAGTCCGGCCCTAATAATTCCGACAAGCCGCGGGCGGCCTTTGTCGAGATTGACGCCAGCAACCGCGAATTCTTCCGCGATGAACTGACCACGATGGGTGTAGACCACGTGAATGACACGGCCGCCAATATCTGGGGGCAGTTGTTGCTGGCTGTCGGTCCCTTCCTCATCATTGTCTTGCTGATCTGGTTCCTCATCGCCCGCTCAATGCGTGGCGCTGGCGGTGGCCCCGGTGGCATGCTCGGTAGTTTCGGAAAGTCACGTCACCGCATCTCCACCAAGGAGAACACCAACGTGCGCTTTACCGATGTCCAAGGCATCGCCGAAGCCAAGGAAGAGGTCCAGGAAATTGTCCAGTTCCTCAAGAACCCCCGGAAGTTCCAACGTCTCGGTGGGCGCATCCCACGTGGTGTGCTCCTTGTGGGACCTCCTGGTTGCGGCAAGACACTCTTGGCAAAAGCAATCGCTGGTGAAGCGGATGCCCCCTTCTTCTCGATCTCAGGCTCGGACTTCGTCGAGATGTTTGTCGGTGTCGGTGCCAGCCGCGTCCGCGACCTCTTCAAGCAGGCCAAGGACAATGCCCCCTGCATCATCTTCCTGGATGAAATCGATGCCGTGGGACGACGACGTGGCGGCGGATTCTCTTCGGGTGGCCATGACGAACGGGAACAGACCCTCAATGCGATCCTCGTCGAAATGGATGGCTTTGAAGCGACCGACCAGGTCATCGTGATCGCAGCAACGAACCGAAGTGATGTGCTGGATCCAGCCTTGACCCGCCCAGGTCGATTTGATCGCCAGGTCCATGTCTCGCTTCCCGATCTCGAAGGCCGCTATCGCATCCTCGAAGTTCATGCCAAGAAGGTGAAGCTTGGCGAAGATGTTGACCTCAAGCGCGTGGCCCGTGGAACGCCCATGTTCTCTGGTGCCGATCTGGCCGCGTTGATCAACGAAGCGGCCATCCTCGCGACCCTTGAGAACAAGGATCAAGTGGAACAACATGACCTTGAGGAGGCCCGCGACAAGATCCGATTCGGCCGCGCTCGAAAGAGCCGCCGCATCGAAGAGAAAGAACGAGCCGCCACGGCCTATCACGAAGCAGGCCATACCGTTATCCAAGCCTTGCTGGATGAAGCTGACCCAGTCCATAAGGTCACGATCATTCCCCGCGGCCAGGCCATGGGTGCAACCTTTAGCCTCCCTGAAAAAGATCGCTACGGCTACAACCGACGGTATCTCGAGGCCACGATGCGTGTCCTGTGTGGAGGCCGAATCGCCGAGCAACGTGAAACAACCGATGTCTCATCCGGTGCCGCAATGGATATTCAAATGGTCACCGATTTTGCCAGGCACATGGTCCTGGAATGGGGCATGTCGGAACGACTTGGCTTTGTCAATTACGGACGAGACGATTCCCGTGATGGCCTTGTGCTCGACAAAGATCATTCTCCCGAAACGGCTCGCATCATCGACGAAGAGATCAAGCGGTTGATCGACAATGCCTACGATGATGCCACACGCATGGTTGACGAGCATTGGGAAAAAATTGAAGCCATTGCGCAGGCCCTACTCAAATTCGAAACCCTGCAGAGCCAAGAAGTGATCGACCTGATCGAAGGACGTCAAATCGACCGACCCACGGTCAGTGATCTCCTGGATGAGGAATCCAAGGCAAGCACCGATCCACCACCGGCACCTTCGACCAACGAAGACCCGGACGAGGAATCGGCTGGTGGCTTTGTCCCCTCTCCCGCCTGACCATAGGTATCCAGATAAAAAAAGACAGCGACCTCGCCAGTGGCGAGGTCGCTGCTTTAGGTTCATACCGTTGTCCGTGCTGTTCAGCAGTCTTCGCCGTAGAAGCCAAGCATCGAGAGCAGGTCGTTGACATCGACGGCACCGCTGCCATCCACATCACAGGTGCACTCCTCGACGGTGCAGTCGGTACCAAACTCGCCAAGGAGTTGGAGCAGGTCATCGACGTTTGTCGTCCCATCGCCATTCACGTCAGATGGGCAATCATTACCGCCACCCTCATTGATTTCGATACTTGCTGTCATGAGAAATCCACAGTGGGGAGTACAGAAGTAGTTCTGGGTGCTGCCAGCCGCACTCTCTGGAACCTGCCAGAAGACCATGGGATTGAGGTTGGAAAGCTCCTCGTTCAGTCCGCCATCTTCCGCAACGCAATCCTCTCCAAATGTCACACTATGAGTGCCGCCACCATGAACCCAGATAACCGTGTCACCCACGTTGACTCCCGTGAGAACAGGCGGGCTGAAACTAAAACCGTCTGTCGAGATCTCGTGGATCACGCCGTTCCCTTGAATCAGGGCACCAAACTGGTTGCCGTTGACACAATGTCCCCCACGGCTACAGAAATATTCCATCACGTTTGGAGCAAGTGACGAGACTGTCCATTGGAAGTTAGGGAAGTCGATGCTGATGTCGCCAGAGGCAAACAGGGAATCGTCGTTCCCGCAGGATTCTCCAGAAGTCACATCATGGGTGCCTTCTTCCCAAAACCAGTTGATCGTGTCACCTGGTTGCACAAAGACAAACTGGGGCTCGTAATACGTGCTCCCAACAGCGATATCGTGGGTCTCTGCCAACCCCATCGCAGCCAACCCAATACCAGTCGCAAAACCGATCATCACAGACATCTTCATGGTCGTGGATCCTCTGTTTCTCATGCGTTGCAACGGAAGGGCCATGGGGATCAAGGCCCATCTCCAAACTCTAGCCGGATTCCATTTAAACCAGAACGCCGAAACTGAATATTCGGTGTCTTCGGCTGCCAGGGGTAGGCCTGTGAGGCCTCTAATCCCCCAGAACACGCTTGCGACGAAGGAGGTGGTGGTAGTGCTGGGCAAAGCGATGGGCCTCGTCGCGAATGGCCTGGCAGAGCTTCAAACCAGGGTTCGCACGCCCCAGGCGAATGGGCTCAGGCTGGTCCTGGACCCAGATGAGTTCCTCTCGCTTAGCAAGCGAAATAACCAAGGGGGGCTGCTCAGTCATGCCTGCGAAGGCTTCCAATGCCGCATTGAGTTGCCCCAATCCCCCATCCACCAGGATGACGTCCGGGTAGAGCTCCTGGCCCTGGCCCGCTTCACGGTATCGACGCCTGACAACCTCTCGAATGGCAGCGTAATCATCATTCGTCGCGGTCTTGATCCGGTAGCGGCGATAACCATCCTTGAACGGTCGCCCGTCAATAAAACAAACTTTTGAACCAACCGTTTCGTCACCACCCAGGTGCGCAATGTCGATCGCCTCCATGCACCGAATGGCGGCTTCCTCTCCAAGTGTTCGCTGCAATGAACGCAGACCCGCGGAGGGATCCGTTGCAAAGATCGTGACCTCTGGTTGCCACTGCCCAGAGGCTTCATGACCACGTTCATCGAGTCGTTCAATCGCCTGGACCTGGTCACGCAAACTTGCCGCCCGTTCGTATTCA
>JAYZAT010000032.1:0-10356 GCA_036339555.1 Planctomycetota bacterium
GGCCTCGCCACCACCAAGGACCTCGTGATGCTCATCGACAACGTCGCCCAAGGTGATTGGTACCAAGATCAAGCACAATCGCCCTCCAACAAAGCTGATGATGCTCAGAACCCTGACTTGTTCCAGGACAAGGCACCAGCCAAGGACATGGTTCCTGGAAAGGGCACGTGGTGGCCGTGAGATGGCCCTCGTTGTTGATCCCCTGAGGCGATTCCGCCTGGGTGGTTTCAAATTCGACTTGGCTTTGCCTTTCTGCTGAGAGATCAAGGCTGCTTGAGCAGCAGGACAACAAGAAGGATCTCTACCAAAGCAGCTCGATCAACCCGTCTTCTCCCCTCCAACCGCCCCCGCGACTCGACACAAGTCGTGGGGGCGGTTCTTATTCTCGTTATATTCACCTGTCCATGAGCAAGCCCCGAAAGATCGTCATCCTCGGGCGCGTCTTCCCACAGATGCCCGACCTCATTCACGCGGCTGAACTAGGCGCCATCGAGATCATCAATCTCCCGGATGCCCCCGCGGTTGATGAAGATGAACTCCACGAAGCCGTGCGCGGGGCAAGTGGCCTGGTAGCCCTCCCCCATGTGCCCATTACCGCCTCGCTGATGGATATTGCCGGTGATCAACTGCAGGTCATCAGTAACCACGCAGTTGGCTTGGACAATATTGATCTTCCGGCCGCTAAGCAACGGAACATCACAGTATGCAACACACCGGATCCGGTTCTTGAGCCAACTGCCGATATCGCATGGCTGTTACTGATGGGCGCTGCTCGACGTGTTCGCGAGGGTGAACAGCTCATGAAGGACGGTGCCTGGGCTGGCTTTGCCACCGATCTCCTGCTTGGACAGCGGATGATTGGCGCAACACTCCTGATCGTGGGGGCCGGCCGCATTGGAGCCGCGGTTGCACGCCGCTCGATCGGGTGGAACATGCGGGTGCTCTACGTTGCCAACTCGAATAAGCCAAACCTTGAAGAACCACCGATTCATGCCGTGCGAGTCGAGCCCGATGAAGGCTTGCGTGAAGCCGACTTTGTCTCGCTCCATGTGCCCTTGTCCGAAGCGACCCATCACCTCATCAATGCTCAACGACTGGCCATGATGAAACCAACCGCCGTGCTGGTGAATACAGCCCGGGGTCCCATCGTGGATGAAGAGGCCCTGATCGAAGCCCTCCGCAATAAGACGATCTTTGCCGCAGGGCTCGATGTTTTTGAGAACGAGCCAAACGTGAGGCCTGAATTCCTCGAATTACCCAATGTCCTGGCCCTGCCACACCTGGGTTCGGCAACCGAATCCGATCGTCTCTGGTCGACCCACCTGGTTGTCCAGAATCTCGCGGGAGTCTTGCAGGACGGGTAGCATGCCCTCCGCATGGAACTGCACCTCCTCGGGACCGGATGCCCTGCCGTTGACCCAGATCGATTGGGTCCAGCCGCCCTGGTGCGATCCAAGGATGGTGCTCGACTCCTGGTGGATTGTGGCTCGGGAGTCACCCAGCGTCTGGTCTCAGCCGGCACACCGGGCGCCGAGATCGACCTGCTCCTCCTCACTCACTTGCACTCCGATCATGTCGTCGACCTGTTTCAACTGGTGATTTCATCCTGGCACCAAGGGCGAGATCGTGGCCTCCAGGTTGTTGGCCCGGCAGGTACCCAGGAGTTTGTCGGGGCACTGCTTGAAGTCTGGAGACCCGAGTTGGAACGTCGCGTGATGCATGAGAAGCGACCATCCGTGGATGGTTTGGACGTAGAGATCAACGAGATCGGTCACGGGGCCGAGATGGAACTTGGCAATTTGCTGATCGAAGCCTTTGAGGTCGACCATCGTCCCATGACTCCCGCACTGGGATACTCCTTCCGCGAGGACGACCGACTACTCGTACTGAGTGGGGATACTGGTCCCTGTGAGACCTTGATCGAGGCATCCATGGGGTGCGATGTCCTCGTTCATGATGTTCTGCTCAAGCACGAACTCCATCCAAGTGAAGGCGTGCGAACCCAGGAGACCATCGACCAAGTGGCCTCCTATCACGCGACCGCTGAACAAGTCGGCCGCATTGCCACCGAAGCAGAAGCCAAGTGCCTGATCCTCACGCACTTCGTCCCGACGAGATTCGATGAGGCGACCCTCCTCGAGATGGTGCGGGCGGATTATGACGGGCCAGTCATCTGCGGCGAGGATCTCATGCTTGTTGATATCGAGAATCCAACCGCCGCTCATGTTGTCCAGCAGACCCACTGAGTACCGCGTATGCTCGCCGACTGACGAATTGGCCACGACAAGAGGAGACCACTGTGAGTGCTGCATCACCCCCCGCCCTGGGTTCTAAACAATCCGGTGTTTCCTCCAATCCCTACATCTTTGCCACCTGCTTCATTGCGCTGATTGCCACAGCCTTTGGCTTCATGGTGCGCGTCAATGTGATGGACACCTGGCAGGTTCAGTTCAATCTGTCAGAAACCCAAAAGGGTGAGATCTTCGGTGTTGGACTGTGGCCCTTCGCCATCAGCATCGTCCTCTTCTCTCTGATCATCGATCGAATTGGCTACACGATCGCCCTGTGGTTCGCGTGTGTGTGTCACATCCTGCAAGTGGTCCTCCTCCTGACGGCCGAAGGCTATTGGGGCCTTTGGATCGGCACCTTCATCGGTGCGCTTGGAAATGGCACTGTAGAAGCAGTCATCAATCCTGTGATTGCGTCGATCTACCATCGCAACAAGACCAAGTGGCTGACAATCTTGCACGCCGGATGGCCCGGAGGATTGGTTCTGGCTGGCTTCCTGGCAATCTTCGTCGGCTGGATCACTCAGGTTCCCGAGATGAATCCCTCGACTGGGGTCGAGTGGGCGGCCGACGACCTGGCCTTGGTCCAAGCGGAAGCCCAGGACTCCTGGATGTGGCAGATTGGCTTGATCTTGATTCCTGTCATCGTGTACGGATTGATGCTCATCACTTGTCGCTTCCCCGTCAGCGAACGGGTCGCCGCGGGCGTTTCGTACCGCGCGATGCTCCAAGAAGCGGGCATCTTTGGCTGTTTGATTGTGACAGCCTTGATTGTTGCGGAAATCGGGCGTGTCTTCGGGATCGCTACCTGGCTCCAGGGCGACATCATTCTCTTTGTCTGTGTTTGTTACGGGATGTACGTGCTGACCTTCGGTCGTGGCATTTTCATCTTGCTCTTGCTGATCATGATTCCACTGGCGACCACCGAGTTAGGTACCGACAGTTGGATCAAGGCACTGATGGCCCCCATCACCAATGAATGGGAGATCAATGGTCTCTGGATCCTTGTCTACACCGCCTTCATCATGATGGTTCTGCGTTTCTGCATTGGCCCCTTGGTTCGAGGCCTGGGACCCCTGGGCATTCTGGCGGTCAGTTCAATCTTCGCCGCCGTAGGCATCTATGGCTTAGCCAATCTCTCTGGTGAAACATTTGCCTGGATCATCATTGCTGCCACGATCTACGGAATTGGCCAAACCTTCTTCTGGCCTTGCACCCTGGGTGTTGTGGCTGAACAGTTCCCACGGGGCGGCGCCTTGACGCTCAATGCCATCGCAGGGGTCGGCATGCTGGGCGTGGGCATCATCGGTGCCCCACTACTGGGCAATCTCCAGGACAACCAGATCCATGCACAGATTGCCGCTTCTGATCCAGGGGAAGGACTTGGAGGCCACATGGTCCTCAACGAAGACTTACAAACCAGTGTCTTCGGCACGTATCAAAAGATCGATCAGGATCGATTCGCGGCACTCGAAAGCCAGAATCCCGAGGCGCATGCCGCCATTGTCGAACTTCAGGAAGAAGGCAAGATGAGTGCGCTTGAACTCGCCGCGATACCACCCATCTTCATGGCAATCTGTTATGTGCTGCTGATGCTCTACTACCGGTCACAAGGTGGCTACAAACCCGTTGACCTGGGCGTAGACGAGTTGCCAGCTGAAGAGGACTATCTCGATGGTAAGAATCGCTTCATCTCTTCTGAGGATTAGCGATTCGCGTGAGTGCCCCCAAAATGGCCAGGAGCCGGCCCCGTGGGACCGGCCCCTGCCTTCCTTCTCCGAATGACCCCGGGGAGAATCGAACTCCCGTTTTGAGGATGAGAACCTCACGTCCTAGCCGCTAGACGACGGGGCCTGGCGAGCCGCGAATGGTACCGGGAGCCCACAGGGCGGGCAACAGAATGCCCCTTTCTCCTATCAGACGGGCTTGATGATCAAATCTTGGTGGTTTCCTCAGTAATCAGCGACATGAAGAGATACATTCAAGACATTGGAAAAGGGGTGCCAATGGGCTGGGGTACCACTCATTTTGCATGCGTCCAACTTGGCCTGTTCCTTTTGGGACCGGTCGCTGTCCTGCAAGCTGAAAACCCCCAACCGCCTGAAGGCCCCCGTCGTCCAATCGAATCCACTTCGATTGCAGATGACCAGTACCCGATCTTCGGTCCTGGTGACCCGGATCAGGCTCCGCCCGCACCAATGACGCAGGACCCAGTTGGACTGACCCGCCCCAATATCGATGACGATGGCCAGGATGTCCCCCGTGCACATTCATCATCCAACCGATTCCTGAAATACGATGTCCGCACAGGGAAGCATGATGAACTTGTTCGCAGGCCAAGCGGACTCAACCAACTCGTCCGGAGACCCCAATGGCGTGGTCCTGATGGTGGCCGGGATACCGTTCTGCCTCGAGGGTTTGGGAACATGACCCTCGTCGATGACTATCTCACATTTCCAGCCCGCTCAGCCTGCAAACTTCGGACTCGGGAAACCCCGGGCAGCAACCTGGGTGGTTGTTCTGGAATTCTCATCGACCCCCAGATCGTCCTGACCGCGGCACACTGTGTCTATGAACACGATGGCCTGGATGATTGGATTTTCGAAGTCATCGTCCAGCCCGGCGCTCAACAGGGCGACGTGCCGTGGGGCGAGACGACATCTGGCTTTTACTACGCAACAGGTGATTACGTCGAGGATGAGGACATCGACTATGACGTGGCCCTCATCATCCTTGACAGGCCGGTTGGCATGCTCACCGGCTGGCCCGGGTGGCAGTCCGGGGTGGACTGCGATTACATCTACGACCACTCCTACACGAATTTCAGCTACCCCGGGGAAGACTGTGATGGCGGAGGCCCGTTGCACAACGGCAATGACATGTACGTCTGGGACGGCAGCTTCGATGACTGTGAAATCCTCTGGGGTGAATGGGAAGTCGATTTTGATCACGGCAGCGGGTGCTTTGATCGACTCTGGAAAGGCATGAGTGGCAGCGTCGCGATCACGCAGGACGATGAGTGGATGGCAACTGCCATTGCTTCTCATCGGGACACCTTCTTCAATACGGCGGACTATGTTCGAATCGATTACGACTTCGGTGAGTTCATCGAGGAAGTGATTGCATCAACACGGGGCAGCGATTTCGACCTTCATGCGTTGACTTTTCGCTGCGATGAAGCGGTCACCGCTGGACAGGAACTGCCCTGGTCTGAATTCTTCGCCTGCAATCCAACCAATGCGAGCGAACAGGGCTACTGGACCTATCACGTCTTGCTGTCCTCAAATGATGTCATCAGTTACCAAGACACGCAGTTGGACCTCAGAGAATTCCAGGCAAACTTCCCGGCGGTTGGATGGGAGTGGATCACATCCGGCCCCATCACGATCCCGGTCAATACGCCCACTGGGGATTATTGGATAGGAGCACTCATCTCGCACGGATCAGATAGCGATGATTCGAACAATGAAACTAGTGGATGGGATGCCCAACGCATTCAGGTGACTGGAGGTCCGGATATCTATCCGACGAGTGTATTGCCGGATGACTTCCTGCTGACACAGGGAGACCCGTTGAACATCGAGTGCAACCTGTTTAACCAGGGCGCAGAGTCGACAGGCCCCTACCCCATTGATATTCGCCTCTCGACCAACCAGATCATCACTGAGAACGACCTGTTGATCGGCCAAATCCAGTCAGGCACGCACGAGTCGGAGACGGCGGAATTCGTTTCCGGAGCCGTGAACATCCCCAATGATTGCCCGCCTGGGGTGTACTTCGTGGGAGCCATCTCGCATGTTACTGGTGACCTGGATACTGGCAATGACAGCCATTCGTCCTACTTGACGATCGCGATTGTTCAAAGTGCACAAGCAGATGATTGTGAAGCCGCCATTGATGTCGCCCCTGGGATCATCCCCTTCAGCACCATCGGATCTCACACGGATGGAGACGACCATCCAGAGTGCAAGTACGTCGGCCCCTACAACGACATCTGGTTCAGGTACACGCCAACGTCCAACAATTCCCGACTGCGTGCAACAACGTGTGAGCAACTCGGTGGAAGTGCGAACTTTGATACCTCGATCACTGTCTATCAAGGACATTGGTGCACAGGCCTCCTGCTCCTTGGATGTAATGACGATGATTGGGACAATCCCTGTGGCAACCAGGCGGGCGGATGGCGGAGTACCGTTGATGTCGAAATCAATGGCTTGACGCCCATCTGGATTCGTATCGGAGGACACTTCGAGGAAGATTGGGGCGACGGGGAGTTAAACCTCGAGGTGACCTCAATCAATGACGAGTGTTCAGATGCCCTGGAGCTTGATCTCGGCCTCTATTCGTTTGATACAAACCAGGCCACGACTGACGGCGAAGCCCACGACGAATGTCAATGGAATGGACAAACGTATAACGACATCTGGTTCCGGTACCAGGCGCCCCGTGCAGGCATGTTCACAGTCTCAACCTGCGAGGAACTCGGGGGCACTGCCAACTATGACACGGACATCGTGATCTACGAAGGCACCTGTGGCGATCTCACGCTCTTGGCCTGCAACGATGATGACAACGAACATGATTGTGGCAATGAACCGGACTACCGGAGCACAGCTCAAACGATGCTGTACTTCGGCGACGAGGTAATGATTCGCGTCGGAGGCTTTGGGGTCGATGACCGAGGCAATGGAACCTTACACATATCCCTGGCACCACCAAATGACGATTGCCAGGATGCCTACCCGTTGCCATTGAATGATTGGTTGAGCTATGACAATACGGGGGCGACTTCAACTGGGCCTGACCACCCTGTCTGTGAAAATGGCTGGGACAATGGATCGACATCCCATGACATCTGGTACACATTCACCGCGCCACATTCCGGCGTACTGACCATCGACAACTGCGGCAACGTCGATCACGATTCTGACCTCGTTCTGTACCGGGGCACCTGCGACGAGCTGATCCTGATGGCCTGCAGTGATGATGCATGTGATGCCCCAGGCCTTCCGGGCCAGGCATCCTTCCTGACAGCAGAGATCGAACAAGGCAATACCTACCTCCTTCGTGTCGGCAGCGCCTTCGGCAACTGGTGGTATTCCTATGGCATGGGAACCCTCTGGAGCGACTGCATCCCGTATGCCGGCGATGCCAATGGCGATGGCAAGATCGATATTGCAGACCTGCTGATGGTGTTGGACAACTGGGGCACCATGGGACCCAATGGCGATCTCAATGGTGACTGGTCCGTTGATATCGAGGATGTCCTGTTGGTCATCGGCAACTGGAGTTGACCGCAGGCTCCGCTACACTTCCCGGCATGAACACCGACTACCGACTGGGCGCCGACCTGGGCGGGACCAAGATCGAGGCCGCCCTCCTTGCCCCTTCTGGTGAGCTGGTATCGCGCACGCGCGTCCCGACACCAGGCGGGGATTACACGGGAACGCTTGATGCGATCCGGGACCTCGTCTTGGGCATCGAATCCGAACATGGGCTTGACCCGCTGCCGCTGGGCATCGGCGTTCCCGGGAGCCTTTCCCCAGCCACGGGCCTGATGCGAAATGCCAATTCGATCTGCCTGAACAACCAGGCCTTGCACAAGGATCTCGAGGAACACCTTCAACGGCCCGTCAAGATGGCCAACGATGCCAACTGCTTGGCCCTAAGCGAAGCGGTCGATGGTGCCGCAGCGGATGCTGAGATCGTCTTCGGTGTGATCCTGGGAACCGGCGTGGGTGGAGGCGTCGTCGTACGGGGCCAACTGGTCGAGGGGCACAACGCTGTTGCTGGCGAATGGGGTCACATGCCCCTGCCTTGGCCCAATGACGAGGAACGTCCTGGTGAGTCCTGCTACTGCGGGCGTCAAGGATGCATTGAAACGTATCTCGGCGGGCCTGCCGTTGAAGTCGAGGCACGCAGACGTGGCATCGGCCTCGCGATGGCGACTGATATGGAGCAGGATGCACCCGAGTTGCTGGAGCGATGGTTGGATCAACTGGCCCGTAGTCTTGCGGTTGTCATCGATCTCATTGATCCAAATGTGATCGTGATCGGTGGCGGGTTGAACCGTGTCGAAGCAATCTATCGTGAGATCCCCCACCGGCTCCCCCAATGGGTGTTCAGTGATGTTGTATCGACCGCCATCGTCCCCGCCAAGCACGGCGACAGCAGTGGCGTCCGAGGCGCAGCACGACTCTGGTAGAACTGACTGAACTGATTGATGAACCTAGGGCTGGCCGATATTGCCGGAAGGGTCGACCTCGACCGGATCGGTTCCGATACCCTCACCGACCTCACCTGGAACCTCATCGCTTTCCACTTCGCGACTGGTGAGTTCCTGGGTCCGATTGGCGACGAATGGATCAGGATCAAATGGATCCTTCACCAAGTTCACATTGGGCTCCGCCTCGGCATAGGCAGGATTGCCCACCGAGCCAGACTGCTCCTGCATGGCCAATTGCCCTTCCGCCTGGATGGCGTTTTCCTGCTGCCCCAGGTCCTTGGTCGAGAGTGGCTGACATCCCAGGCTCGTGAGGCCAATGGCTGTACAGGCTAGGACGGGGGCTGCTTGGGCGAATAGTCGCATAGGGGTTTCTCCTGAAGCGACCATTCTAGAGACTTCTGTCCAATAGGCATCCAGCGAAGGGGGCGACGTCGTACACGTGGGTGCAAATGCCGCATGAGACGCTCTGGCAGGGGCCGAGGCACGAGATCTTGGTTGGTACCTGTGGGAAACATGTTCGAAGTATAGGCACCTTGGTGAGCAACACGACCATTGTGCGCGATACCTGTGCAAGTGGCGTTCTGGTTAGAGCGCTGCTCTTTGGCAGCGCTCCAACCCGACCGTGGCAACAGGGGGATGATGCCATACCTCTTGGTGCGTTCATGAAATGTGCGAGGCAGTTTGGGGCAGTTCAGGGTGCCATGACCTCGGATAGAAGTCTGTCTTGACACCAGGCTTGTAATTCCCCGGCCTCTTGCCCGACCGCAGCGATGACACCGTCGGGCCGTACAAGGACCAGCCCTCCATCATGAAGGCCCAGTGTTCGCGCCAGGACTCCTTCGGAATCTTCGGCATCTCCACCTGAACCAACTCGCTTCTTAACGACGGGCATGCCCTTGCCATCAAAGCCAAACGTCAGGCCTGAGAGATCCTGGTCATCACCAAAGACAACGACTGTGGGCCCTGCGTTTCGTAACAAGTGCGTGCTGGACATCTCCTGGCCATTCATGGAAATGAATCGATCGGGGAAACCATCGCCTGGTCCATGGGAAACATGACTTCGACGGATACCTGCCAGCGGCCCATCCCGGTAGGTCACGTTGTCCTCGGTGAGCATCCCAACGAGCTTCCGACGGACCGGACCAATAGAAGTAGCCAGGGGAATCAGAAATGAACGAACACCTCGTGCCATTCGACTGGTTCGAGTTGCATTCCGGATGAGCGTAGCGCTGCCCTTGACCACCATCGCGCCGATGGGGTGCCGTTCGGCTTGGTAAGTATCCAGCAAGGCCTCAGGTGCCTGGCCACCTTGGACCATGGCCAGTTTCCAGGCGAGGTTGATGGCATCCTGCATCCCGGTATTCATGCCTTGCCCCCCCGCGGGGCTGTGAACATGGGCAGCATCACCCGCCAAAAAGACCCGGCCATGCCGGTACTGCTCGACCTGTCGTTCGTTGACATGGAATTCGGTCAGCCAGAACGCTTCCCGGATTGTCCAACCCCAGGAAGTGCGTTCGCGCATGATCTCCTGGATTTGCTCGAGAGTGACCGGCTGAGGCTCAGCACCTTCCTCAATGGGGCCGGCATCACAGATGACACGCCAACGATGGGAGCTGATCGGGAAACAAGCCACAGCGCCTTGAGGGGCTGTCTCGACGCGAAGTTCATCCATCGGTATTGATTCTTCGATGCCGATATCTGCTAACAACCAACGTCGGTCCATCGTTTCACCTGGAAAAGACAGGCCCAGGTGTTTCCGTACGATCGAATGCCCACCATCACAGCCAAGCAACCAAGAAACCTGTTGTGTTTCACTTTCACCATGATGCTGGAGGGTCACAG
>JAYZAT010000033.1:0-7549 GCA_036339555.1 Planctomycetota bacterium
GTTCAATGGTCTTGGCAGCAGAATCCATGTCGACTTCTCGCTGGAGCACATCGTTTTCGAGATGCTCCAGCATTTGGAGTCGTTCTCTGGCGGCTTCAGCTTGCTTATAACTACGGATTGCAGGGGCGAGGCCAGCGGTCACGGCCTCGAAAGAATTTCCATAGTCCCGGATAATCATCTCAACGATGATGGTTCGCTGCTTGTCCAGGTTCAGCCAGTTGCTGAGCAATTGAACATCACGAGGAAGGAACTCGGGCTCCAGGAGCATGGCGGGTTCCGCAGGATCGGGAGGGACGAGGCGACCAATGCGATGCCATCCATTGGTGTCATCATATTCCTCGTCTTGTTCCTTCTTCTTCTCCCACTCATCCTTGTGAACGTCTTCACCCTTGGCCTCGGCGACCGCCGTATGCCAGATGGCCCAGCCTTCTTTCTCTGTCATGTTCCCACTGATCACGGCAGCCTTGAGGGCGTTGCCAAGTTCCTCAAGTTCCGGTCCCAGTTCCTCATCCTGATCGTCTTCATCAGGCTCATCTTCTGCCGCGTCGGCAGTCGACGCCCAAGCCATGACAGCAGTGTCGAACAGTCCCGAGGCCAAGGGCATCGGGAGGACCAAGAGGAGCAGGACAAGCAGCAGGTTCTGTAGTCGTCGCATGGAGGACTCCGGTGGCCCAATACTAGCCTGCTTGCTGGTTGCCTGAAGAGGGAAAGGGCCTGAAGTAGCCAGGTTCCAGGCATCCCAAGCGGTTGGAGGCTGTAGGCTGGAGAGAACCGGAGAGGGAGAACCGATGGCCAACCTGACCGCCTTGTTCACGCTGACGCTGATCGGCTCCACGGCCTGGGGCGCAACCTGGACCGTTGATGACGATGGAAGTGATCTGCCTGGTGCAGATTTCACAAGCATCCAGCCAGCGATCGAAGCCGCATCCAGTGGTGACGAAATCGTCGTGTACCCGGGATTGTACAACGGCGCGATTAACTTCCTTGGCAAGGCTGTAGTCGTCAAGAGTGTTGATCCCACGGCGACAACCATCGATGGAACGGGCACTCCTCTTTCGGTCGTGACGTTTGATTCCGAGGAGGGATCCGGTAGCGTTCTCGACGGGTTCCGAATTGGTCAGGGGTCTGGAACGATTGTGCAGGATCCGATTTTCGGTACGGTTCCTTGTGGAGGCGGGATTTTCATTCGGAGTGCTTCACCGACGATCCGAAACTGCTTGATCACTTCGAATACATGCTGGGGCGGCGCAGGCATCTATAACCGTGGAGCCAATCCCAGGATCGAGAACTGTCATTTCACCGGGAATGTGTCCGAGGGCCACGGTGGTGGTATCTACAACCTGGAGTCCTCCAGCCCGGAAATCATTGATTGTCATTTTCAAGACAACACGGCCAACTGGGGTGCGGGTATGACCAACACGGTCGACTGTGATCCAACGATCACGAATTGCACCTTCGAGTCCAATACGACTTACAACGTGGGCGGTGGCATCTTCAATCGTTCCCGGAGCAGCCCAACGATCACCGAGTGCAACTTCTTGAACAACATGCAACTCAATAACCCCCTCGGCAGCGGTGGGGGTATCTGCAATTACGGTGTTGGCAATGGTGGTGGGCCTTGCTATCCAATCATTACCAACTGTCATTTTGAGGGCAACGTTGTCAATGGTGATGGGGCAGGCATGTCTAATGCCTATGATTGCCATCCGACCGTGACGGGGTGTACCTTCGTCGGCAACCAGGCCGGGCGCAACGGCGGCGGACTCGCCTGCCCGGGCAACCTCGATCCCTACTTCCCAAGCAATGCCGAGTTGTATGACTGCGTCTTCGAAGGAAATTCGGCAGGTGAATATGGTGGGGGATTCCATTCCCGTGCCAGTGCGCCTTCCGTGGACTTCTGTGTCTTCAAGAACAACGTGGCCACCATCGGTGGTGGGGCTGCGGGTTTCCAGGACAGCCCCAATGCGACCATCCTGGACTCAAGTTTCTGTGGCAGCCTGCCGGGTGATTTCGATGGGCTCTTCACAGATCTGGGCGGTAACACGTCACAGATGGAGTGTGATGACTGTCTCGGTGATGTCACCGGTGATGGTGTTGTTGATGTCAATGACATCCTGGCGACGATCGCTGCGTGGGGCTTCTGCGAAGGCTGTGAAGAGGATGTTGACGGTGACGGAATCGTCGGCGTTGACGATATCCTGGCCGTGCTGTCCGGGTATGGGAACTGCGACTGAGCTCAGCAGATTCCCCAGAAATCCAGCAGCATGAGCAGGTCTCCGATTCCGACTGAACCATCATCATCGATGTCAGCCGAAGATCCGTTCTGTCCCCACTGGTCGAGGACCGTGAGCAGATCCGTGATTTCTACCGCACCATCGCCATTGAGGTCGGGACACGTTGGATCCACAGCACACTCGGCAGATTCACATGTGGCCCCTCCAGCAAAGGTGCCACCGATCAGGTTGCACTCGTCGAATGACATGCCATCTGCGCAATCATCCGGAAGGCAGCAGAGGCCCACAGAGCAATCGATCCCAGCGCAGGAAACATCGTCTCCCCGATACGATCCATTGAGGGCCGTACACTCGGCATGAGTCTTGTCATTCAGGCATTCAAAGCCGACGCAACAGGCACCGAATGGCTCACAGCCAATCGACAGGCATACGACATCAGTTCCCTGGAAGCGGCCGCCGGCGATCTCACAGGATATTGGGAGGACGTTGTCGAGGCATCCGCCATCGGCCAGGCAACAGGCGCCGATCGTAGCGCAGATTCCCGGTTCACAATCCGTGAACTGTCCGAGGAAATCACCAACGCATTCGGTGGGCAGGAGGTCATCAGTGCAGTCGTCGTCGAGACAGCAGGCACCGGGACAGGTGATCTCGGAACAGAGGGTTCCGATGCCCATGAAGCGACCACCAAGGTCCACACAGGTATCCTCTTCGATACTGAAATTGCTGCAGGTCGTCTGGAAGCAACACGCCCCGAAGGGGCCACAGGGATTGGGCAGGCAGGTCGAGTTGTCGCCCTGGTAGTCCCCCTTGAGATCGATACACGCCTGGTTTGTCATGGGGAAACATTCTGTATCGAAGCAGCAGGCCCCCGTGGGTCCGCAGAAGACTGTGTCACAGGTCGAGCCACCACCCATGAACTGACCAGTCCCTCCGGCCGTGCATTCGATCAATGTAAGACCATCAGTGCAGTCAGTACCGATGCAGCAGGCGCCGATCACACAGATGGAGATCTCGCACCCTTCACCTTCGAAGTAACTCCCTCCGGTGAATGCGCATTCGGCTTCGTCCAGCGTGTCGGCACACTCCCCGTTGAGGCAACAGGCGCCGGATACCGGATCACCACCGGAACAGTTGTCAGTTTCGCAATCGCCGCCGTCGCACTCAAACTCGGGGCAGTTGAAGAAGATCGGGATGCCGTTGTTGCTGAAGCTTCCGTCATCGCAGAGGCCATCACCGACCCAGTCAGCCGGGGCACAATGACCGTTGCAGTCTTCGATTTCACCTGCCGGGCAATCAGCGTAGCTTGAGGCTGCGGTGAAGAGCATCGCAAGCAGCGCGACTAACGCGACTCGGGTATGCGCATACGACATTCTTCTCTCCCTCTTGGCATTCGGCCAGCGACCACGGACTGGACAGTTGTTCAGCACCGATCGCCTCACAGTCACAGCCCGCAACGGGAAGCGACCAATCCACATGGTCTCGTCAATGAATCTCCTGAAGACCTGAAATGTCTTAAATCTGCCAAAATTGGACGACAACCTCCCGTCAATGACACCGCCGCCGGATCAGGATGAGTCGATCCGGCGGCGGTGATTTGAACTCCCACGGGTTTCGGAACTCTGGATCGAGTTCCATTGAGGTGGGATGCCTTTGGCAGGCTTCCGGGCACGCCCCGATCATGCCCGTCGGCCGTGTTGTGATGAGGTCAGTCCGAATCGACCTCCGTGCCATCGAGGATCCTGTCAAAGTCAACGGTCTCGCATTCCGTTGCAAGCCACCTGCCCTCGATCGTGACCTTGAGGCGATCCCTCTTGAAGAAGCCACGGCCGTCCTGCTGGTTACGTACTCCTGACCCGCCATGGAGTTGGGCGACGGCAATCGAGCTTACGGATACGCCGACATCCAGCCGGCGGGCTTCGGTGGCAGGGACGGTCTCGGAGTCAGAGTCAGACTGCTCATGCACACCCTGTACCAGGGCAGGTTCATTTTCGAACAGAAGACTCTCCCTGACCATTGAAAAACTGCCGCCACGATTCTGGATTCGGAGGACAGGCAGGGATTCCGATAGGCCGATCTGGTTCGGTGTGTAGTTCCATCGTGTCATGCCGGCGGCCTTGGCGGCAGCGGCACCACCGAGCGAGGTATCGACCGCAAGCAGGCCACCCACCTGGACGAAACTCCTGCCGAGACCGCGCGGTGCCGGCGACAGGAAGAACTTGTTTTTGACGCGAAGACGTGATTCGACCGCGAACTCGGACTTGCAATGCCGTCGATGACCATCGTTCCAGACCCTGAAGTACCCATAGGTTGAGATGGCCGTTTGACTGCCAGCGCTGATATTGGAACGTCCAGAGCCCTCCATTCCACGCATTTCATCCTGCCAGTCGAACGGCGACAGACCGGCGTAGCGTTCGAGCCAACTGGGATCCTGTCCATTGACTCGCTGATCAAGGGGCCTCTGCAGGAACCGCTGGCGAATCCACTTGCTCTTGAAACTGCATTTGCAGCTTGCAGTCTCGGGTTCCGGGTCATGATCCTCTTCGTCCCCATCAAAGCCGTCCTGGTAGGCGACGTAGTCGGCGGGAGAAACGGCCGTGATCGGGAACCGGGCGGAGATTTCAAACTCGTCCGGCTCACCGGCTCGGACCGTGGCGACGAATTCACCGTACACCGGGCAGTCGGCCAGGCTGTAGAACTCGCCCGTCATCGGATCGCTGCTGCGGAAACGCAACTGCCACCAGCCGTCCTGGAATGAGGCCTCGGTCGTCTCGGGAGAGTAGTTGCCCTCGAAATCGTGGGAACCGGAGATCCGAAGCACGTCATCGTTGTCAAGATCCACAGGAGAACCGTACTCGTCCGTCAGGATCAAGGTCGCGCTCGAGAGCGTCAGATCGGAGATGGACGTCCCAAGCGTGGCCGGCAGAACGGCGAGAGTCAGATCGAAATCCGTGGTCTCGGAAACGGGATCGTACGCACACTCAACCTGTGTTACGGCGGCTTCGCCCTTCATCAGCGGGATGGGATTCAGCTCAAGGAACGTGACACGATCGGACTTGTTGCCGTGTTCATCCTCGGCCAGGTATCGAATGACGTGGTGCCCGGGAATATCAATCTCGTAGCCGGGATTGACTTCCGTGTCGCCGACGTACACCCGCAACAGGGGATGGGGATCGGCATTGTCGAACGCATCGGGCAGGAGGCGCACGGGGCTGCAGGTTCGGATGATGGTTTGCTCGCCATCGATCTCGGGAACACCTGCAACGGTGTCGTAGCACGTGGCACCATTCTCGACATACTCAAAGCGCGGCTCGATCCTGGGGGGGAAGTTGTCCTCGACTCGGAACAGGACCTCACGCTGGTAGGTCTCGCCGAATCGTTCGATCACGACAGAACCCGGGACGTCACCGGCGCTGTAGACCGTGGTGTGAGCCGGCGGCTGCTGGTCGGTCAGTACGACCTCGCCGGGCATCGCCTGGATGTACTCGGAGGGAATCTGGCTGAAGTCCGGGACCTGGGCTTCGCCATTATCGTCAAGGTAGATGACGACCTCTTCCCGGACGGCGAAGGGAAGGCTGGTTGACCACCTGCTGATCGTTTCCAGGATGTCGTTGATATCGACGTTTCCGTCGAGGTTCGAGTCACCATTGCAGGGAAGCGGAGAATCGGGATCGCACAGACCGTATCCTGAGATGGTGGCCAGGAGATCCTCGATGTCGATTTCCTTGTTGTTGTTGAAGTCGCCCTGTAGCGTGGGACCACAAGGCAGGTCAAAGCAGTCGACTTCTGTTCCAAGGAACTGACCGCCAGAGGCCAGGCAATCCTCATGGGAGAGACCCAGGCAGCCAATGTGAAGGCAGCAGGCGCCCAGCGTGACCGGGTTGCCGCAATCGCCGAGATCAAATCCAGTTTCAGCGCAGCCCAGGTCAATGGACCTGCCGAGATACTGCTCGTGATTGTCGCAAGTACCGTTGCCGAGCCAGGCCTCAGGGAAGCAGTTCCCATTGCAGTCGGACACATGACCCTCCGGGCACGGTGGGCCGCCAACGCAGGGAATGTCATTACGGGCGCATCCAAGACCGGTTGTGTCGTGAATAAAACGGCCCTGGAGCATTTCACAGTCGCTGGGCGAAATCTCCAGGCAGACACTGCCGGGAAGGCAGCAGATGCCCAGGTCCACTTCGCAACTGGCATCTGCGCAGTCGAGTTCGGCCAGGAAGGTCGCCCCGAGTTCGGCGCAGGCCGCCTCGGGGATTTTCAAGCAGGCCGTACCAATACAACAGGCCCCAGCGCTAGTCTCCGGGCAGACGTTGGTGAGGCAACTGACGCCATCACCAAGGTACAGTCCACCGAGGGTGGCGCACTGCTCGGCGGTGATGTCCTCGCATGTGGAGGATCCGATGCAGCAGGCTCCTGGAGCAGCCTCACCATCCGAACAGTCGTCGGGGGCACAGTCGCCGCCGTCGCAGTCGAACTCGGAGCAGTTGAAGAAGATAGGGTCGCCACTGTTGTTGGCGAAACTACCATCATCGCAGAGGCCATCACCGACCCATTCGGCCGGTGCACAGTTCCCGTTGCAGTCCTGAATTTCGCCCAACGGGCAGTCGGCGTAGCTTGCGGATTGGAATGTCGGACAGATGGCCAAAGCGGCCACGAAGAAGAGAGACGATCTGAATAACATGATCTGGGTTCCCCGTTACGTGATGTCTCCTCTCATGAGTTCACCCCACGCCCCGGCCGGTACCGATACGCGGTCCACCGGGCTCCCCAAAGCTATGGACTCCGTTCAGGCCTGTGTGCTGCAAAGATCAATTGCAGAGGTCCGGGAGCCAATCGATGTCGTTAGATGTTATTTCACAAGGGTTTACGGGTCCATTTTAATCAACATAAATAGGCTCCTCAAGGCGGATCCCCAGCATCCCGGGCTAGCCCAGCCAGTCCATTATTGATGCCTGGATCCCACCCCGCATCCACCGCCGCCGGATCAGGATGAGTCGATCCGGCGGCGGTGGACTTGGACGCCTTCGGTGATCCGTGCCTTCTGGAAAGCACCGAGGGTGTCGTGATGTAGAAGCTTCGGGATAGGCCGTAATGCCTTGGCGTGCGTGGCCTGTCCGTCTGCCAGGGTACGAAGTATCAGTTGACGGGCACCTCCGTTCCATCGAGAGTTCTTTCAAAGTCCTCGGTTTCACATGGCGTCGGTTGCCAAGTGCCCTTGATCAGGACATTGAATCGAGTCTGGTTGAAACCAGCATCGACCGACTGGCTGTTATTGTTTCGGCCCATGATCTGGGCAATGTTCAACGAGCTGGCACTCA
>JAYZAT010000034.1:0-52307 GCA_036339555.1 Planctomycetota bacterium
TCCGCAGGTGTGAATGGAGGATTTGTTGCACAACCAACGAGTACCAACACGACGAGCAGTAAGAGACATCGCATGGTCGCGATTGTACGAGCGGGAGGCATTTGATGTGATGCGTCCCTACGAGGTGGCTACCGGGGAGGCCTCAGGCTGAGGTGTGGCCGCTGGGGAACGCGAAATTCCGAAGGTGTAGTCTCCATCAACATGGTCGACACGGACCACGTCCCCTGGCTGAATAGCTCCCGAGAGGATCCGGGTTGCAATCGCGTTTTCCAGTTGCTTCTGCATGACGCGCTTGAGGGGACGAGCACCAAACTGTGGATCCCATCCCGCATCAGCCAAGCTGTTGATCGCGTCCTCGGTGACCTCGAGGCTCAGGCCTCGATCCGACATGCGTCGTGAGAAGTCTTGGAGTTGGACTTGGACGATTTCCCCGAGCATGGCCCGATCCAGTTGGTGGAAGACAATCGTGTCATCGATGCGGTTCAGGAGTTCTGGTCGCAGTGCGCCCTTGAGAATCTCCAGCATGCGTGCCTCGATCTGATCCTGGGACTCACCCCGATCGGTCATCTCAAGCAGTTCATGAGATCCCATGTTGCTAGTCATGACAATGATGGTGTTTGTGAAGTCGACAGTTCGGCCATGGCCATCCGTGAGCCGGCCATCATCCAGGACTTGGAGCAGGACGTTCGAGACATCCGGATGGGCTTTTTCCATCTCATCGAAGAGGACCACGGCGTAGGGTCGCCGGCGAACAGCTTCGGTCAGGCGACCACCTTCCTCGTAGCCCACGTAGCCAGGAGGTGCGCCGATGAGTCGAGCCACGGCGTGCTGCTCCATGTATTCGCTCATGTCGATCCGAATCAATGAGTCCTCGGTATCAAAGAGGAACTCGGCCAGTGCCTTGCACAGTTCGGTCTTGCCAACACCGGTGGGCCCCAGGAAGAGGAAGGAGCCAATGGGTCTGGATGCCTCATCGAGTCCCGCACGATTACGACGAACCGCATCGCTGACGGCGGTCACGGCCATCGCTTGGCCGACCACGCGGTCACCAAGAGATTCCTCCATTTTCAGTAACCGTTCCCGTTCGCTTTCAACCAGTCTTGTCGCGGGAATGCCAGTCCACTTGCCGACCACTTCTGCAATCTGCTCAGCGTCCACCTCTTCACGGACCAGGGCCTTGCCCTCAGCTTGTCGCTGGGAAAGCGTTCGTTCTGCTTCCTGGAGTCGGCTGTCCAGTTCTGGAATGGTTCCGTATTGAATCCGGGCTGCTTTCTCCAAGTCACCCACGCGTTGGGCACGATCCAATTCGGTTCTGGCGGCGTCCGCTTCTTCTTTGACGGCCTTGATTTCGTCGAGTTCAGATTTCTCAACTTCCCATCGCGCGGTCAAGGCATGGTTTTCTTCTTCGAGGCTCGAGAGCTCGGCATCGACCTGGTTCAATCGATCCTTGGAAGCCGTGTCCTTTTCCATCTTGAGGGCTTCGCGCTCGATCTCGAGTTGCATGATGCGACGTCGAAGTTCATCGATCTCCCCAGGCATGGAATCATTCTCAAGTTGCAGCCTTGAGGCAGCTTCGTCGAGCAGGTCGATAGCCTTGTCGGGAAGGAAGCGATCAGAGATGTACCGATAGCTCATGTTGGCTGCTGCGACGATGGCGCCATCTTGGATGCGAACACCATGGTGCGCTTCGTAACGTTGCTTCAAACCTCGCAGGATGGCGATGGTGTCTTCGACAGTTGGTTCGTCGACGTAGACCGGCTGGAATCGTCTTTCGAAAGCGGCATCGGATTCAATATGCTTTCGGTATTCATCGAGGGTGGTAGCACCGATGGCATGTAATTCCCCGCGGGCGAGGGCTGGTTTCAAGAGGTTGCCAGCTGACACAGCCCCTTCGGCAGCGCCTGCCCCGACGATGGTGTGTAACTCATCAATGAAGAGGATGACTCGACCGTCACTTGCGATGACTTCACGCAAGACAGCCTTGAGACGCTCCTCGAATTCACCTCGGAACTTGGCGCCGGCTAACAATTGCCCGACATCCAAGGCGATGATTCTTGAGTCGCGGAGTGATGAAGGACAGTCCCCGTCCACGATGCGTTGGGCGAGGCCTTCGGCAATAGCGGTCTTGCCGACGCCAGGTTCACCGATCAGCACCGGGTTGTTCTTTGTACGACGGCTGAGAACCTGCATGCAGCGTCGGATTTCTTCATCACGTCCAATGACGGGATCTAACTTGCCAGAGAGTGCGAGGGCATTGAGGTCGATGCCATACTTCTTCAGGGACTCGAAGTTGGATTCTGCTTCGGCATCGTCGATGGAATCGATTCCGGACGCTTTCCGAATCGACTCGACAGCATCTCGCAGCATCGAAGTGCTCAAGCCCGCGGCTGTGATCGACTCGCGTGCTGGGGAAGGAACCTCGCTCAGGGCCAGCAGCAGGTGTTCTTGAGAGGTGTACCCATCATCCATCGAGGCGGCGAGTTTGCTCGCCTCGTTCAAGACATTGAGGAGCGCTGGGCTTGTCTGCGGTGCATACCCCGATGTCGAGGTGACCTTGGGAAGCCGAGAGAGTTCGGCGTCGACAAGTTCAGAGAGGAGGGAAGGTCGACGGCCCGTATGTTCAATGATGTCGGTGGCGATGCTTTTCTGGTCATTCAACATCGCAGCCAGGACGTGAAGGGGGGACAGCTCAGCATGCTTGGAATCGATAGCCAGGGTTTGGGCAGATGCCAAGGTCTGCCGAGCCATCGTTGTGAAACGTTCCATATCCATGGTGAATGAACTCCTCAGGGGACCATCTGCCATCAGCGCGCGGAGAAGGCCCTGATGAGTTATTGCAAGCGTGATGCCACCCGGAGGCCCGTTCTTGGGTACCTGGAGGGGGATGGCTCCGATTGAGGCTGCCAGACCGGCAGTCTTGGCAGGACTATCATTCCACCCACGCATGTCGGATTCCATCACCCCATTGCCGTCTCGCCAACGACGCCCCATGACGGGGGTCCTGGTCCTGCTTGGTCTTGTCGTCCTGGCAATCCTGGCTTGGTTGGTGCTCCAGTGGATCATCTCTCCACCACTGAGTGGAGAGCGGTACCACGACTACGGGATCATCACGCTCGATGAGATCCCGACCTACACGTCTGCCCATATCTTTCGACTTGAGAACACCTCTGGTGAATCCGTGACGATCCGGAAGGTCATCCCCAGTTGTGGTTGTACTGAAATCGCGCCCTTTGAGAAAACCATCCCAGCCGGCGGCATGGCCGAGATCGTGGTGCGGATGAAACTCAAGCGATCGGTTCGAGAGAAGGCTGACATCACCATCACCTTTGAGGATTCATCACCCATGCAGTTGGAAGTTGAAGCGGCTGGACGACTCGCCAATCCGCTCATCATCGAACCTCGAGGACTCCGGATGCAACCCGGTCAGGTTCGACCAGTCACGGTTGCTATGGAGACTTGGGACGATCAGCCCAGATCAATGCCGAAATTCGAGTTGCCGGAGGGCATCTCGATCAAGACGCCAACCTGGAAGCGTGTGCGTGTCGGCAATGCAGCTCTGGGGAAGTCGGGCCTTGAACGCACAACTATTGAAGTGACTGTTCCGGAAGATGCGCAACCGATGCAATCCTCGATCAAGGTCATACTCGAGGACCAGGTCGTGGATATACCGCTGGTCGTGGTCGCACCCAGGGAGTATCAGCCAATCCAGGATGATCGGAACAAGAACAAGACCTTCAATCCGTTGGATCGAAGTGGCTTGCAGGAAACCCCTGAGGAATGAGCTCCGGGCGATCCTGGAGCCAACCTGTCATCCACTCCATGGCATCGATGAGTCGAGGACCGGGGCGACTGAACATCGCATTCCCGTCTACCAACATCACCTGGTCATCCTGGACAGCGGGTAACAGCGGCCACCATCGTTCGCTTGGGAGACTCGACACGTCTTGCATAACCTGATCCAAGGTGCGTCCACAGGCGCAGATGATCAGGCGGTCAGGTAAGCATTCCAAGAGGTCTTCCGGTTCAATCTTGCGAGATACCTCACCCGATGGATTGAGGTCATGTCGACCACCAGCTGCCAGCACGATGTCGGGTGTCCAGTGGCCAGCGATGTAGAGGGGATCGGTCCATTCGAGCACGGCAACCTGTGGACCGTCGAGATAGGGATTCACGAAATCACGGGCATGCCACCACCGTTCCCGAAGATCGGCCAGGGCCTCACGTGCAGAGTGCTCGATTGCACAAGCGGTTCCGACACGTAGCAAGTCGTCGAAGACATCTTCGATGCAGGTGGGATTGAGGCTCAAGATCGATGGTTGCGAGGGGAGTGTGTCTGCGACTTGTCGAACGCTCTCGACATCGATCGAACAGACATCGCACAGGTCCTGGGTGATGATCACGTCTGGTTCAAGTGATGCCAGTTGCGTACTATCAAGTGTGTAGAGCGATTGCCCCGCTTCTCGTGAAGCATGAACCTCATCATCGATACCAGATGGATCGGTTGACATGATGCGGGGCGCCGTCAGGACCGGTCGATCTTGGATGGTTGGCGGCCAGTCACATTCGTGGCTGCGACCAACCAGCAGGGCTTCTCCACCGGCGGTGCAGAGAAGTTCGGTGGCAGATGGAACGAGCGAGACGACGCGCACGGTGTACTCCGGACCTCGGGGTTGGTTCAGGGAAGCGTGATGTTGAAAAAACGCTCGGCGTTTGCATCGACCATGGTGTCGAAGGCTTCATAGTCAAGGCCATGAAGTTCAGCCAGGAATCGGGCGACGAAAGCCACATGAGCTGGCTCATTGGGCCTGACTTTTCGAACGGGCTCCGGGCTCAAATAGGGGCTGTCGGTTTCGACCATCACGCGATCGAGTGGAACGCGTTTGGCCGCTTCGGCAACTTCGGGTGCGGAGGCGAAGGTGACCACGCCTGTGAAGCTGATCCAGGCGCCAAATTCCAGGATCTCGGTGGCTTCTTCAGGTGTGCCGGTGAAGCAGTGAAAGACGTAGCGGTCTGCGGGAAGGTCACGGCGGTTGAAGATTTCCAGCAAGTCTGGCAGTGACTTGCGGCAGTGGACCACGATGGGCTTTTCAAGTCCTTTATCACGAGCACGTTCGATGAGATCAAGGTGCGCTTGGAGGCAGGCAACCTGGGCTTCGCGAGGGGGGTCAGGATAGTGCCAGTCGAGGCCTAACTCGCCCCATGCAACACATTTAGGATGTTGAGCGATGGCTCCGATGGTCTTCCAATCCGCTGGTTCGAGGGCTTGATGGGGGTGTATGCCACTGGTACACCAGACCTGGGGAAAGCGGTGCGCTAATTCGAGACAAGCGGGTGCATCATGGCTCCCCGTGGCCACGGTGATGGCACCTCGCACACCTTCGTCCGAAGCCCTTTGAAGGACATCTTCGACCTGGTCAAGGAGGTCGGGAAAGGTCAGGTGGCAGTGGGTGTCGAACATGGGGGGGTGATGATATGGCCATCCTCTCGAAGTGCACTTCACGGCCACAAACCTCGGTATTGAGAATCAATCTCAAGCAGAGTGACCATCCCGACTTGCATCATTCTCCAGAGGTGCAGGCACAACTTGACTTCCCGCTCCAGGCCGCCGAAACTATGTCGACGCGACTTTGTGATATTTTTCACAGGATGTCCGGGCAAGTCACCGGGCTCTGGATATGGGCCGATACCACTTTGTCTTTCCACGTTGGTCGAACCTGCTTCTGCCGGCGGTCATCGTCTTTGCTTTAACGGCGCCGCCGTACGTGGTGTTGATGGTCGCATGGGGTTTCAGTCCCAAGACAACTGACGTTGGCTACATGCCCACGCAGCCTGTTCCCTTTAGTCATGCAGTGCACGCAGGCGAACTTGGTATCGACTGTCGCTATTGCCACAACACCGTTGAATACTCAGCCATGGCTGCGATCCCGCCGACGCAGACATGCATGAATTGCCACCTCCAAGTGCATCCGAATAGTGAAAAGCTCGAGCCTTTATTTAAGAGCTATGAGACGGGGCTCCCAGTTGAGTGGATCCGGGTCCACGACCTTCCCGACTATGCCTATTTCAACCATGCCGCTCACATCAATCGTGGTGTGAGTTGTGTTGAGTGTCATGGTCGAATTGACACCATGGAAGTCGTGCACCAGGTCAAGACCTTGAGCATGAAGTGGTGCCTCGATTGTCACCGAGAACCCGAGCCACATCTCCGGAATCCAGACCTCGTCACACAGTTGGAATGGGGCTGGGCGATGACGGATGCCGAACGTCTCGCTGAAGGCACCAAGTGGTCTGAGATCAATCAACTCCAGCCGTCACAGGACTGTTCCACATGTCATCGCTAGGCAATCCCAAGGGGAACGGCCAGGCGTACTGGCGCAGTCTCGACGAAGTGGCGGACACGCCTGAGTTTCGTTCGTTTATGCACCGGGAGTTTCCTTCCGGCGCCTCTGAAATGCTTGAAGGCAGCGACCGGCGTCACTTCCTCCGAATCATGGGCGCCTCCATGGCACTCGCGGGCATGGGCGTGGGCGGCTGCCGTCGTTGGCCAGAAGAAAAGATCGTTCCATACGCCAATCGTCCAGCGGGAACCATGCCAGGAGAGGCGAGGTACTACGCCTCGATGCTCGAGTTGGGCGGTGCCGCTTCCGGTATTCTCGTGACGAGCTATGACGGCCGGCCCACCAAGATCGAGGGCAACACGGCACATCCCACCGGTCATGGCTCGGCCACTGCGTTTACCCAGGCATCGATCTTGGATCTCTATGATCCTGACCGCGGTCGAAGCATCATTGATCGTCTTGAAAATCCAAAGGAACCGCGGCCATCAAATTGGTCTGCTTTCCAGGATTGGGCGACACCGCATTTCGAGGGAGTCGCCACCGCCCAAGGTGCCGGACTGTGGTTCCTTTCGGAAGCGACCTACTCACCGAGTGTCCAAAGACTTCAACGCGCCATTCGTAAGCGGTTCCCCAAGGCGACCTGGGTGACCTGGGAACCCTTGGCCGATACCGCAGCAGCCGCGGGCTTGAATCACGCCTTCTCGGGTGACTGGCGTACGCAACATGACCTGTCGCATGCCGATGTCATCGTGTCCTTCGATTGTGATTTCCTGGGACAGCATCCTGAGGAATTGCAACTCTCGAAACAATGGGCCAAGGGTCGACGCCCAAAGATGGATCAGGGCCACGCGCATATGAATCGCGTGTTCGTTGCAGAGCCGACGCTGACCATCACGGGCTGCAGTGCTGACGAGCGCTATGCTTTGACGCCCCATGCCATCACGGTCCTGGCAGCACGCGTGGCCGCTAAGGTGACCGGCGATTCGAGCATCGCAGCGCCTTTCGAATCTTCTGGAATCCAGACGCCACAGGTGGATGCCATCGTGGCCGATCTCAAGTCGCATGCGGGGTCGTCGGTACTCATGGCGGGATCGCGTCAGCCGCGATTCGTTCACCATCTGTGCGCCTTGATGAACCAGGAATTGGGCAATGCAGGCAAGACGGTTTCCTACGTCAAGTTGCCTCCCAAGCCAATGACATCCGGTTCCATCCAAGAACTGGCCGGGGCCATGAAGGCTGGCCAAGTCAAGACACTGGTGATGATTGGCGGAAACCCTGCGTATGACTCGCCGGCCGAGCTGGAATTTGCCGCTCGAATGAAACACGTGCCGACCGCCATTCACCTGAGTCGCGATGACAACGAGACGTCGCAACTCTGTTCGTGGCATCTCAATCGAACGCATCCGTTGGAGGCGTGGAGTGACGGACGTGCCTGGGATGGCACGTATTCGATTCGCCAACCGTTGATCCTTCCTTTGTTCGAAGGTCGCAGCACGATCGAGTTCCTGGCGATGATCGCCGGCGAGAAAACAACGGATGGATTTGACATCGTCCGATCAACGGAAGCAGAGGTTACGGGTGCCACAACTGAGGCAACCGCTTTCTCCCCACGCTGGCGATCCCTTCTTCATGACGGTCTTCTGAAAGACAGCGCCTGGCAGACGGATACGCCCCGTGTAGACGCTGGCTCTGTGGGACGCGGCGCTGAAGCGACCGCCAAAGCCATGTCAGGTGATACCGGAACAGTGGCTGTTTTCGCAGGTGACTACAGCGTGTACGACGGGCGTTTCGCCAACAACGGTTGGCTTCAGGAATTGCCCGACCCGATTACCAAACTGACCTGGGACAATGCTGTGATCATTGGTCCTGCCCATGCACGTACCCTCGGTGTGCAGACCGGTGACATGGTGCGTGTGAAGGTTGGCTCCGCTTCCGTCGAGTCCGCTGCCTTGGTCGAAACAGGCCAGGCGCCGGGTGTGATTACCTTGCCACTGGGCTATGGCCGGCGTTTCGAAGGACGGGTCAGTTATAACTCAGGCTTCGATTTCTATCCGCTCCGAAATAGTGATGCGATGTGGTCGGTCCCCGCGAAGGTCGAGAAGATCAGCGGAAGCTACGTGCTGGCACGGACCCAGGATCACTGGTCTATGGACAAGGTCAGCGGTCAGGGAATCGAGCAACGCTTGCCGACGATCTTCCGCGAAGCAGACGTCACGACCTGGGAGAAAGATCCGCACTTCGCTGGTTCACTTGGCCACACCGTGCATTCGCTTTCACTATGGGACGACACCCTCCAGTTCGAGGGTGCTCGATTCAAGTGGGGCATGTCCATTGATCTGAGCGCTTGTACTGGTTGTGGAGCCTGTGTGGTTGCCTGCCAGGCAGAGAACAACATTCCCATCGTTGGCAAGGATCAGGTCCGAATGGGCCGGGAAATGTCATGGCTTCGGATCGATCGTTACTTCCGGTTCAAGGAAACGTCGCCCGGGGTCTTTTCGACCGATCTCCCCGAGCGTGTGGCCATTCAACCCATGACATGCCAGATGTGTGAGAACGCACCCTGTGAACAGGTCTGCCCAGTCGCGGCAACCGTGCACAGTACCGATGGTCTTAATGTGATGGTCTACAACCGTTGCGTGGGCACTCGGTACTGCTCGAACAACTGCCCATACAAGGTGCGTCGATTCAATTACTTCGACTACTTCCGACGGGATCCCTTACGGGAAACCGGAATGCTCCAGGTCCAACCCAGCTACTACGTACGTCGCCAGAGCGGCGGTGACCCGTTGCGACGGATGCAGTTCAATCCCGAGGTGACGGTTCGGATGCGTGGCGTGATGGAAAAATGCACCTTCTGCACTCAGCGAATCGAAGCTGCCAAGATCAAGGCCAAGAACGCCTGGGTCAAGAAGCCTCAAGCGGAGAAAGCCGAGGGCATTCGCCTCACGATTCCAGATGGAACCGTGACACCAGCTTGTGCTCAGACCTGTGCCACGGAAGCCATTGTATTCGGTGACCTCATGGATGCTGATTCTCAAGTGTCCAAGGCGCATCGCGACGGTCGATCCTATGAACTGCTGGGCGAGCTCAACGTGAAACCTCGCAATCGCTATTTGGCACGTGTCTACAACGCTGTCGAGGGTGAACGACATCCAGAGGATTTCCACCATGGTCATGGTGGGCATTCCACCGGTTCTGATTCAAGCCACCCGGCAGAAGGTAACCATCACTGATGACGACCTTGCCGGTTGACAACACGACCATCGAACAGCCCGGCGAAGGTTCGCCGCTGGTCCTTGGGCACACGTCATTCGACACGGTCACCTCTGAGATCTGTCGAGTCAACGAAGCCAAGAAGCCACCGTTCGCCTGGTACGCGACCATGGTGATCTCGGCTTCCTTGACCTTGATGCTCGGAATCCTGATCGCCTACCTGTTCCTGACGGGTGTCGGTGTTTGGGGTAACAACAATCCTGCGATGTGGGGCTTCCCGATCGTCAATTTCGTGTTCTGGGTCGGCATCGGCCACGCCGGGACATTGATCTCCGCGATCCTGTTCCTCTTCCGACAGAAATGGCGTACATCGATCAATCGGTTTGCCGAGGCGATGACCATCTTTGCAGTGATCTGCGCTGGCATGTTCCCGGGGATTCACATTGGCCGCGTTTGGCTGGCCTACTGGCTGTTCCCGATTCCCAACCAGATGTCGATGTGGCCACAGTTCCGAAGCCCATTACTTTGGGATGTCTTCGCGGTGGGAACGTACTTCACCGTATCCCTGATCTTTTGGTACGTGGGCATGGTGCCGGATCTCGCCACCTTGCGTGATCGCGCTACCAACAAGATCAAGGCCGTGTCCTATGGCATCTTTGCCTTGGGTTGGCGGGGAAGCATGCGGCATTGGCACCGGTACGAGCGGGCCTACTTGCTTCTGGCTGCTTTGGCGACACCACTCGTGCTCTCCGTGCACTCCGTTGTGTCGTTCGACTTTGCCGTGGCCCAGTTGCCAGGATGGCATACCACGATCTTCCCACCCTACTTCGTGGCGGGGGCCATCTTCAGCGGATTTGCCATGGTGCTGACCTTGGCGATTCCCGCGCGTGAACTGTGGGGCTTGAAGAACTTCATCACGATGCGGCACATGGAGAACATGGCCAAGATCATCCTGCTTACTGGCAGCATGGTGGGCTATGCCTACGGCATGGAATTCTTCATGGCGTGGTACTCCGGTGAAATCTATGAGCAATTCGCATTCATCAATCGAGCCTTTGGTCAATATGCCTGGGCCTACTGGATCATGGTCTCCTGCAACGTGATCACGCCACAGATCTTCTGGATCAAGTGGTGTCGACGGAACATCTGGATCCTGTTCTTTGCGTCACTCTTCGTGAACATTGGAATGTGGTTCGAACGGTTCGTGATTGCCATTACCTCCCTGGCCAATGACTTCCTTCCCAGTAGTTGGGGTTGGTTCGAGCCGACCTGGGTTGACATCCTGACCTTGCTGGGCAGCTTCGGCCTGTTCATGACGCTCTTCTTGTTATTCATTCGCTTCCTGCCCATCCTGGCGATCTCTGAGATCAAGGGCGTGATGCCCGAAGCGAATCCGCATGCGGGTCATGACCACGACCATGAGGAGGCGACATCATGACCACGTCTCCGGTCCATACCGAGATGCATCCCGACACGGCCATGGTGGTGGATGACATGAACCCGGATACGGGTGTGTCTCAACTTTGGGGACTCGCTGCAGAGTTCTCATCGCCTGCAGCCATCATGGATGCTGCCAAGAAGGTTCGGGCTGCCGGCTATCGCTGGTGGGATTGCCATACACCATTCCCGGTCCATGGCCTCGATTTCGCCATGGGAATCAAATACACGATCCTTCCGATCATCGTCTTCTTCGGGGGACTCACCGGCACCTGTCTTGCCTTGTTCCTCCAGGTGTTTACGAACTCGCTGGAATGGAATATTTGGGGCATCGTCCCTGTGGTGGGCTACCAGTTTGAGGTCAGTGGCAAGCCCTTGATCTCTCTGCCTGCTTTCATTCCTGTGATGTTCGAGTTAACCGTGCTGTTCTCTGCCCTCACGGCCGTTGGGGGCATGCTGTTATTGAACAAACTGCCTTGCCTGTATCACCCCGTGCTCAAGTCTCCGAAACTGAAGCGGGCGACGGATGATCGGTTCTACTTGGTCATCGAAAGTCGGGATCCTAAGTTTGTCCGTCCCCGAACCGAGGAACTCCTCGAATCACTCGGACCGGACACCATCATTGAGTTGGAGGCCTGAGCCATGTCGTCCGGGCCCAAACAACAATCCGACTTCCTGCTCTGGAAACTTCCGCGAGGCTTCTTCTATGCGGCCATCCTGATGACGTGCGCCGCCCTCATCCCGCCTGCCTTGATTATCCGAGCTCGGTCTGCCCCTCGTGAATCACGTCGTATCCACCTGATCCAAAACATGGATAACCAGCCCAAGTTCAAGGGTCAGCAGCAGAACATCCTGTTCCGCGATGGGCGTGCCATGCGACAGCCTGTACCGGGCACCGTCGCGCGTTCTCAGATGGTCGGTGATACGCACTTCTACCTGGGGACTGTTGATGGCGCGTATGCGACGACGTTCCCGTCACAGATCAATGTGGATTTGGATTTCCTGGAGCGAGGCCGCGACCGGTTCATGATCTACTGCCTGCCCTGTCACGGGGTGACTGGCGAGGGTGACGGCCTGGTCAATGGTCGCGCAATGATGCTGTTGAACTTGCCAAGCACCAACAATGGAACAACCTGGGTTCAGCCTAAGAACCTTCAAGAAGAGTCGATTGCCGTCCAGCCTGTGGGACAGATCTTCTACACGGTTAGTAACGGCAAGAACAACATGGCCAGCTATGCGGCCCAGATCACGGAACATGATCGCTGGGCCATCGTTGCCTATGTCAAGGCGCTACAAGTGGCTGGTGATGCCAGTGAGGAATCGATCCCGGGTTCGGCATCACTGCCGGAGAAACGCATCGTCCTGGAAGAAGACACCGAAGAAACCGACAGCGGCGAGGGCGAAGAGGACAGCGGATCATGAACGCGATTGACACCAACACGATTCGGATGGGTGGCTTAGCCCCGACGGGAGTCGTGGTCGGTGGCATCGTAGGCCTCGGTGGCATTGCGGCAACGATTGCACTGGGTGCCGATGAGAGTGGTTGGACGAACTTCTGGAAGTCCTACGTCTTTGCGTTCATGGTGATCACCGGCATCTCGCTGGGTGGCTTGTTCTTCGTCATGCTTCAGCACATCACACGAGCTGGATGGTCCGTGACCGTACGGCGGTTGTCCGAGGGGCTGGCCAGCAACCTGCGATGGCTTTGGATCGCCTTTGTTCCGATCATCATCTTGGTGTGGTCCGGGGAAGGTGGCGTGCTCTATCCATGGGCTGACCCAACCATCGTGGCCAATGATCCGGTACTCATGAAGAAGGCGGGTTACCTGGATCCGACGTTCTGGTCCATCCGAGCGATCTGTTTCCTCGTGATCTGGGCCGCCCTGGCGCAATTCTTCGTGGGCCAGTCCATCCGCCAGGATGCCGATGGTGATTTAACTCGGACGCGACGTATGCAGGCAGCAGCTCCGGTTGGGATCTTGCTGTACGGCATATCCCAGACCTTTGCTTCGGTTGACTGGATCATGACCCTACAGCCGACCTGGTTCAGCACCATGTTCGGTGTGTACTGGTTCGCAGTCAGCCTCACCGGCTTCTTCTCCTGCCTGATCCTGTTGGCCTGCTTCCTGCAGTCCGCCGGACGACTCAAGGGCGCAATCTCGCAGGAGCATTACCACGATATTGGCAAACTCTTGTTTGCCTTCGGCGTGGTCTTTTGGGCGTACATCGGGTACAGCCAATTCATGCTCATTTGGTATGCCAACATCCCAATCGAGACGGGATGGTTCCTCCCACGCCAGATGGGAGCCTGGAAATGGGTATCCCTACTCCTGATCGTCGGGCACTTCGCGCTGCCGTTCCTGCTGCTGATCTCCCGCTGGCCTAAGCGGTGGAAGAACGCCCTGGCTGCGGTGGCCTTCTGGATGGTCTTAATGATGATTGTGGATGTTTACTGGCTCGTCATGCCGACCCTGCCTGCTGAGGCAGCGCACGATGCAGAGACACTTATGCAGTTGGAAGAAGAAGTGAAGTCGGGAAGCGTTGCTATTGGTTGGAACCTGACCGTAGCGAACTTCACGGCCTTGATAGGCATGTTGGGATTGCTGGTAGCCGGTACATGTGCCGGGCTCTGGCGATGTTCCCTGGTGCCTTCTGCTGATCCGAGATTGGAAGAATCCCTCGCTTTCGAGAACCTGTGACCCTCCCCAGAGGGTGGAGCTTACTGTGATGGCACACGCCGAATTAGACAATCAACTCGACCAACTTGAAGGCGATACCGAAGATCCCCGTGGTGGGCCTACTTGGGTCATCTGCATCGCGGGAACGATCCTCTTGTTCGTCACATGTGTCGCAGTGGCAGGTTTGTACTTCGGTGCCGAGCGGATCGAAGAGGACACCAAGTTCATCTCGGTGGCCTCCCAAGCACGGGAGACGCGTCGCGTGGCACAGCTCGATCGCCTGATGTTGGAAGCCCATTGGGAAACCTATACCAATGCAGGCGGTGACTTAGTCATCGAGCGCAAGCTGAAACTGCCTATTGAGCAGGCCATGCAAATCGTGGTGGATCGATATGACGGTCACAAGGAGGCGGCGGGTACCAAATGATGCGGCTTGAGCGGACAATCCGAACAATTCTCGTGACGGCCATTGCCGCCACGAGTGCGATTGTGTGCTCGCCCCAGGCGACAGCCCAACGATTGGCGGATGAACTTCCTGCTGAGTTGGAAGGTGTCGGCATCGTTCAGCGGCTCAATGAGAATGTGCCCATGGACCTGGCGTTTACAGATTCCACGGGCAAGCCTGTTCGACTACAGGACCTTGTTCGGGAAGGACGCCCGGTGATCCTGACCCTGAACTACTACCGATGCCCCATGCTCTGCTCCCTGACGCTCAATGGCATGGTGGATGGCCTTCGGGAAATGAAATGGTCGGCCGGTGAAGAGTTCGACATTATCACCGTCAGTATCAATCCTGAGGAAGGCCCTGAGTTGGCCGCCCAGAACAAGACGGGCTATCTCTCGAGCTACGGACGAGAAGGTGCCGAGGATGGTTGGCATTTCCTGGTCGGCGAGCCGAGTCAGGTTGAAACGTTGGCGGACACGGTGGGCTTCGGCTACCGCTTTGATGAAGAGAGTGGTGAGTATGCCCACACGGCGAGCATCATTTTCCTCACGCCAGAGGGTCGGATTTCGAAGTACATGAATGATGTGCGATTCAATCCTCGTGATCTCCGCTTCGCCCTTGTGGAAGCATCAGAGGGTGGGATCGGATCACCGATCGACACCATGCTCCTGTTTAATTGTTTCCAGTGGGATCCAGAGCGAGGTTCCTATGTTGCTAATGCCTGGAAGATCATGCGACTTGGCGGCATCCTGACAATCATCATTATTGTCATCGGAATCATCGTGCTCTCAGCCAAGGGACCGCGTGGTCGCGGCCCCGGCGACGGTCAGAGGGATACAGAACCATTGGCGTGGGAATCGAACCAACCCGTTGGAGGCGAGGCATGATGTCATTCGTGACTTCCATGATCCTGTCACTCCTGGGGAGTGTGCCCCCGGCATCCGTCCCGACGGATGGGGGGGCAACGTTCTGGATGCCGGAATCGGCTTCAGCACAGGCGCCTTTCGTGGATCACCTGTTCGATTTCATCAACCTGATCAGCTACATCTTCCTGGTTCTTATCACGGTCATCTTGGTGTATTTCGCCGTCCGATATCGCCAGAAGAAGGGACAGGTGAACTTCTCTGGTGATGGTCCGGTTCACAACACGCCATTGGAATTGACTTGGACCATGGTGCCAATGCTGTTGGTCGTCGCCATCTTCTACCTCGGCATGGTTGGGTTCCTGGACCTTCGTCGTTCGCCTTCGAACTCGTACGAGATCTCGGTGACCGCCCAGAAATGGTCTTGGTCATTCGACCATCCGGAGTTTGGTGTCAACCAATCCGGCGAGGTCTTTGTGCCGCTTGGACGGCCCGTCCAGTTCCTGATGGGCTCTGCAGACGTACTCCACAGTTGTTTCGTGCCAGCCTTCCGAGTCAAACAGGATGTGGTGCCCGGCCGCTATAGCCGATTGTGGTTCGAAGCGACTAAGCCAGGCACCTACCAACTTTATTGCACCGAGTACTGTGGTCGTGATCACTCGAAGATGCTGGCTATGGTGCACGTGCTTCCGGAAGATGAGTTCCAGGAGGCCATGGGCAAGTTGGCGACCGAGTACATGGACCTGCCAGAACACGATCTGCCAACCTACGCCCTGGAGCGTCTCTACAACCGGTGTGCTTCATGCCATTCATTGGATGGCAGCGCGGTGGTTGGTCCGAGTTTCAAAGGACTCTGGCAACGCACTGAGAAAGGCGAGACTGTCTTTACCGATGGCCAGAAGTTATCGAATCTCGTCGGTACCGGGAAGGAGTTTGCGACCCCGGAGGATTACATCCGGAATTCCATCCTGGATCCTCAGCACCTCGTGGTTCAGAACTACACCGGTGCCATGCCCAGTTTCCAGGGGCAACTCAAGGAACGACAGGTCACAGCACTGATCCTGATGATGAAGTACCTCGATCGACTGGTCGATGCGCAAGGAGAGCCAATCTTGTCGCCCGACCTCCCTGAGCTCAACGAGGGGGACGGATCCGAAGGGTCAGAGGATGATGCCGAGCAGGCCACCGGCACTGACCACTCCAAGGACAATGGTGAATGAGATGACGACGCTCGACACAGGACATCACGAGCAACCTCGCCTGGCGAAGGACAATTACCTCACGCATTCGAGTGGACTGTTGTCTTGGCTCTTGACACTCGATCACAAGCGCATCGGGCTGATGTATCTGGTCTCCGTTCTCGGCGCCTTCTTCATGGGCGGAATATTCGCGCTCTTGGTGCGTACCCAACTGCTCACGCCTGAGGGCACCATCATGGGGCAGGACGAGTACAACCAGGCGTTCACCCTGCACGGTGCGATCATGGTCTTCCTGGTCATCATCCCGAGTGTCCCGGCGTCGCTGGGCAACTTCGTGCTCCCGATCATGCTGGGTGCCAAGGATGTCGCCTTCCCACGATTGAACTTGTTCTCCTATTACCTCTGGGTTATCGGGGCGATCTTCTTCGTGTTGGCCCTCTTCACCGGTGGACTTGATACAGGGTGGACGTTCTATACGCCTTACAGCACCGATACCAACTCGGCCATGGGTGGCGTCATTCCAGCCCTCACGGCGGTCTTCATCCTGGGCTTCTCATCCATCTTCACGGGTATGAACTTCTTGACGACCATCCATCGGCTGCGTCCGCCGGGTATGACCTGGTTCCGCATGCCGCTGTTCCTGTGGTCGATTTACGCCACAGCGGTCATCCAGGTGTTGGCAACGCCCGTGCTGGGTATCACGCTGGCACTGCTGATCATCGAGCGTGCCTTCGGTATCGGGATCTTTAATCCCGCGTTGGGTGGCGATCCGGTGCTCTACCAGCACTTCTTCTGGTTCTATTCTCATCCCGCGGTCTACATCATGATCCTGCCGGCGATGGGGATCATCAGTGAACTCATTGCGGTTCATAGCCACCGACATATCTTCGGCTACAAGTTCATCGCCTGGAGTTCGATTGCCATTGCGGTGTTCTCGTTCCTCGTGTGGGGTCATCACATGTTCACTTCCGGCCAGTCGGCCTTGGTGACGGTGATCTTCTCAGCGATTACCTTCTCGGTCGCCATCCCATCGGCAGTGAAGATCTTCAATTGGTTGGCCACGATGTACAAGGGCCACATCAGTTGGAACACGCCGATGCTCTACGGGATGGGCTTCCTGTTCATCTTCACCATCGGTGGCTTGACGGGGCTTCACTTGGGAACCCTGGCGACAGATATCCATCTGCATGACACCTATTTCGTGGTCGCCCACTTCCATTACGTCATGATGGGTAGTGCGCTGCTCGCCTTCATTGGCGGCATTCATCACTGGTGGCCCAAGATGACCGGTCGTATGTACAACGAGAATGCAGGCCGGGTTGCTTGGTGCCTGGTCTTCGTGGGATTCAACGTGACCTTCTTGACCCAGTTCATGCTTGGAAGTCAGGGCATGCCTCGGCGCTATGCCACCTATCCGGCAGATGCTGGTTTCCAGATCTACCACATCATTTCGACCTACGGGTCCTACGTGATGGCCTGCGGATTCTTCCTGACCGCTATTTATCTCGTTCTCTCGCTGTTCAACGGACGGCGAGCGCCCACGAATCCTTGGGGCGGTCGAAGCCTGGAATGGCAGTGCTCTTCACCGCCACCGCATGACAACTTCTCCGAGCAACCGACGGTCGGTGATTGTTACGACTTCACGGTGCTTGAATGGAGTGAGAAGGAACAAGGCTACGTCTGGCGTTCCGATGTACCCCATCCAGGCAGCGAAGCCGATCAGCCGACATCCGAAGGGAGCCACTAATCGTGTCCCAGATTGATGCCAGCGCGACGCATGCTCACGACCATGATCATGATCACGGCGACGATCATCCTGCGCACCTGGGCCATCACTGGGAGAACTCCAAGCAACAGTTCGAAGCTGGCAAGCTTGGCATGTGGCTCTTCCTGTCTACGGAAATACTTCTCTTCGGAGGACTCTTTGTTGCGTATGCGGTCTGGCGTGCCAATCACCCGGAGATCTTCAAGTACGGGGCCCAGTTCCTGGACACTTTCTGGGGCGGACTCAACACATGCGTCCTGTTGACCAGTTCGATGACCATGGCCATGGCCGTCACGTTTGCCGCACGTGGCAAAATGGTTGCTGTCACGATTTGCTTGATCTTGACTTTGTTTGGGGCCGCAGGGTTCATGGTCATCAAGTACATCGAATACAGCCACAAGATCCACGAAGGGTTGCTGCCGGGTATCTCGTTCTACGAGGAGCCACATGCCTCACACCTCTGGCTGCCGCTGGATGAACTCGGGCATGAAGAGGAAGCCACCGAGGCGCTTATAGCTGAGCAGCAATCGGCGGCCTTTGCGGTGGAGACTCAGCGAGAGTCTGAGCTGCCCCCGCCTCCGGCGGATGCCATCGTCTGGACCAAGTCGCCTGCTGCCACTGGCCCAGAGGGATTCACCGACAGCAAATTGAAGATCGAGACTTCAGAACTGAGATTGTTCTTGCCTGAATCTGTCGTCGCCAAGGTCGAGGATGCGCTTCCAATGCTCGAATATTCCGAGCATCACGAGGCCGGCGAACTTCCGCACTTGACACACCCGCTGCAGGATCCGGAACGACCAGTCAATGCCCAGAAGTTCTTCACCATCTACTTCATGATGACGGGCTTGCACGGCATTCACGTGATTGTCGGTGGCATCGTGATCACTTGGCTGATCGTTCTGACGCTTATTGGTCGTTTCAGTCGGGGGTACTACACGCCTATTGACTTAGGCGGCCTGTATTGGCATATCGTTGACGTGATCTGGATTTTCCTCTTCCCACTTTTCTACCTGATCTGACGGACCTGAAGCAATGGGCAAACATGAACACGGCGCTGTCGATCACATCGTTCCCATCAGGATGCTGGTGGGAACGTGCATCGTGCTACTGTTCCTGACGGCGGTCACGGTCTGGGTTGCCCAACTTGATTTCAACATCCTGAACATCCCCTCGATGAACCTTCTGGTGGCATTGTCAGTTGCCAGTCTGAAGGTGTTCATTGTCGCGATGATCTTTATGCACCTGCGATGGGATCGGTCCTTCATTGGGTTCCTCTTTGTCGTGGCCTGTCTGTTGGTGTTCCTCTTCATTGGGTTTGCCCTCGTAGATACCGCGGAGAATGAGCCCGACATCATTCCCGGCAATTCACAACAGGTGCAACAGCAGCTGGACAAGCTGGCAGTGTCTGCGGCGGATCCAGCACATAGTGAGGGTGGAGCGCATGGTGATGACCATGGCGACGCCCACGCTGAGCCTGCCGACGACGGCCACCATTGACATGACACCACAAGGCCACGGTGACCGATCGGTGTATCGCACCGAAGGGGATCGTTTCGGTGCTGGACGTCTCGGAATGGTGTTGTTTCTTGGTTCCCTCGCAATGCTCTTTGGTGCCACCATCCTGGCCATCGTTGCGATTCGACTCGATGAAAACGCCTGGCCGCGCAACCTGCCGCCGCTTCCCGTGGCGGTTTGGATCAGTACGGGGCTGCTCCTTCTGAGCAGCGCCACCATGCAATGGGGGGTTGTTGCATCTCGACATGGTGCTGTGAACATCACCCGCATCGCCATGCTGTGCACACTTTTCCTTGGCGTAGGATTCCTCGTGTCGCAGACCATTGCATGGTTCGATTGGAATACCGCCATCCAGGTCATGGTCGAACGCGATGAAGCGGCTGGTTTGGCGGTTACTGGTTTTCATGTCCTCACAGGAATTCATGCAGCCCACGTGATCGGGGGACTGATCCCGCTGGGTGTCATTGCCTACCTGGTTGTCTTCATCAGCTGGAGCGTGGAACGATCGCGAGGGATCTATTACACGGCCATGTACTGGCATTTTCTCGACCTGGTTTGGGTCGCCCTGGTCATCACGCTGGTGCTGGTGCTCTGAGTTGATGCCCGGGTGCCAGTCACAAGAGTATGGCGACCAGATCGATCAGGTAGGCCAGTGTTGGTATGCCGGCAATGATCATGATCAACACTGGTTTCATCAGGTTGATTCGCCGGCGATCCAGCAACAACCAAGCGAAGACAAGTGGTGATACGACCTGGACCGCATTGGAATACATGAACAGGGGATTGAGGTCCCATCCCAGGTAGAGCGGTGACTGCAGGTGACGTAAGGCAATAATCCAGGTTGTGACACCTTCACCTGCCAGCACGGCCCAGGGAAGACAGGCGACCAGCCAAGGTAGGGTGATGATCGGTGTAATGGCCTTGATATGGACTTCCAGGGGCAGGCCGCACTCGGGGCACTGCTCCTGCACGACCAGAGGTTGGTCGCAATTAGGACAGGACGCTTTGTGATCTTCCAAGTACGCCTTGAGTGCTCGATCCAATTTGGAACTCCTCAGATGGTTGCCGTTCACTCTCGCTCAGGTGCAACCCGTTCTTCTGCGGCTTGCATGACATCCATACTTCCATCCGGATACACATCGGCGCTGAGATCATCAAGGGTTCCCGGGGCCTGATCAGGACCGTCACTGATGATCCTCGCCATCGGGGCCCCGACGTCCTGATCACCAGGCAACATGATCAACAGCATGGGGCGGCCCCAGCCGTCCAATGGATCGTCCTTATCCGGAGTGAGTTCACCATCTGCGATTCGCTTGGCCCAGGCGGATGCGATCTCTTCAGTCTTGGCCCGAGCTTCTTCATCCTGTGCTTGTCGCATTGGATTGGTGCCGGGCCGATCCGGACGGAGTCGGAATCGGCTGGAGTCGAGGATAGGTGGATAGGTGTTGTCGCTTCGATCGACGTCTGCGATTTCGTCATGGGGGTCGAGGGTGACCCGGGCAATGGCCTTGGGCCGGATCAACATCGTGGACGTGGTCCGATGATCGGATCGCCACAGGTCGGCTGGCAACATGAGCTCTTCGGTTTCGCCATCCTCGTATTCAATGCGGAGAGGCAGGGGCATGATCTGCCCGCCATTGCTTGAGAAGCTGAGGATATGGAAGTAATCCTCCGTATCAAGCAGGGTGTGATCCTCTTCACTGATTTCTTCAAGCAGGCGTTCTCGGGCTCGTCGATCCGAGGGTGTGACGGCATGCTCGTCATAGGCGCTGTAGAAGTCGATCAATTCCGGGAACCGATCGGTTCGTCGGACAATCCCTTCGTTCCGCTGGGCCGTGATTGGTGTTGGCGCGGCATCTTCTTCTTGACGGCGATCTTCTTCATTTTCAACTTCAGGAACTTCACTGTGGACACGCCAGGACTCGACGCCAACAAGCTTGATGTCGACTGGGAGTGTTGAATAGAACCAGCCTCGCCAGAACCAGTCGAGGTCCTCACCCGAGGCATCTTCGATGGAGCGGAAGAAGTCCGCGGGTTCCGGTCGCTTGAAGGCCCAGCGTCGTGCGTATGTCTTGAAGGCGTGATCAAAGAGTTCTCGGCCAACAACGGTCTCACGCAGGATGTTGAAAGCTGTGGCGGGTTTAGCATAAGCGTTGGGTCCAAACTGAAGAATCGACTCACTGGCCGTCATGATGGGGCGTTGATGCTCGCTGGACATATAGCCAGTGATATCCCGAGGAAGCCCGCGTTCCCGAGCATACTCCTCTTCCCATTCACGCTCGGCCAGGAACTGGACGTAGGTCGTCAATCCCTCATCCATCCAGGTCCATTGCCGTTCATCTGAATTGACCATCATGGGGAACCAGAAGTGGCCGACCTCGTGGATGATGACAGAGATCAAGCCGTACTTGCTGCGTTCGGTGTAGGTCCCATCCTTCTCAGGTCGGGGACCATTGAAAGTGATCATGGGATATTCCATGCCGCCACCAATCGGTCCGTTGACCGAAATAGCTACGGGCCACGGGTACGGAAAGACGTGCTTGGAAAACTGTTCCAGGCCATGGGCAACAGCATGCGTCGAATACATATCCCACAGGGGATCACCTTCCCGCGGCCAGTAAGACATGGCCATCGGTCTGTTATCCGTATCTTCGAGCTCAACGCCCACAGCATCCCAAGCAAAGTCAGATGAACTGGCCCAGGCAAAGTCCCGCACGTTGTCAGCATGGAATCGCCAGGTTTTCGTGCCATCGGGGTTTTGTTCGCACAAGGCTTCCGCATCTTCCCGGGTCACAACCATCACCGGCCGCTCGGAGGTGCGGGCCCTTTCAAGCCGTTCTCGTTGGGTGGCGGTGAGTACTTCATCAGGATTCATGAGCGACCCGGTCGAAGCGACGATATGGTTGTCGGGAACCGTGAGGGCAACGTCGTATTCCCCGAACTCCAGGGTGAACTCGCCGCGACCGAGGAAGGGCCGTGTTTGCCAGCCGTCGTAATCCGTGTAGGCAGACATGCGTGGGAACCACTGGGCAATCTGATAAACCGTTCGGCCGTCGTCAAAGATTTCATAGCCGCTGCGTGCACGGAATTCTTCTCGGGGGACGATTCGATGGGTCCAATCAATTGAGAACGTCAGCGATCCGCCGGGGGGGAGTGGCTTTGGAAGATCGATGCGCATCATGGTGTCCATAACCACGTGCGGCAACGGCTGGCCCTGGTCATCGATGACGGCCGAAATCTGGAAGCCGCCTGGAAAATCTTCCTTCCCCAGATGCGACCGAAGGGCATCGAAACTCATGCCATTGGAGAGATCCGGCGCTGGCTGCGCAAGTTTTCCTTTGGAGTCCGGTTTGAATCGGTTTTGGTCCAACTGAACCCAGAGATAGTCGAGCGTGTCCGGGCTGTTGTTGTAATACGTGATACGTTCTTTCCCAATGACCGAGTGCGTCTCAGTATCCAGAGTGGCATCAATCACGTAATCCACTTTTTGTTGCCAGTAATCAGGTCCAGGCGCACCAGAGGCTGTTCGAAAACGATTGGGGCTTGGCAAGACATCGTCATCGAGTCTGGCGAATGGATCCTCGCGTGGTAAGACCTGTGTCGGTCGCCAATGGTGGTCATCCGGGTGCCAGGCCTGTGCAGGTAGGGCGAAGACGGGCAGCAGGGCGAGCAGGACAGCGCATGACAACATCTTCATAAAAAAACCTCCCGGGCCAGAGCCCGAGAGGTGATCGTAGCACTAACCGGCGGAGTCTTCAGCAGTCCCCGTAGTTGGACAGGAGCTCCAGAACGTCATTGACATCCAGGAAGCCGTCGCCGTTGACGTCACTTGGGCAGCCGTCGCAGTCACCGCCCCAGGCGGAGAGCAGCAGGAGGACGTCATTAACATCGACGGTGTTATCACCATTGATATCGCCTGGGCAGCCTGGCTCATCAGGTTCGCAGTCAATGGAGATCATCGTGACGTTGTCGATGGCTGCTTCCACCCTGGAGACCGAGTTGAGATCTGAAGCATTAAAGCGGATGCGGAACTGGTCGTTTGCTTCGAAGCCATCGACATCTACGAAGAAGGTCTGCTCTGTGCTCCAGGCACCTTCGGTTCCGGGGCCAACAGGTCCAACGGTTTGAATATTGGTCCATGTGGAACCATCATCATCCGAGATGTCGACCTTGAAGACATCGTCTTCAACGTTCGGGCCACCGCCGATGTTTCGGTACCAATAGCAGTAGGACACACTGCCGACACCCGAGGCATCAATTCTTGGAGACGTCAGGATGGTTTCACCATCGTCGACGTCGCCGCCGCCGCCGCTGGTGTTTTCCGTGACCCAGCACCAGGAGAGTATGGCGTCGCAGTCGGTGGTGGGTCGATTGTTACCACCTGCAGGAATGCCTCGTTCCCAGAGGCCATCGCTAGCATCACCGGAAACCGTCCAGCCCGGATCCGTGGAACCATCGTCCTGGAAAGCCACGACGGGTTCATCCTCGGCCGAGATCGTTGAATACTGGTTGCCGGGTGCGCCCTCGGGAAGAACCTGCAATTGGTTGTCAGTTGTTCGAGCTGCCAACCAGAATTCAACTGATTGAGCACAATCGGATTCACTGAATACGGCCGTGAACTCACCATTGCCCTCATCGATGAGGGGAATGATGTCGTAGATGTTGTCGACACCCATGTAGAGCTTGGCGGTTCCACTCTGGTAGGCCGAGAGGCCATCCTCGACCATGACACGCATTTCGGTGCCACCGGAGCTCTCCACGTAGGACGGGGTTCCATCAGGAAGGGACATGCTCAGCCAATCCAGTTGCGGGGCATCCATGTCATGAGCACCAAAGCCCTCTGCAATCTCGTTGTAGTGAGGCGTTCCGTTTCCGATGTCCGCGTCATCATCATCGAGGACGAGATAGTCGATGGTGATCGCTGGATTGATGCTTGATCCGGTATGCAGCAGGGTGCTGTTGATGGCGAAATCACGAATGAGCTGCCGGGCATTCAATGGAGAAGTTGCTTCAAGTGCTTGCCAGGTATCCCACACGCATCCGGAGATTAATTGCCCGCAGGAGTGAATGGCACTTCCACAAGTGGAGCAGCCTGATGAGAGGTACTGACAACTGTTGTCGGCGTTGCGAAGTCCACTGACGCAATTGCCTGCGTAGAACCCACGTGCCAGGACGGAATCAAAGGTGGCGAGCACAGACATGACATCACTTTGGCCTTCGCCGTACTCGTTCTGGCCTGAACCTGCACAGGCAATCATGTGATGGCCGTATTCATGCATGGTGACGGTTCCGAAGCCGGTATTGTTGCAGCCGTTACCACTCGCAAAGAAGTTGATCGAGGAGTAGTCGTAGAAAGCGTTGCAGGTATCAGCCAAGTTGACGTTGATTGGCCAATCGATCTCGGATGCAATGACGGGGTATTCCGGATTGGATTCCAGGATGAGATCTCGCATTTCGTTGGCGGCGATATACGTGTCCACTTCTGCAAACGTGTATTCGTTTGCATCCTCGTTATGCACAACCACAACCTCATCACCGTCACTGACCGTGATTTCGAGTAAGGCATCTTCGCCTGCGTCATTGTTGACGAAAAAGAATTCGCCTCGTACCTGGGAAGTCAGGCTGACATCGCTGCCGACATCGCCATCAGTGCTGAAAAAGCCATTGACATCGGCGAACAGCGTTGTGCCATTGATTGACAATTCTGCGTAAGGGAGTGGTAATTGGGCTTCCGGATCACATTCCTCGGCACTCCAGCCGTCACCTGCGTTGGCTTCGATGGATCCACTGACACTGCCCATGGCGGTATTGTTGGCAGTTGTTGCCGCGATTCGTGAGGCCATGCAATTCAGAATGCGATTCTCTTCATGCAAGACAGTCCCATCGACTGGATCGACGACGTAGAGCATGCGGCGATAGGCGTCGCCATCCAGGTTGGTACCAATGCGTGCTTCGAAGACGATGGCGACTCGGGGATCGATGGCGGCATTGTCCACACCTGCGAAGACTACAGTTTTCGGCGCGTTATCCACGACAGTCTCGGGACCCATCAGGTTCCGGGCAATGGTCGTGGCGCGTTCGATGGAAGCGAGTTGTGGAGCGAGTTGTCCTGGGGTGTAGTCCCCGATCGCGCGGAGATCAGAAGCCGCCATGACCAGTTCGTTCTCATCAGAGTTTCTGACCAATAGGCACAAACTGGTACGCCAGACTGGGTAGCTCCCTGCAAATTGCGTGTAGTAGACACCGGTGAAACGGAATCCGATGATCGATCCGTCTGCAGCACGCTCTGGCATGATTGGTTGCAGATGGCGTCCATCGGGAAAACGACCGATGGGTGCCAGGTTGTCCGAGGATGTGCCCCAGACCTCAGCATGGTTCTTCAGAAAGGCATCGGCTGAATCCTTTGGGGAGTCGCCATGGGACAGGACTGTGCCGTACAAGCGGTCAATACGACCATCCTGGTTGGTGTGTGCTCGAAGGGCTGGCGCATCATCCAGGAGTTGCTGCATGGCGACTTCCATTTGGCCTGCGAACAACATGCTCGATGACGCGAGGGCCATCGCCAGGGGGGCAATCATTCGGTGATTCATAACGCTCCTCAAGACTCCAATAGGCGGTCAATATGCTTCTGGTGACCGCCCGATCGGGCACCTGCTCCACTCCAGGACACACGTGTGCCTGCTCTCCTAATCCTAATATACGTCTCCAGGGGCCATTGCCATCCCTCGATTGGAAGGAACAGGTATGTGGGTGCATTCTGGGCGGTTTGCGGCCGCAGAGGGCCCAGTTTTTGGAGCCTAGCGGGAGGGTGTGACCGGTTTGCCGGCTTCCGGGACCAATGCATGACCTGAAATCCACAGGATTCGCATGGCCTCCAGGTCCTCGGGGCCCGAGAGGATGCGTGCGGAAGAAGGGCTTGAAGTCACAGCCAATTGGATCGGCGAACCAGCGTGTTGCACCGTGGCCACTCCTGAGTCACCGGCGGTTTCTACAAGGTCGTCGAGGGCCACGATCGTAGTTCCCCCGGATCCGCGGAGGAGCAACATGTGACTCTTGGGGGGCGGACCCATCGTGGGTGGTGGCGTCTTGAACATCAACTTCGAAGAGGCAAACCATGTGTCGGGTTTGCCCTTCTTGTAGCGATCCTTCAATTCTGGTCTTGCCTTGGCCACCGTGGTCTTTGGATGACGGGCTAACCAGTCCGACCACGGCACGAGTTCGTGAGGGACCGGTGTGAACGTCAGTTCGGGACCCGTGATCGAGATCCCCAGTACTTGCGATACCAGGGGCTCTTCTCCCCGTTGGTTGTCGTTTCTTCTGGGATAGAGCAATTGGTTGCCACCAGCAACCAATCCACTGATTCCCAGTGCTAATTCCGTGTCACCCACACGACGATCAAAAACCCGACTCGCACCGGAAGGCCAGTGCCAGGTGATGGCCAAGGGGATGTCATGGATGCGATCATTGATCACCTCATGAACGTTGAGGATGGACAGGGGATAGGCCCGAGCGTGGCCTTCAATCTCCACGCCGATGACGAGGTCGTCAGACACAAGGTATCGGCGACGTCCCTGGTTGGCTTCCGCAACTTCCTTGGGCGAAAGCACGCCTGGATCAAACTCAACAGGGGCCATGTCCCGATGCAACATCGCAGGTTCGATGGTGTTCAATGGGAGACGGGGGTTGGAGAGATCAAAGGCATAGGATGTGATGTCTTTACCATCTCCTGGTGGACGATCGGCCATGCGAAAGATGGCAGGAGCCAGGCCCCAAGCCAGCAATGCAAGGGTGATCACGCCTGCGAGCAGCAGCAACCAGCCGCCTTCTCGGAAACGAAGTGGCCCCTTGGGTGTTGGTCGAAGGTCCGGTGAGGTCTCGCCGGTCTCACTCACGGCCGGGCTCGTATTGCATGATGGCATCCGGGTTCATTTCAACATTAATCAGCTCACCTTCCGTGACGATGGCACGGTCTGCCACCATCGCGGCCATCAATACGGGCAGATAGAGCAAGCTGAACAGGAAGGTAGATCGAGCAGATGGACGATCTCGACGCTGGAAGAACCGGATGGCAAACCAGGTAAAACCCAGTCCCAGCGCGATGGAGATGATGGCATATGAGAATCCTGCCATACCGCTCAGCGTGACGGACAGTCCCAGTGGAATGAGCAGAAGCGTGGTGAGCAATGTGACTTCCACAGTCAGATGGTCGCCACCTTTTATGACCGGGAGCATTCGGAAGCCAGCCCCGGCGTACTGGTCTCGATAGAGCCACGCCAAGGAGAGGAAGTGTGGTAGCTGCCATACAAACAACAGGCCACCCAGGACCCAGGCTTGGACCTCAAATTGCTCGCGAACCGCAACCCATCCAATGATCGGGGGAATACCACCGACGACAGCGCCGACGATCGTGTTCAAGGTGCTGATTGGTTTCAGCGGTGTGTACCCAAGCAGGTAGAGCAATATGGTCAATAAAGCCAGTCCTGCTGCGGCGAGGTTGACCAGGAGTGCCAGGACGAGCAAGCCTCCGTAGCCAACCAGGACTGCGAAGATGAAGGCATGGCGTGTCGACAAGGCGCCACTGGGTGTTGGTCGACCCCGAGTTCGTTCCATGAGCTTGTCGCGGTGTGTCTCGAAGACCTGGTTCAGTGCATTGGCCGAGAGGGCACAGGCCATCGTTCCCAGGACAGTCCACAGCAGCAACCACCACTGGATGCTCAAGCCGCTGGCCATGATGAAACCCACGGCGGTTGTGACGACCACGAGGACGCTCAAGCGAGCCTTCGTCAGCGTGGCATATAACCGCGGAAGATCTGTGACCCGAGTCTCTGTGATGGTGGGGGTATCGATGTTCACGCTGCTCGGTTTCCAGCAGTCAAGACACTGCGGCCAGGGCGAGGGAAGGACGCTAGTATAGTTCCCCGCGCATCGTGAATGCCCTTCTCGTCTTCTCCACCGGAGCTCACATGCTCGCAAGAACCGTTCCGATTTCGCCAGAGACGCCGGGAGCCCAGAGAGCCGCCCGGATTCTCACGTTCAGTTTCGGAGCAACCACGGTCATGTGGATGTTGTGCTACTTGGCCATGCTTCAACCTGGCCAGGTTGTCGGGGAGGCCCTGTTTGTGATGGTCGTACTCACCCTCTTGGCGGCCGGTGTGCTGGCTGGGGCAACGACTGAGACCGCCACCGAGGGTGCCTGGAGAGGTGGGTGGGTCGGCCTGATCAGCGCGATTTTGAATCTCTTGCTGGTTGGAAGCCTGATCGGAGGCGAGTCCCAGGGGGGTATGGCCGCGTGGTTCCTGGGCTTGTTCCTGGGCTCCATGGTCGTGGGCGTCATCGGTGGCCTGATTGGCTCCAAGGTTCGACGGCCCCCCGGAGACACATTCAGTGGCAACTGGCTGGGCGCCTTTGCTTTCGTATCTGCCTGCATCGTGTTCCTGATGATTATTACTGGCGGCATCGTCACCGGATTCGAGGCAGGCTTAGCGGTACCCGATTGGCCGAATTCCTACGGTCATAACATGCTCTTGTATCCACTCTCCGAGATGGTGGCCGATCTTGACAGTGGCATCTATTACGAACATGCGCATCGCTTAACAGGCATGTACGTTGGGCTGACAGTGATCACGCTTTGCGTCATGATTTGGTGGGGCGATCGCCGAGCCTGGGTTGGTGTTGCCGGGACCATCATCTTGTTGATGGTCATCTTTCAAGGTGTGCTGGGCGGACTCCGCGTGACGGGCCGCTTGACCTTGAGTGATGATCCTGCGTTGCTCTCACCCAACACGGCCTTCGGTATCGTGCATGGTGTCTTTGGCCAAATCTGCTTTGCGGGTGTTGTGATGCTGGCAGCGGTCATGTCCAATCGTTGGGTCCGTGGACCGGCGGCAACACCCTCGGTGTCTGCCGGAACAGACCGATTCCTGGGGGTTCTGCTGTTGGCGGCGTTGACCCTTCAGTTGATCATTGGGGCGACCTACCGTCACTTGATCGGGGAGATGGGTGTGAAGTCTGAGCAGGCGATGATGATTCTCACCGGACACATCTTCATGGCAGTTCTGGTCACGGGCCTCATTTTGCTCAATGGACTCCGGGCGTCCAGCTTTCATCACGAACACCCGATTCTCAAGCGAATCGGAATCATCCTGTTGATCCTGGTTGGCCTGCAACTGGTCTTGGGCGTGATGGCCACGATTGCTGTGATGATGCGTGGCGAAGGTGAGGGCGTGCCAGCTTTGGAAGTCCTGGCAACCAGTATCCACCAAGCCAACGGTGGTTTACTGCTGGGTGGTAGCACCCTGCTGGCATTCTGGTACTTCCGGTTGTTACAACCGGGGCTTCAATCGATGGCTCGGCCGCTGGATTCCGCAACTGGTTGAGCTTCGGAGTTCAACGTAGTGACCATGTCATCCCGAATGGTATTCCTGAGTTTTCCGAACAGGATGCTGGAGTGGTCCCCGGGGATGATGGTGACCACCGCATCAGTCTTAAGCTCTGCCATCTGCGCCTTAAGCAGGCGGGTGGCACCGTCCAGGTAGAACGTATCTGCATCGCCCATGTAGACATGGATTTTGCCTTGCAGCTTCGGGCCAAGCGTCTCCCAGTTCTCCTGCAGGATGTACGCAATGTCGTAGGCCTTCCAGGCTTCAGCGACCTCCGGATCGATGTCACCTGTTGTGCGATCAAAAAGTGGCCGTGGTCGACCATCGTCTCCTCGAGGTGAGAACACCCACTCGAAGGAACGGATTTGGCCACCATCCCCAATGGCTTCTTCCATGGCACAGAAGTCGTCCATGAAAAGCCGGGGTTTGCCTCGACGATTCCTGGCAACGGCGATGCGTGTTCCATCGGCTTGGTGATAGGCATTGGCACCATCTGCGTAAATATCAATCTGCTGGAACGCGTGGAAGTTGACGGGATCCGGGGCGGTTGACCAGGTACCTCCGAAGAATTCCGGATAGGTGACTTGGAGCCACAACGAGGACCACCCACCTGAGGAATGCCCGGTTAGGAGCCGACCATCGGGACTTTGCACCAGCGGGTACTTGGATTCCAGCCAAGGAATGAATTCCTCGACCAACGCTTGACCCCGGGGGCCATTGTTTGCCGAATCGGCGAAGACATGGTGTCCGCTGCCACATTCACCTTCGAGATACACGACGACATAGTCCTGGTTGCGTTCAGGATCGCCCCACATCATCTGGGCAAAGGGCGCTTCATCCAGGCTCCCGGCAAATCCACCAATGACATAAAGCACCGGCCAATTGCGATCGGCTTCCGCATCGAATGCCTTGGGGAAGAAGGCCACCGCACGCATGTCGATGTCACGGCCATAGAAGTTGCTGAGCAGTTCACTACGTTGTGATAGGACGGCGGTGCCTTCAGGCTGATAGGGCTCAGATCGCAAGGACACCTCGTCGATCGACAGGGCCAGCGGCCAAGCCTCCGCTTCACCGTGATGGACCATCTTGATTTCGCTCAGGACGGCGTCACCTCCAGCGATTGAGGCAGTGTCGAGATCCGTTCGCATGACTGCTTGGACACGCCAGCGGCCCGATTCAAGTTCTCCCAGTGGAGTGGGATAGCCCGCTGTGTCCGGACCCAGTGACAGCACCTCGCCAGGCGCCCAATCGGTGACGTCCACCCGATAGAAGGGTTCGGGAGAAAACCAATCAGGACCCTGGGACGGATCCCGTCGTCTGGACTCTGTGAACATGACATAGACCGGACCTGTAACCGAATCAGTGACCGTCGCCGGGTAGGTGAGTTCGATGGTCGGAGCCACCATCGTGGTGGCGTTTGAGTTCGTGGCCGTTGGAATCGCAATGGCCAGGGCAAAGAGGATGTTCATGGTGACGGATCCTCAGGTTTTGTTGGGCGTGGCTTGAGGATCTCCTCAAGGGCCAAGGTTGCGTAGATGGTGGTGAGGTCCTGTCGACCTTCGAGCCAACGATCAGTGGTGTTGATCCACGAGCCATCTTCTTGTTGCCGGGACAGGATGACGGATGCCATTTCAGATCGCCAATCATGGCGGACGCCATCGGCGGTCCGGATCGAATCGAGTCCGGAGGCCCGGAGTGCCCGGGCCATGGTGTACAGGTAGTAGTAATACCCCTGCTGTCCAAGTCCGGGGTTGTCATTCAAGTTCCAGTGTGCACTCATCCAGTCGAGGGCTGCTCGAACACGTGGATCCTTGGGCCCCAATCCCGCGTAGAGCAGGCTCTTGAATCCTGCATAGGTCATGGATCCATAACTTCGCAGACGACGCGGTTCACCTTTCGCGAGGTCAAGGTCCCCATGCCGTCCATGGCCTTCTGCTTCGGAAGCCAGGGACTCACCGCCGTTGGCGGCTGTGTACACGAATCCTCCATCTGTTCCCGCCCAAGTGGCCGGATTGGTTGTGTTGAGGTTCTGACATCTCGACAAGAAGGTGACGGCCCGCTGAAACGCTGGATCATCTGGACCGATGCCAGCGTCATAAAGTGCATCCAGCATCATCTGAGTATTCGATAGGTCCGGCCGCCCACGGGTGCCATAGCCCGCTCCGCCATACCAATCCTGCGTCATCAACAGGCCTTCACCTTCGTCCCATTGATGGCGACGCAAGGCCGAGACACCTTCGGCAACCAGTTCATCAAAGGCAGGATCCTCAAGGCTTGCCAGTCCACTGGTGATCGTGGCGAGCACGTAGGTGGACAAGGGTCCGTGATCAATCCCAAAATCCTGGCGTCGGGCAAGGCGAAGACGCTCGATGGCAGTTGTCAACAGTCGCGTATCCACAAGGCCACTCTGCGCAATGGCCATGATCCCCAGGCCAGTGATCGCGGCCGCTGTGGGTGTTGGGGGGGCTTCAGGATCATTCGTCGGGGTGGTCGTCGATCCACCGCCCCAACCACCTCCGGCATCTTGGTGAGCGAGGAGCCAACGTACACCTTTCTCGAGGGCCAAGCGTGTACGAACAGTTTCCAGGGGAGGCAGCAGACTCAGTCGGGCATCCGTGGTTATGCGGTGCACTGGCAGAGGTGGCGGGGTAGTCGTGCCCGTAGCAGCCGTTTCCCCCAGGGTCGTGATTCGGTCGGGGTTGATTCGATCATCGAGGGGTTGTTGCTGGAGCATCGCGGCCGATACCCAGCCGATCTGGAAGGGGATAGAGATGATGGTGGTCAGAATCATGATCAATCGTCACAGGGCTCCCGTACTCGGTGGGATCCTCGTATCTTAGGTTCTGTTTGCTTCGCAACCGAGCTTTGGAGCGAGGGCCCTATGGGACGATCCAACAGTGATCGGGATGAAAGCTATCCCCTGGAAGGCGGGGCGCGGCCCACCGGCCCGCCACTTCCCGGGATCGTTGACGTCGCAGACCGGGGTGAAGACGTCTTGGATCTCGTGACGGCAGACATACTCGCCCAGGCCTTGGACTGTACCCATCGATACGGAAGTTTTCATCTGGCGATCAGTGGCAGCGAAGGTCTGGAGCCCTTGTGCCGGCGAATGATGTTCGATCCTGATCTTCGTCGTTTTCCCTGGGATCGAACGCACCTGTGGGTGGCCGATGATCGATGCGTTCCGAGGAATGATCCGTTGTCCTGTTACTGGCGATTACGGGAAACACTCATCTTGCCCGCGGGTATTCCGTTGCCACAGGTCCATCCAATACCGAGTACCGATGAGATGGCCGACGAGATCATGGAAGGGCGACTACGTGATGAGATAGACAATCGATCTCATGGTGCAGGTCACTTGGACTGTGTGGTCCTCGATGTTGGTGAAGATGGCCGGGTCGGCGGCCTGTTTCCCGGAAGTGAGGCCGTGCTGGAGCCAACGCGTCGGGCACGTTTCACGAACAATGACCAGGATGCGTATCCACATTGGGTCTCTTTGACGTTACCGGCGATCAATGCAGCACGCATGATTGCTGTACTTGTCCAGGGAAGCCGGACAGGCCAAGCCATCCGACAGGCCATTACCTCCACACCTGCTGTCATCGATTTTCCAGCCGTTGGTCTGCGGGGAGATGCTGGTGTACTCAAGTGGTACTTGGATCTGGACGCCGCTCATTGTGCTGTCTGATAGAAGACGAGACGCTCGGCATAAGCCGAGCGCCTCGCAGAACCACATGATGTGTTTCAGTTCACGAGCAGAGGCCGAAGGCCGCCAATGCTGCGAGCAGGTCATCGATGTCTGTGGTGCCATCACCGGTGATGTCGGCGTTGGGTGAACCCCAGGCTGAGATGATCGAGAGCAGGTCGTCGACTTCGACTTCGCCATCGCCATCCAGGTCGGCGGGGCAGTCCTCTGGCTCGACGGGAATCTCGTAGCGAGCATCAGCGCCGTTACCAAGCTCACTGAAGCCTCGGATGACCACTTCGCTGCCCTCGGCCACATCGAGCTCGAAGCTCAACGAGCCATCCTCGGCAGCACGTGTCAGCGCCACTCGTTCACCATTGATGTTGGCAGAAACGAGAATGTCAGTCGGATCATCATTCCGGTCCAGGTTCAACTGAAGGTCGAGAATCTGAATGCCGGGATTGAACTGGTTGGGAATACCCACGATGACGATTTCCCAGGGGGCCTTCTGCCGAGGCCGCAGTTCCGGGTCACCCAGAAGCTGGGACATGTAGATGTTCTTCTCGGCATGGGACTGGTTCGAAACGTTCATGCGGGCGGTGAGCCAGGCATCCTGCATCATCTCACCGATGCACAGGTTGAAGCCGGACCAGTAGTAGTGCTGGAAGGACTTGGCGAACTCATGGTTGGGGGTGGTCTTGCTCGCCCGGATTGAACCGATGTGGGCTACGCCACCATTCTCAGAACCTTCCATCCAGGTTTCGCCGATGGAATCATCTTCCAGATCGATGGCGTTGTTGCCACAGGCAACGGCTACCACGATCGGGGTGTAGCGACCATTGGTCAGGCTGGCGACATCGGTGTCCCAGAGTTCCTCGTTGTAGATGTTCCAATTGTCGCCCCACTCGAGTTTCCAGCCGTGGCCTCGATACATCACAAGCCCGTAGTGGGTGTCGTTGATGTCAGTGACGACGTTGGATACCAGGGAGTCTGCTTCCCGACCAGAGTAGAGCTGGAAGCTCGGGCTGTAACCCAAGTAGGAAGCGGCGGCGATGTCCTCGATGCACTCGACGTACCCCTTCCAGGTCTCCTTGTGGGCGGCAAGCAGTGATCGCTCGTAGTGCTCGGAGATCAGCAACGGATTGTCGGAATAGTTCAAGGTCTTTGTGATCTGTTCATCCAGATCCTCTTCGGAGTCCACCGAGTAGCGTCCGATCTCGCAGGACGGATACAACTCGTCCTCAAGGCAGACGTAGTAATGGTCTGAGGGAAGTTCGTTGACGGGATCGATATGCATGGGCATCTCATCGACATCGCCAATGAGTAGAACATAGGCCTCGGACTGGCTGTCACAGTCGCTGTACCAATCACTGATTGCTGACTTCACATCGGTGTGATCGAATTCAGTGCCTAAGCTCTCTGTGGTCACGATGGTGACTCGAAGACCACGCTCGGTTTTCTGTGTGATCAACGGCATCAGTTCATTGATGTATTTTTGGGCCGTGACGATCAGGTAGCAGCCCTCGTTGGCATCCGTGTTCAGGCGGGCCAATGCCAGTTCCCACCACAGGGGTGCGTTGTCGTAGTGCAGATCAAAGTGGGCTGCGAACCGTCGAGTCATATCGACTGACTCGATGGGATTACCGGGGTAGCGAGCCAGGAACTGGAACTTGGTGTCAACCACCAACTGCTTGGAAGCGGGAACCGCTCGCACGCACTGCATGCTGACAGCCTGCGTCGGAATACCACAGTTGGAGTGCGTTTGGCCCAAGAGGCGACCCTCGCCTTCTGGCCATGGAAAATTGGTTTGCTGGTAGAAACCTTCGTCGTAGAAGAACATGCCACCATCGTTGTCTCCGGCTTGGTCTTCATCATCCTTTGGTTGGGCCGGTGCCACACGGATGTTCTCAAGCACGACACGCTTCTCAACGTTGGTTTCGAAGCTGTAGTCGGCATTCCTTGATGGAATGGCCAGGTTCAGCGGAATGCTGGGCAACTCGGGCCAGCCCAAGGCATTCGTGGCCGCACCACTGCCAGGTAGTGAGACTGCCATGAAGGTGTTGCCTGAATTGGGATCAGATATGGCCTCCAGCCACAGGCCGTGGATCTCAACTTCGAATACCGCCTTTTCAACTGAACCATTCTCGGGAATGAGTCTGACGGTCGGCGGGGTGCCGGCCGGGCTGCTGTCGAAAGAAACCCATTCACGGTCTTGGGCAGAAGCAATACCTGCCAGGACCATGGACAGTCCCAGCGCTGTGTAAACAATGGCCTTGTGGCCACGGGGGAGTGCGATTGACATTGATGGCTCCGCAATTCTGAACATGGACTGGGGAGCCTCGCTGGCATCCCGTACATGAGCTGCGGTTGTTCCAGGGCTAATCTCTCAGGATGACCCCGGAATCCCTCGGATCACCCCGTGAAGTGATCTTCAAGTACCACGCAGGCCGCCAGGGCATCCCGAAGGCGTTTTTTGGCACCGTGAGTACGCCCGGAGCGGGCCATCCTGTGATTGGCCTCCTCGGAGCTGAGCCGTTCGTCCTGGTAAACGGTCGGCAAGCCGGTCGCGGCTTCCAGGGAGGCACCGAATGCCCTGCAGATGCCAGCCCGTTCACCTTCCGTGCCATCCATGTTGAGGGGGAGTCCGATCACGAGTCGTTCCGGACCATGGGCCTGGATGACGGCCTCAATGGCTTGGATGAGATCATCGCCCCGCGGAACCTCGATGACTTCTATGGGCATGGCAGTCCCCGTGGACGAATCGCCAACGGCCAATCCGGTTCGCTTGTCGCCGAGGTCAATGGCCATGACCAACATGAATCAGCGCAGGGATTCCCCGACCGCGTTGACCAGGTCCTTCACCCGTTGTGCTTCGGATGATGGGCAGACCATGGTGACGCGATCGGTATGGATGATCACGAGGTCCTGGCATCCCACGGTGGCAACCAAGTGGCCCGGATCTTCGCTCACCGAGAGGACATTGCGAGAGTCAATATGGACGGTTTCAGTGTTGCTTCGGCAGCCGGCACCATCGGGTGCAAGCGTTTCTCCGTAGGACGTCCAACTGCCAACGTCCAGCCATTGAATGTCCATGGGTACGGTGCAGACCGGTCGATTCTCATCACGTGAGGCTGGCTCCATGATGGCGTAGTCAACGCTGATCTTCGGAAGGGTCGGGTAGATCCGCCCCAAGGTGGGCAGCCGATCGGGCCCATCCCACGCTTGGGCAATGGCGTTGAGGCCCTCGGCTGATTCAGGAACACACTCTTTCAAGGCATCCAGGAAACCACTCGCGGAGAAGACAAACATGCCGCTGTTCCAGAGGAAGTTGCCAGCCTGGAGGTAGCCCTCCGCGGTGGACTCATCTGGTTTCTCAACAAACTGCATGGTTTCTCTGGCCTTGGTGAATTCAGGTACCGGCTCACCCAGTTCGACGTACCCATAGCCTGTGGCTGCATAGGTGGGCGTGATCCCAAACGTGACCAGTCGACTGGGATCGGCTGCCACCAGGTCAAAGCCAGTTTGCAGGGAGGCCTTGAAGCGGTCCTGCGGTTCAATGAGATGATCGGCTGTGAGTACGGCGAAGATGGCATCCGGATCCTGGCGGTGGAGGACCGCGGCGGTGAGACCGATGGCGTTGACGGTATCGCGGCCTTCCGGCTCGCCAAGCAGTTGGTCATCACTGAAGCCCGTGAGCCGCTCGAGAATTGGTTCACGGAAGGCTTCGCCCGTACAGATCAATTGCCGATCCGTTGGCACCACACCGTCCAGCCGCTCCAAGGCAATCTCCAGGAGGCAACGACCGTCGATGAAGGGAATCAATTGCTTGGGCTGACGACGGCGACTCATGGGCCACAGTCGCTTCCCGGCGCCGCCGGCCATGATCATCGCGTATTCCAAGAGGCACCTCGTGTCGTGCGGTCGAAATTCTAACGGATGGTTTCACGGAGTCGGAAAACAACCGAGAGCAGGGCGTCGGGTGTGGTGATCTTCGGCTCAACAGCGAGGGCTCGTTGGGCCAGTGACTGGGCTTCGCTCCGACTTTCACCAAGTGCCGTGAGCATGGCGACGGTATCACCGATCAAGGCCAAGGTGTCATCGTCCTCGGCCGTCACGGCTGGGACATCTTCGATGAAATCATCCACCTTGCCACTGAGCTCGGCAATGATCGTTTCAGCAGTTCGTTTGCCGATTTCCGGCAAGGTGGTGAGGAAGCTGGCGTCCTTACCGGCGATGGCGGCAGCAACTCGATCGAAGGGCAGTTGCAAGGCTCGCAGAGCCTTGCGATACCCGATGTTCTTGACGGTTGTGAACAGCTCGAAGAACGCCCGATCCCGCTCATTATGGAAGCCCACGAGCCTGGGAACGAAGGAAGACCCCTGCCCGTGGGACTCGTGGTAATGCAAGGTGTGGAAGACGACGGCTGTCCCACAACGGCTGTTGAGGTAGGCGATGTCGCACCCCGGTACGAGGATCTCATAGACAAGATGATCACACTCCAGCAGGGCGTGGCCATCTCGAGCCTCAATCAATCGTCCGGCAATCCGGCTGATCATGAGTTCATGGTACCCAGCGACCTCAGGTGAGGAAGGGATCTCCTGGTGGGGAGAGGGGTTGCACTTCTTCGACCGGCAGCCAACCAGAAGCCTCGACGATCCGGTCCCTCAACGAAGTGGTGATCGCGGTCGGCTCGGTGCCCTCCGGCCAGGAGAGCACCCCGAGAAAGCGGAGCCTTGTATGGCTTGGCCGCAGGAATGCCGCTCCGATTGAATCGGTGACGGGTGTGCCCTGCACACAAGCAAGCAGGACCCGGGCATTGGTCCGGGCCACCAACTCACCGACACCGTCATGGAAGGGCAGCACCCGTCCAGCGGGGCGTGCGAGGCGGCCTTCCGGAAAGACACCTACGACACCGCCTTGGCGGAGCAGCCGGATGGCTGTGATGGCAGCCCGGGGTGCCGGCTGGTGCCGTTCTGTGGGAATAACCCTGGAAAACTGCCAAAGCATGGCCGAATCCGGCGGCATCTGGTCGGTCGCCATCATCCATCGAATGAAGATGGAGGTGGCCGACTGGACGAGGAAGGGATCCAAGGGAGAACTGTGATTGCAGACCACCACCAGCGGGCCCTTGAGGTCGACCAGGTGCTCTCGGCCTTCCACCCGGAGGCGATGGACAACTCTGGCGTAGAACCGCAGCAGGATCCAGACGAACGTCACGCCCGTATCCCCCGCAGGCCCTTGACGAAGCCGAGGGGTCACGAACACCTGCCAGAGTGCCACGAGGGCCAGTGGTGCCCCCAGGGCGATCGCCAAAATGCCGGGCGTGCTCACATGGGGAGCGTGGCGACCCATTGGTCCCCTGTCAATTCATTGCTCAGTTGTTGCCTTCAGCGATTGTGAGTAGATGTCTTGTGCGTTAGCCTGTCCCGGATCCCTCCCGGATCCGTTGCTGAACGAACCATGCCACGCCGAGAGGACATCCAGACCGTCTTGCTGCTCGGCTCGGGCCCCATTGTCATTGGCCAGGGCTGTGAGTTTGACTATTCGGGAACCCAAGCGTGCAAAGCGCTTCGGGAGGATGGTTATCGAGTCGTCTTGGTGAATTCCAATCCTGCCACGATCATGACTGATCCGGCCTTCTCCGATCGGACCTACATCGAACCGATCACCGCGGAGGCCGTCAGGCGGATCCTGAAGAAAGAACGCGACCTGGGCACGCCGGTCGATGTCCTGTTGCCCACGCTGGGTGGGCAGACTGCTTTGAACTGCGCTTCGGAGCTGGATGAGAACGGCACGCTGACCGAATTCGGTGTTGAGATGATTGGGGCGACTCGTGATGTGATTCATCGCGCTGAAGACCGTCGTGCTTTCCGTGTCGTCGTCGATGAATGTGGCTTGGAAATGCCCCGCGCTTCGATCGTGACCTGCATGGAAGAAGCAGATGCCTTCCTTGAAGAGATCGGTCTTCCGGCGATCATTCGACCTGCCTTCACACTTGGAGGCAGTGGTGGGGGCATTGCGTACAACCGTGATGAATTCGATAACCAGGTGCGACGCGGCCTGTCGGCCTCACGGATCGGACAGGTTCAGATCGACGAGTCCGTGCTCGGTTGGAAAGAGTATGAACTCGAAGTCGTCCGCGATCGCAACGACAACTGTGTAGTCGTTTGCGGAATCGAGAATATTGATCCCATGGGGGGGCATACAGGTGATTCGATCACGGTAGCTCCAATCATGACCCTGTCCGATCGCGAATACCAGCAGATGCGGGATGCCTCCTTTGCAATCCTGCGTTCTGTGGGCGTTGATACCGGTGGAGCCAATGTGCAATTCGCGATCGATCCGGAGACGGGCCGCATGGTGGTGGTGGAAATGAATCCGCGTGTCTCGCGATCTTCCGCGCTGGCTTCCAAGGCCACAGGCTTCCCGATTGCCAGGATCGCCACCAAACTGGCGGTTGGCTACACGCTCGATGAACTTCGCAATGACATTACGGGGACGACCTCAGCGTGTTTCGAGCCTTCCATCGATTACGTCGTCACGAAAATGCCACGTTGGACCTTCGAGAAGTTCCCCGAGGCCGATGAGACACTCACGACGCAGATGAAGTCAGTCGGTGAGGCCATGAGCATCGGCCGGACGTTCAAGGAGAGCTTCCAGAAGGCGATTCGCTCCATGGAGGTCAAGCGGTTTGGATTCGGTTTGGATGAACAGGACCGTTGGCTTGCCGCACAACGTGGCGAGGAAGGGGAGTCCTGGCCGCTTGATGAGGATACGGTCACACGTAAGCTCAGCGTTCCCTGCCAGGGGCGACTCTATTACGTTCGCTATGCGATGAAGATGGGGTGGGGGCTCGATCGAATCCATGATTTAACCGGCATTGACCCATGGTTCCTTGAACAGTTTGGCCAACTGGTTGACTTCGAGGACACGTTGACTTCCTATCAAAATCTTGAGGATGTGCCATCCGAAGTGCTTTGTGAAGCAAAACGCATGGGGTACTCGGATCCTCAACTGGCCCACCTCTACCTGGGCGATATCAGCACGGAGACAATCCTGGCCGTCCGGTCACGTCGGCAGTCCTTGGGTATTAAACCCGTCTTTAAGTTGGTGGATACCTGCGCGGCTGAATTCGAAGCCATCACGCCCTACTACTACTCGACCTACGAGCATCCCTTCACTCGTGATGGAAAAACGGTGGTCGACGACGAAATACGAATCAGTGATCGGCCCAAGATCGTGATTCTTGGTGGTGGTCCCAATCGGATTGGCCAGGGCATCGAGTTTGACTACTGCTGTTGTCAGGCGGCGTTTGCCTGTGACGAGATGGACTTCGAGTCCGTCATGATCAATTCCAACCCGGAAACGGTCAGTACGGATTATGACACCAGCGATCTCCTGTTCTTTGAGCCACTGACCCTCGAAGACACCCTCGATATTCTCGAGCGGCTGAACGGTGGAGGAACCGAAGTTCCTGATCGGAGTGGTGGGGTGGTGGGTGTCATTGTGCAGTTTGGAGGCCAGACCCCTCTGAACCTCGCCCATGGATTGGCGGCCGCGGGTGTCCCAATTATTGGGACCGGGCTGGAATCGATCGATGCGGCGGAGGACAGGGATCGATTCAAGACAATCCTGCAGACACTCGACCTCAGGCAACCTGCCAACGGCATCGCCCACTCGATGGACGAAGCTCGCGATATCGCGATATCGATCGGGTATCCGGTCCTGGTGCGACCCAGCTATGTTCTCGGTGGTCGCGGCATGGAGATCTGCTTCGACGAGGAATCCCTCGACAACTACATGAGGACAGCCGTGGATGTCTCGGAGTTGAGGCACGCACCGGTTTTGATCGATCGGTTCCTGTCCGAGGCCGTTGAGGTGGATGTGGATGTGGTGGCCGACTTCATTCCCAACCAGGCCACCAGCAGCCGGCAACTTTCCCTGGGTTCTGAGCCTTCCCAGGCGGTGGTCTGTGGCGTCATGGAACATATTGAGCAGGCTGGCGTGCACTCCGGGGATTCCGCCTGCACGCTTCCGCCGGCCTCCTTGCGTCCTGGAATGCGGGATCGCATCTGTCAGACGGCCAGGCAACTGGCCGAGCACCTGGGGGTTCGTGGCTTGATGAACGTTCAGATGGCCATCAAGGACGACGATATTTTCGTTCTCGAGGTCAATCCGCGTGCTTCACGAACCGTTCCCTTCGTGGCCAAGGCAACGGGCCTCCCCTGGTCGCGGATTGCGGCCAAGGTGATGATGGGCGCATCCTTGGAATCGTTGGATGTCCAGGAGGAATCTGCTGGTGAGTTCACGGCTGTGAAAGAGCCGGTCTTCCCCTTTGAGAAGTTCCCGGGAGTGGATGTTGTCCTGGGACCAGAAATGCGATCTACCGGGGAGGTCATGGGGTTGGATCGGTCGGCCGCGATGGCCTTGGCCAAAGCCAAGATGGCAGCTGGTTTGCCCCTGCCAGTTTCGGGCCGAGTCTTCCTCAGCGTGCGTGATTCCGACAAGGAGATTTGCATCGAGGTGGCCCGGTCACTCGTATCGATGGGATTCACGGTCTGTACGACCGCAGGTACCCGTGAGATGCTGTTGCGACACAGCGTTGAAACAGACCTGATTCGAAAGATCTCAGAGGGCGTCAGGCCCAACATCCTGGATCTCCTTGCCAACAATGAAATTGATCTCATCATGAATACACCGACTCGAACTGGCTCTGATACCGACGAAGGTCGGATCCGGGCCATGGCGGTTCTGAACCGGGTCCCAATGATCACTACCGGAACGGGTGCCCTGGCTGCTGTTCGGGCCATTAGTGCATTGAGAGCAGGCACCTGGTCAGTCAACGCCCTGCAGGATGCCTTTCCGGAAATGGTGGCGGCTACAAACCCAGTCGTCTCCTAACCATCGAGTCCACAGCAACCTGAGCCCGCTACACTGCTCCCTCCATGGCGCCCTGGGTCCCCCAATTCATCACCTCAGTCGTCGTCATCCTCGTGGTGCTGCATTTATGCCTTGGAGCAGCGGCCTACTTGATTCTGCTTGAACGGAAGGTTTGTGCCTGGGTGCAGGATCGCTGTGGACCCAACCGGGTCGGACCCATGGGACTCCTCCAGCCACTGGCAGATGGTTTGAAACTCTTCGTCAAGGAAGAATTCATGCCACGGGGGGTGGATCGCTTCCTATTCGTCCTGGCCCCGGTCCTCACGGTTATTCCAGCTCTGATCGGATTCGTCGTGATCCCTTGGGGCGGGTACCTCATCCTGGGCAACGGGGAAGCCGTCTCCATCATGGGGGCCGACATCAACATCGGGGTTGTCTACCTGATCGCGACGGGTTCACTGGGTGTGTATGGCGTTGGGCTCGGAGGTTGGGCGTCCAACAATAAGTATTCCTTCCTCGGTGGACTACGAGCTTCGGCCCAAATGATTTCCTACGAGATCCCAATGGGCTTGGCCTTGTTATGTGTGATCCTGACGGCCGGCACGCTCCTGCCTCAGCAGATCGTGGGACAGCAATTGGAAGGGCAATGGTTCCTGGTTCAACAGCCCCTGGCAGCAATTGTCTTCTTCATCTGCCTTCTTGCAGAAGCGAATCGGGCCCCCTTTGACTTGGCCGAGGCTGAGCAGGAACTGGTCGGTGGCTGGCATACCGAGTATTCCTCGATGAAGTGGGCCCTCTTCTTCATGGGTGAATATGTCCATCTCGTAGTGGGTGCAGCTTTCTTCACCACGCTGTTCCTGGGTGGTTGGTCAATCAATCCCGTGACAGGCTGGGATCTCCCTCAGTCCGGTGGAATCTGGTTGATCTTGCTGCAGTTCGGCATTGTTTTGGGCAAGTGTTTCCTTCTGATCTTCTTCGGGATGCTCGTGCGGTGGACCGTGCCACGTTTCCGTTTCGACCAACTGATGAAGTTGGCCTGGGAAGGCATGATCCCCATAGGCCTGGGTCTCCTGCTGATGACATCAGTCTTCGTCTACTTTGGCTGGACCCAGTGGCTGTGGGCGGGTTCCCTCGGCGCAGCTGTCCTGCTGATTGCTTTGCAACCCATGCTTCCATCACGTTCCAAGGCCAACCGTCGGATCGGATTGGTTGGGAGTCGGTTCAGTCCTGTGGAGGATGAATCAGGCTCGGGGATTGTTGGATCGAGCTAGTGAGCACAAAGAAAAGAACAGACGCCGATCGTGTCGGAGCATCGATCGGCGCCTGTAAAATGATGTGGGAAGGGATGTACTAGAGTCCGCCCGCTTTCGAGTGTAAGCGCACGTTGAACATTGGCTCAAGTCCTCACCACACTTTTTTGTGAACAGGCAAGTCTTCAATCACAGTTTGCACACGTGTCATTGACTGGTTGCAGAGTCGATCGATGTCATGTGTTGCACTGAGTTGTGCTTGCAGTCTGTTTGCCAGGAACGCCTATTAACCAGTGATCATGTGGTGTGCGACAAACTTCCTCAAGGGAGGATCAACCCTCTGAAACAGGGCCTCGAGGGCTTTCATGGTTGAAATAGAGGGGATCTGGCGTAGACGACTCGGTCACCAAACCATATATAGATGTGGCCTACTGACTGCAGGCACGTGATCTGTCCTGTGCCAACTTGGAGTCCTGATCATCATGAGACAGGTGAAACAACTGATCGAGGGGTCCCTTGGCTTAATCCGCCTTGCCCTTGGGCATGGTGGGGCTTTGCGACGGGATTATTGGCATTGGAGGCGGGAAACCGCCTTCGGCCTCTCCCAATCCAAGGCCATCAGCCGCCGCTCAAAATGGAAGGCCATCCTGGCATTTGGCCAGTGGTCATGGAGAATCCGGAAGCTCTGAGCTTTTTTTTTCCCCCCTGGCGACCTTCTCAGGAACAATTTTTAGGAAATACGACTTCGTAAAATCCCCCCTGAGGGCCTTCTAAGGCATTCATGGAGGGTGTTTGATGGGTTGTTTGGTCTGGTTGGGCATGGGGGTGGATTAGTTGTCATCAAACAAGTTGTGAAATTTCTGCCGACCCGGCCCATAAACCGCTCTTTTTCAGGGCTTTAAGTCCTGTAATTGGTTCTCGGACCCTACATGAGACCGAAGAAATCAAGCGATTCGGCCCACTGGTGTAGCGGTCAGTGGCCAACTGGGTATCATCTCGCCTTCAACAAATCGGCCGAGGATGGCCGATAGGCGAAGATCCCACTCGTGCCGGGCCGTGTTGGCTCGGGTTGTCGCGAGTGTGGCACGAACAGAGAGAGCGCAAAGGGCTGGGAGTCGGCCAACGCGTTCGAGAGATTAGGAGTGTCGACAGATGAGTCTGACGACGAAGGTAGGTCTCCTCACCGGAGCCACCGCAACCATGCTGACGGGGGCCGCGTTTGCAGCCACACCGTCCGCTGATATCAGCAGTTCAAACCTGCAGGCTCGGTTGGAAGCAGCCGAGGCCAAGATCGCAGAGCTGTCTTCCCAACAGGATGCCGACTGGCTGACTGAGCAGCGTGCCGAAGAAATCCGTGAGATCGTCCAAGACGTTCTTGCTGATGCGGACACGCGCGCCAGCCTTCAGGGATCCAATATGTCAGCTGGCTACGATGACGGTTTCGTCATCTCCAGTTCTGACGGGAAGTGGAAGCTGCGTATCAACGGGCTCCTGCAGAATCGTTGGATCCTCAGCCGTAACGAGACGAGGAATACCCCGCTCCGAGGCGCCGCATTTGCGAACGCCCTGGCAAACGGGACCCTTTCCCCATCTCCGAACTGGCCGAACAACCCAGGCGCCTCAAACGTCTACCCGCCATTTGTGCCGTACACCGTTCCGGTGGCGTCATATAACGGTGCGGTCTTCGGAACTGGCACCGCCTACGACGGGACCGTGGTCCCGACCCCTGTGACCCCGACATTCAACATACCCGGCGCCGTTCCTTACGGCATCGTTGCCCCACCATGGACACCGGTTCCTGGCGGCACCATTCCGGGACTGGCCTACTCCGTGGGTCAGTACTACGACTTGCCCACCGGCCAGGTTGTCTATGCAGAACCTGGTTCGTTCAGTCAGGGCTTCGGTTTCCCGTTTGATTACGGCAACCACACGAACGACGGCTTCGAGACCACACGCGCTGCGATCAACCTTTCTGGTGTCATCGCGGAAGATTACTACTACAACATGCGTCTGAACTGGTCGCCTTACAACACCAGCACTGATGCTCTCGCAACTCAGCTTGCTGGAGCCATTGCCAATCCCACCGGCGTCGCCGCCGCTACCGTTAACCCCGGTATCTCTGATGGCGTCCTGGAATGGGCCTACGGTGGCATCAAGTTCAACGATGAGTTCAGCGTCCAGATTGGTCGTCAGAAGTACGACGTGATGCGTTCCTTCATGGTCAATGCTGAGTATCAGCAGACCATCGAGCGTTCGCTGTACACCTACTTCTGGGCTACTACCAATCTGACCAACGGCATCAAGGTCAAGTGGGATTCGGACATGTTCCGCGTCAACGCTATGTACTCCAATGCCGGTCAGGACTTCGCAACGTCAGAGCATTCCGCTTACTACACCAACGCCGCCGAGTACGCATTCTCGGGTCGTGCTGAGGTTCTGTTTGCAGGTACCTGGGACCAGTTCAATCAGATCAGCTCTCCTCCCGGCGAGGAAATGGGCATTCTGGCTGGTGTCGGTGCTGCCTATCTGGACTCTGACAGCAACCTGTTCCCCTACAGCGGCCGCAGCAACTGGCAGGTCACCGGTGACCTGGCCGTGCAGGGTGGTGGCTGGAACCTTAACTACTCAGTCAGCGTCGGCGACAGCCGCGAGTCTTCCAGCAACAATCCTTGGGGCATGGAAGTCTCTGGTGGCTTCTACTTGACTGACGATATTGAAGTCTACGGCCGATACCAGTGGCTCGACCCGTCCTACTCCCAGATCTACGGGAGCGACGATGAGCTCAACATCATGTCGTACGGCATCAACTACTACCTCGCTGGTAACAATGCCAAGCTGAGTCTTGACTGGAGCTGGTCCTTCGGCCAGGTCGTTGCACTCGGTTCTGGTTACGGTTACACCAACTGGCTGCCTTCGGGCGACAATGGTGGCGAGTGGCTGCTGCGTACACAGCTGCAGCTCTTCTTCTGAGTCAGCTGGTTTAGCCCAGTTGCATCTCTCGATGTTCGCGCCGGCCGACCCCCCCAGGGGTCGGCCGGTGTCTTTTTTCTCGCCACCCAAGGGTGCTGGTTGACGTGAGTTGGGTTCGGATGTCCTGGGCTAGGATCCGGGCCAGGACACGTCATTCAGAACGTTCGAATACCCTTGGAGTGCGCCTGTCGTCGCTACGCCAGATACACTGGGTCTGACCGATCCGCTTCTCGCTCGGAGCCCCCTGGATGTCGGTGCCAACCGCTGGATTGATCCCTGTCTTCCTCTACTCGGCTGCATTCCTGTCAGCTGTCGTTGTGGCATCGCCTGCCGTGGCAGCTGACACGGAAGAATCTGCTGAGGCTTCGACTGCAGACCAGATCACCATCCCTGTGAGCGATCTCGAGGACATTCGGCGTGAGCTGGAGGCTGTCAAGGCTCAGAATGCATTGATGCGAGATGAAATCGATGTCATCCATGCGGAGGCAACGAGGGATTGGATGACTGAGCAGCGTGCAGAACAGATCAAGGAACTGGTACAGGATGTTCTGGCCGATGCGGATACCCGGTCAAGTCTGCTGGGCAGTGGACTGATGGCAGGTTGGTCGGACGGATTCTTTCTTGCCAGTGCCGACGGCCGCTTTCGATTGAATATCGGGGCCCTCGTACAAACTCGTCTGCTTGTGAACATCTTGGATGGGAACGAGGGGGCCGCCCAGCAGCAGGACTCGACACGATGGGGATTTGAGAACACCACGACTCGTATGAACCTGGGTGGATACGTCTTTAGTGACACGGATTTCTTTATCGAGATGGGCTTTGGTCGAACCGATCCCTATGGTTTCACCAATGATCCTCAAGCCTTTGGAACCAGGCTCTACGAGGGCTGGATCCGCCAGCGTTTGACGGACAATATTGCGGTGAAGGCAGGCCTCTTCAAGTTGCCCTTCACGCGTGAGTTTCTGGTGTATGAAGGTCTTCAACTGGCTGTAGATCGATCGCTGATCGACTGGCGATTCGGACTGGGTCGGTCCCAGGGTATTGAGATCGATGGGGTCTTTGGCCCCATCCGAACTCAGGTTGCCTACACCGATGGCAGCTCAGCCTTGTTTTTCTTTCGGAACACACGGCTTCTCGTGCCGCCATGGGCTGCATATGAAGCAGATACAGAATGGGCCGCAACCGGTCGATTGGAATGGCTGATTGCTGGTGAATGGGAACAGTTCAAGCAATTCACAAGTCCCTCGCACGAAGAGTTCGGGATGATGTTCGGGATCGCTGGTCATGGCCAGGAACAGGAGCGAGATCGAACTACCACGAATCCCAAGCCGCAGTTATACGGTGTGACCGGTGACCTCTCGATGGACTTTGGTGGGGCGTCGCTCTTCGCTTCACTCATCTACGAACACCAGGTCGACCCCGATGCTGGGGGCAACATCGATAGCCTCGATTACTGGGGCCTGGTCGTTCAAGGCAGTTTCTACGTGGATCCCAAGTGGGAGATCTATAGCCGTTACCAAATTGGTGGTCCCTTTAATCAACAGCTGGACGATCCGGAGGCCGGCGGCGGTATCGATACCCAGGGGGTCTCGATCCTGACGGTGGGGGTCAATTGGTACATCGATGGCCAAGATGTGAAGTGGACGACCGACTTTGGCGTGTCCTTCGACCCAATCACGGGTTTCATGACGTCAGACCAGGCGGGTTGGCGAGCTGATCCAGATAACCATCACGCCCAGTTCCTGATCCGAAGCCAACTCCAACTTATGTTCTAGCTGCAGTCTGGAAGGTCCCCTGGCGAGGTGAGGCCATCAGAAGTCCTGATCTGAGGCACTCCAGCTCTCCCCTATTGATCCACAGGTCTCAGGGTCGATGAACCCTGAGGGGCAGGTCGGTATAGACTTCGCCTGTCCACCCGCAGGAGTCAATGGAATGGCCCTCCCAAGCCAAATGCAGTCGAGCCCTGTTCGCGGGCGTTATGTCTATCGCCGTCGTCGTCGTCGGCGAGGGCCAGCCCTTCTCGCGCTCGCGGCTTTGGTCGCGATTGGACTGATTACATGGCTTGCCATCGAGTGGGGTGAATCCAGTTCGATGGACACTGCCAATAAGCAAGCTAGTGGAATGAAGACACAGCCGCATAGAGCGGTGACGCCTTCCACAGACCAAGCATCATCCTCCCGATTGACGCGTCATACGCCTGCAGCAGAGACCCCTATGGAATCATCCGCTCGTTGGATACCGGAGGATGTACCGGCAACCAATATCTCCAGACATGTTTCGGAAACTCCACCTGCTGAAGAAGTGGTCGTGACGGTTACAGAGGCAGTTGCACCAACCCCACCGGTTGCGATTGTGGAGACCGGTACTGCACAATCAGATTCAGCGGCATCAAACCGCAGTGGCCCGCTTGGCTTGGCGGAGGGATTGATCGGGGAAGGACGATTAGTCGAGGCCAGGGCACTGTTGACCCAGGCCCTCGATAGCGGCGCCTTGAATTCGACCAACGCTACCGATGCCAGGCAACTGCTGGGCATGATCAATTCGGAACTCGTCTTCGGCCCCAGCGTCTATCCAAATGACCCATGGGCCAGTGAATACGTGGTGAAGCCAGGTGACTCACTCTCCCGCATCGTGAGCAGTGAAAACCTACAGGTTGATTGGCGACTATTGCAGTTGATCAACGGTTTGAAGCGGCCAGAACACATCCAGGTCGGCCAGGCTCTCAAGGTATTACATGGGCCTTTTCATGCGTCGATCAACAAGGGGACTCATCGTCTCGACTTGTACATGGGTGTAGGCCCAGAGCGGACCTTCGTGCGAACTTATGATGTTGGCCTCGGGGCCCTGAACTCCACACCACTGGGGAGGTTCCAAGTGCGAAAAGGCAGCAAACTTGTCAATCCGACCTGGACCAACCCCCGGACTGGGCAGTTCTACCCGGCGGATGATCCAGAGAATCCCATTGGCGAGTACTGGATGGGACTGCGTGGCATCGATGAAACAAATGGTGGCGAGCGTGGATTTGGCATCCACGGCACCATTGATCCCGAGAGCATCGGGACAGACTCGTCGATGGGTTGTGTACGTCTTCGGGATGGCGAGATCGACATGATCTACGCCGTGATGGCCGAGGGTGTCAGCACCATCGACGTGCATCGCTGAATTCCAGTGTTCCGTCAGCCTGCTGTAGATGTTTGCGTTGGCGTCATGACCTGATGCACCAGGTGATCCCATGACTCCATCGGGATGGCATCCATGATCTGCTCATCAAAGCACACGCCGATCGTGCGTGTGCGATCTGGAAGTCCCGGGAGCAGTCTGTCGTAAAAACCACCACCTCGCCCAAGTCGTCGCCCTTCATGATCGAAGGCAAGGCCGGGTACCAGCAGAACCTCGATGTCTTTCAGGTCGACAGGCACATCTCGTACCGGCGTGCGGACGCCGTGTGGGCCGGACGTCAGGTCCTCTGGTCCCAATCCTTCCAGGAGACCTGGGTGCATCTGCTTCGTATTCCAATCGACCATGGGTACCGCGACACCAGCAGGCAGACGTTGTTGCAGGTATGGCTCCAGATCAATCTCATCGGGGAGCGGGAGAAAGGCCATCACGATCCCAGTGACATCCTGGGTCGCGACTACCAACCGTTCGCAGAGCCTGTCGGAAGCTTCTTGACGGAATTGACTGTCCAGTCCCATCAAGATCTTGGAAGCCGCATCACGCAGCCGCGCCTTGGTCTCACGTTGGTCCAACAGGGGGATCCTCCTGGAGTCGTCGGCTGATCTCCGATTCAAACCCATCGAGGCCAGGTTGGTAGTAGACCTTCGGAACACCCAGGTAGTCCTGTGTCTGACTTCCATCCGGGTCGTCATGTGGATTCACGTAGGCGGCCTTAGAGGCTCCCTCGCTGAGATCCGTCCCACTGCGGAGTTGATCCGGTACTGGCACAGTTCGAGCCTGCTGGGCATCAGCCATTGCCGTCCAGATTGCCTGGGCGGAGGCGTTTGATTTGGGGCAGGTCGCCAGGTAGAGGACTAACTCCGAGAGGGTCAGCTGGCACTCGGGCATGCCGACTCGCTCGGTGATCGTCCAAGCGGCGGCCGCCATCTGGAGGGCTTGTGGTGAAGCCAGGCCAATGTCCTCGGAGGCGAGGATCGCCAGACGTCGACAGATGAAACGAGGATCTTCACCTGAGGCCAGCATGACAGCCAACCAGTGAATAGCGGCATCGGGATCGGAACCACGAACCGATTTAATCAAGGCGCTGGCATGGTCATAGTGGGCATCACCGGCTCGGTCATATCTCAGGGCCTTGGCCTGGATGGATTGCAACGCTTCCTCTGGCCCGATCGTCACCGGTCCGTCCTGGTTGGTTCCAAGCACGGCGATCTCGAGGGCATTGAGCGCTCGTCGGGCATCTCCATCAGATAGCCGAGCCCACTGGGCCAAGGCTTCATCCGAGACAACCGGTTGCTTTGAGCGGATGATCGAATCCTCTGAGAGGGCGTGCTCAAGAATCTTGATGATGTCCTGTTCGCTCAGCGACTCAAGATGAAAGACTGTAGATCGACTGGCCAGAGCTGCATTGACGGCGTACCAGGGATTCTCCGTGGTGGCACCGATCAGTGTCAGCACGCCACGCTCAACATCACCGAGCAGGACGTCTTGTTGGTTGCTGGAGAACCGGTGGATCTCATCGAGGAACAGAATGGTGCCAGGTTTCCCGGCCTCGATCTGTCGACGAGAGGCTTCGATGGTGTCACGAATTTCACGGACGCCGATCATCGATGCATTGGCTGCGATGTAGGGTCGGCCGGTGTGGTTGGCAATCAGGGACGCGATGGTGGTCTTGCCGGTGCCAGGTGGGCCCCAGAGCAGAACTGACCCCATTCGATCTGCCAGGATCATTCGTCGAAGCAGTGACTCAGGCCCCAACACAGCGTCCTGGCCAATGACCTCCTGCAACGTGGCAGGTCGCATGCGGTCGGCCAGCGGCCTGGCTCGTGACAACCGATCAGCCCGTTCCTGGGCCCAAAGATCACCCATGTGAGCATCCTACGTCGCCTGCCCCGAATACTCGGCTAGACTTCCCCCGTATCCATGTGCGGAATCGTTGCCTATGTCGGAGATAAGCCCGCCCGGGACCTGCTCCTGGAGGGTCTGAAGCGGTTGGAATACCGTGGCTATGACTCCGCAGGCATCGCCGTACTCAATGGGGGTCTGCAGCTTGCCAAGACGGCTGGCCGGGTCCGGGTGCTGGAGGAGCAGGTCGAAGCCGATGATCGCTTCACGGGCTGCATGGGCATTGCCCATACCCGGTGGGCTACCCATGGTGAGCCTAGTGATCGAAATGCCCATCCGCACTGTGACGACTCCACCAGCGGCCACGGCGTTGTGCTCGTCCACAACGGGATCATCGAGAACCATGAGGCCCTGAAGACCTACCTGACGGAGCATGGACACTCGTTCAACTCGGATACCGATACGGAGGTCCTGGCCCATCTCATCGGGCATTTCTACAAGGGTGATCTTGAGGACAGTGTTCGCCAGGCACTCAAGGAAGTGACCGGGGCTTATGCCATCGCCGTGATGTGTGCCGAGGAGCCGGGCGTCCTGGTGGCCGCCCGCAAGGGTTCGCCTTTGATGATTGGCGTCGGCCGCAACGAGTACATCGTGGCCTCCGATGCCAGTGC
>JAYZAT010000035.1:0-13349 GCA_036339555.1 Planctomycetota bacterium
TAGGTCGTCATATCCATGGGCTCCATCGAGACACGGTAGGTCGGACTCAGGTTCCAATCCACCCGGGTCATGCGTGCATACAAATACTGAGAAAGTTCTTTCATGGAAGCCTGTAGCAGGGCGGCAGGATGGACATTCCCAGCATGCAGGGCCTGGGCGATCCGTGGGGCAAGGATCGCTTGGACCGCTCGATCCATCTCGTAAATGTTCTCGACGAATCCAGTCCGCTCCGCCGGGACCCCGCTGCAGTGAAGGATGATCTCGTAAAAGGCTCCGAGCCCTGGTGTTGTCGAAATGGCAGCAAATGAATTGGTTGCTGGGGGGGGGACCGGCTCGCCTGGTGCAAGGAAGAGACGGACGGTTCGCGAGAGGGAGATGGTGTCAGCAGGTGAAGTCACGACATACCACGATAGCCTGGGGGCTATACTCGCGCCGATCCCATGGCTGCTGAATTGACCGGGAATCCTATGTGTGAGAGCAGGCCATTCTCCTGGAGGCGTTGGTCGCCATGCCTGCTACTACTTGTTTCATGCTTGGGATGTCAGCAAGATCGACACGAGGCGCCCACCAAGCCCATTGGGGCCCAAGGCGAGGCACCGAAAACGCCATCAAAGTGGGTCGAACTTCAGCCTGGGCTTCGCATCTCACCTGGTAGCCAGGAGGTGCTCCTGGATGCCGAGGTCTGTCTATCAGATGGTTGGTTGGAGCAGGTGGTCTGTTCGGTGGGTACGCGGGAACATGAATCGATCATGGTGACATCAGTACCGGCTTCAGCGCTTCACGCAGGTTTACTTGCCGTGGGATTTCAGCCTGGTCAGCCTGGGCAATGGCATTGGGAAGGTGGAACGGTTATCCGCGAAGCGCCGCAGGGCAGTGACCTGGAGATATTGGTTGCGCCCTTGGGTGAGGAGGCCTGGGTGCCGGTACGCGATTGGATCATGGATGAAGGTGGTCAGTCGCCGCAGGGGCATTGGGTATTTGGGGGATCAACCATGCGTGATGTCGAGTCCGTGCCTGCTGGATATTCGCGTTACGAAGCGGACTTGGGCGGTTCAATCATTGGCCTGGTGACCTTTGGTGATGAAACGGTGGGATTTAGCGAGGTCATACCCGACGAAGTTGCCATGGCCCCAGAGGAGTGGCGGGTGCGGGTCGATGCCGTGCCACCAGTGGGTTCAGCGGTTCACGTTTTGATTCGCCCGCTACCCAACCCGGGATGAGATCACCGGCGTGGCTTCACATCGCCTGGCAGCGCAGAGTGCCAGTGCGATGGCATCAGCGACATCTGGGGGATCCGGGATCTCGCTCAGGCCAAGCTGGGCTGCAACGCTGGCTTGGACCTGTTGCTTGCGTGCATGGCCGCGACCAGTGATGGCCTTCTTGACCTCAGTGGCAGGAAACTCATCGAGGGGAAGATCGCGGCGACCACCACTGAGCAGGATGACTCCACGCGCGTGACCCATGAGAATGGCAGTCCGAGCACGATGGACATGCGAGAAGACTTGTTCAACGACCAACCGGTCGGGAGACAGCTCGGTCATCACGGCCTCAAGATCACGCTCCAGATCAGCCAACCGCTTCGAAAGGGTGTCCCGGGGGTTCAGCCGAAAGACACCGCCCTCCACGAGGACGGGGTCAGGGTGGCCCATCAGGAGATCCACGCAGCCGTAGCCGGTGAAGTGGAGACCCGGATCGATACCAAGGAAACGCATATCCAGATGCTATCGGCCGTCCCCGGCAGTTTGCTGGACAGGTCGCTGAAGTTCGTCAGAAGACACTCGTCCATCAGTCAGGCGAAGGACTCGGTCACACCGGCTTGCGACCGTGTCATCATGCGTGACCATGATGAGATTGAGGCCTTCGGCGTGCAATTCATCGAAGAGATCCAGGATCGACTGACCAGTAGCCGTATCGAGGTTGCCGGTGGGTTCGTCTGCCAGCAGGATCGAGGGTTGTCCCACCAGGGCGCGGGCTACCGCAACCCGCTGTTGCTGGCCGCCGGAGAGTTGGCTGGGGCGGTGGGTCAGCCGATCGCCAAGGCCGACTCGCTTGAGCATTTGGATGGCTCGCCGGTGCCGTTCGATGCGGGTGACGCCCCGGTAGAACAGCGGGACTTCGACGTTCTCCCCGATTGTCAGTTCTGGAATCAGGTTGAAAGACTGGAAGATGAAACCGATCTTGCGTCCTCGAACTGTGCTGAGGGATTCATCGTCCAGCGAGGCAATGTCCGTCCCATCCAGGAGATACTGCCCCTCGGTGGGCTGATCGAGGGCGCCCAGGAGATTCATGAGGGTGCTCTTGCCCGAGCCCGAGGCGCCCATGATGCCCAGGTACTGCCCCTTGGGGATATCCAGATCCAGGGGTTTGAGGGCTTCCACGAGGATGGTCCCATCTGACCGGAAGTAGGTCTTTGACAGCCCTCGCAGCTCAATCACGGGTTTGCCGACATCGTCGGTGGTCATGGCAACATGATACGACGCGCGGCCGCTGAACCTACACTGCCTGCCATGATCCGTCCGTCCCGTGACGCCTTCCTCGAGTTGGCCCGTGAGCACGATGTGGTACCTGTTGCACGTCGACTGATGACCGATCAGCTCACCCCGGTCCTCGCCTACCGTCGATTGGTGGCTGATGACGAGCGATTGGATTCGAGTTTTCTGCTGGAATCAGTCGAAGTCGGTGGCCAGGTTGGCCGCTTCTCGCTGATGGGGGCCCGTCCGGCGATCGAGGTCTTGGCCCATGGCAACCAGGTTCAGATCATCTCAGGCCCTGGTCGTGATGTTCACACGGAGCAGGTTACGAACCCCTTGCAGGTGCCGCGGCGTCTCGTCGAAGGGTGGCGGATTGCTCCACTAGCATCAGTGGCTGGAGAAGCGTTGCCGCGATTCTTGGGTGGATGGTGTGGTCATGTTGGCTATGACGCAGCCAGGTGGTTGGAACCCGACTCGCTCCCCGTGTCTTCGGCGCCCCAGGATGACCGGGGTCTGCCAGATCTACACCTGGGCCTGTATCGGGAGGTCGTGGTCATTGACCACGTTTCCAAGGTGCTTCATGTCGTTGTCCATGTTGATGTACGCGAACATGACTCTGCCGAGGCTGCGTGGGCGCATGGTGAGGATCGGATGTCCCAGGTAATCGAACGATTGCAGTCACCGACCGTACGGTTGCCAGCGGGGTCGGTTGACTTAGATCCTGCGGCAAGTCCTGCAGAGGCGATGAAGTCATCCATGACCCAAGCTGAATTCGAGTCAGTTGTTCAAAGGTGCCAGGAGTACATTCGAGCGGGTGATGTATTTCAGGTCGTTCCATCACAGCGATTCGAACGTGAGACGAGCGTGGACCCGTTTGCAATCTACCGGGCCCTGCGTATGGTCAATCCCGGCCCCTACCTGATCTACATGCAGGGGCCCGAGGTTGTCCTGGCAGCATCCTCGCCGGAAATCCTTTGCCGGGTAGAAGGCAATGAGGTCACGAGTCGGCCGCTGGCCGGCACACGTCGCCGGGGGCGGACCGATGAACAAGACCTTGAGTTGGAAGCAGAATTGGTGGCCGATGAGAAGGAGCGGGCCGAGCATGCCATGCTTGTCGACTTGGCTCGCAATGACCTCGGCACCGTGTGCGAGGTTGGTTCTGTCGAGGTCACACGTCTGATGGAAGTCGAACGCTATAGCCACGTGATGCATCTGAGTTCGACGGTGGTTGGCAGGCTGGCCTCTGGGCATGATGCCTGGGATGCCTTGCACCACGTCCTGCCGGTCGGCACGGTCAGTGGGGCCCCCAAGATCAGGGCCATGCAGATCATTGACGAACTGGAACCCGTACGTCGAGGCCCCTATGCCGGCGGCATGGGATTCGTAGACCTGCATGGCGATCTGGATATCGCCATCGCGCTGCGAACCATGGTGATACCAACAACCCGGGGTGATGGGGATTCCTGGTGTGTCCATCTCCAGGCGGGGGCCGGGGTGGTTCTCGATTCTGATCCGACCCGTGAGTACGAAGAGACCCTGGGTAAAGCCGCCGCGTTGGGTCGGGCGATCGATCTTGCGGAAGCTGCGTTTGGTGAGTCCGATGTTCCCGGTGAGGGGCGTGTGCTTTAAGACGCCGCCGGCGAGAGTTCGCCTTGGGTACGCATGACATCGATCAATTCACCGAGGTGCGTGCGGATGCCATCATGGCCTCGATCCATGGCGACACCCAAGTCATCCTGCACAGCGCTTTTTACGAAAGTGTTTCGAGCAGCCGTCGGGCTCTCGAGGTTGATCTGGGCCTGAACACCAAGCAGGTCGGCCGTTATGGATGCCCAGTCTCCCCAGCGGGCGTAGCAATCCGCCAAGTGATAGACGCCGGCCGAGGGATGAGGACGTTCGAGGGCTGCTGCCGTACAGGCGGCGACATCGTCAACATGGACAAACTTGCCCCCTCCGGATCGCTCATAGGCACCATCCTCAGCGATCGCACGAATGATGGGATAGCCGATGGAACGCGTAGTCCGTGGATCAATGCCATAGACCGCTGCTGGACGAAGCGATGTGAACGACAGCGACTTCATCGTGTGTAGTGCCCAGAGGTGGGATTCAAGACTCGATTTCAGAGCGCCGTACAAGCTTCCTGGGCGTGAGGGATGATCTTCATCAACATTGCCTGACCATCGATCCCGCATGTGGTGGTGCACCGCCACGGAACTGAGGAAGACAACCGGGATGGATGCATCTGCAGCTGCTTGGAAGAGTTTCAATGATGGGGTGAGATTGACCTCGATGTGCCGGTCGATTGATTCGTTCTTGAGAACCTCCCAATCCACACTGTTGTGAACAAGGGCATCGGCATCGGCCAGTAACTGGGCCTGGGCATCTTCCTGTTCTTGCAGGCCCACCACGACCCGATCCAGCAGGTCATCCACATGGTCACGTCGGCTGGTCTCCCGGACCATCCCATGAACGAGATGTCCGTCGGCCTTCAGCCGCCGGGCGATGGCGGCCCCGATGAATCCTGAGGCTCCAGTCAGTGCGATACGCATGCTGGCACTGTATCCGGAGGACCTGACCCGGTTGGCCTCAAGCTCATCTACAATGTGATCCGCTCCTGTCTGGAGCACTTGGCCAACGGAGTATCCGAGTGTCCGAGGTCCGTCGCCACCCCCGACGTCGATTGGTCATCCTCTTGATCATCTGCAGCCTGCTGCTGCTGGGTTGGCTTGGGGTCTGGATTCTCCTGAGACCCGGCATCGTGGCCTCATTTGTCACGGATCGGGTGGGTCGAATTTTTGGCGGGGATGTCGTCTTCCAGGAAGCTCAATGGCTTGATTCCGGCGCCCTGGAGATCAAGCGATTCCAACTCCGTGCGCCTGGTCTTGCTGGCGAGGAAGGCTTGATCGCAGAAGTCGATTCCTTGCTCCTGGATTTGTCATTCAGTGGGATCGCAGGCGGCGATGTGGTTCGTGGGGTGGAAATCAACGGGGCCCTTCTGCGGCTTGCCGAGGATCAATCCAACCTCTGGAGTTACAACATCAATCAACTCCAGCCCGAGGCAGCTTCTGGCGGTAGCGGAAACCTGCCGGCGATCAAGATCACCGGCCTGCGTCTTGAAACGGGAACGTTTGACTCCCATGAACAAGCCAGTTGGGAGCTCGTGGGTAGCGGGGTGTTTCAAGGCCAGGCAGAGGCATCAGAAAAGGATGCGCCGTACCAATTCGAATTGACCGAGTTGAGAGATGAGCGTGAACATGACCCCATCAAGCTCCAAGGGGAACTCGACTCGATGGCCGAGTCCATTGATGTTTCGATTACAGGTGTCTCTCTCGACCAGGAACTCAAGTCATTAATGCCAGCACTGGCGGTTCGCAATGCCTGGGATGGGTTCGATCTGGAGGGATCACTGGACCTCGTAGAGGCGAGTTTCAAGCAGGGTGAGCCGCCACAGATTTCACTCGCCCTGAAGGACGTGGACTTGGTGCTTCCAGAGTCCTATCTACCTGACGATCAGTGGGTCCACTATCACCAGGGGCGCATCAAGGCGGTGAAGGGAGATCCCCGCCTGCATGTGGATCGCGGGGTGATCCAATTTTCCGGAGATTCACTGGAACTGAAACAACTGGATGGTTATGTCATTGCCGAGAAAGAGGGTGAAGGGGTTGCGTCCGTGCCCTACGTGATCAACCTGACTATTGGTTCCCTGCCGAATCTTGCTGCCTTGGATCAAGAGGTCGAGATCTCGTCGGTGTTGGAGCGTGCTTCTTTCGACTTGCGACTCAAGACCAATGATTTTCAGTTTGAGCAAGGAGGATCGGCAGATCTCCCAATTGATGTTGCCGACATCTTCGTTCTCTTTGGCGTTCAGGTCTGCACAGTTGACATTAACTTGCGGTTCTGGCGCGAGGCTTCGCTGGATACAACGGCCTCGGTGCCCCCTGTTCTGTTCGAAGGGCGTATGGTCATTGATGATGCGGCGGGCGCCTTCGCGCGCTTTCCATATCCGCTTCGCAACCTGAGCGCCAATATTAGTTTCGATGACAAGATCATCAACCTCGAGAAACTCACGGCTAATGGATCCGGTGAGAGCACCGTGGAAATGTACGGCGAGGTTTCTTCTGTTGCCTCACCAAGTGTCAACATCAAGTTGGAAGCCACAGACCTCCCCTTGGATGCCGCCTTGATCAACGCCATGCCTCTGGAAGCTCGTTCCATGATGCGATCGTTGTTTGGCCGCCATGGTGCAACATCGACCGTGGCTACAGATGGCGATGCATCTGGTCATGAGTTGGTTGGGCTGGACCTGAACATCAATCGCCCCGAAGGGCCAGATCTATACACGACGCTCTCAGGCTTGATCACCTTCGACCAGTTGAAGATCACGTGGGATGGCTTTCCCTACCCGATCGAACTGGGCAAGGGGCGTATGGACTGGAATGGAGATGAGCTCAAGATTGAAAATGCTTCTGGTGATGGTCCTGTGATGATGCATACGGCGGGTGGGGGCGCGGGGACGTTCGAGGGAACCATCCTCTTGCCAGACGAAGATCGCGCTGCTTCTGGACAACTGGAACTCGACGTTCGTCATGATCAAATCACTCCAGAACTCCTGCATGCATTGGAAAAACTCTCCCCAGAAGAGGCGTCTGTTCTCATCAACCTTGGCTTGGGGGGCAGCCTGGACTATGTCGGGAAGCTTGCGGTCATTCCTGGTTCATCCATGGAGTATGACTTAGCCCTCACCTTGGAAGATGGCTTAGTGAGACCGAACGATGCCTTGGCAGATCAATTTGGTCTCCCTGGGCCCGTGTGGCCGGTCGGGTTCGAACTGGAAGATGTTGAGGCGGTGCTTCGGGTGACGCCTGAAACAATCCACATCGATTCCTTGCATGGCCACAACGCGTTGACCAATCTTGACCTTGATGGCGAGATTCATGCCTCGCCCAATTCGGATCTCGATATCTCGCTGGTTGTCGAGCAATTGCCTATGAGCGAACGGTTCTCAGCCGTGTTCCCTGAGGATGAGCGCGATACATTGCTGAAGATCTGGGAGGCTTGGAATGGACGTGGGCACGTCACCGTACTCCTCACTTTGGATGGGAGAGGTGCCCAAGGTCTTCACGGAACGGTGAGTGATGTGTGGATCGAAACGGAAGATGGCCACACCTGTCGGCTATCTTCCGGAAGTCTTACCTTTGATGAATCTGAGGTGACGCTCGATTCGCTGGAACTGACCTTTCAACCACCACATGCTGCAGCAGAGTCCACTTGGCTGATCGAGGTCGATGGCTTGTTGGAACGAGGCGCCGAGGGGCGTGACGTGGCGACAATTCAGTCAGATCATGCGCGGTTTGGGTCTCCAATCCTCAGTGAGATTGTGTCCAGCCTGATGGCGGACGCCAGTGGTGAGATCTGGCGGAGCCTGAAGACTGATGGGTGGTTCAAGGGCGCCTTCCAACTAGATACAGATCAGCAGCCCCCATGGGAACTGGTGCTAGAACCCATGAACGTGAGCATGACCCACCAGGGCGAGGAGATCACCGCTCAGTTCGACTCTGCCTTCGTGAAAATAGATGGATCCGGAGCAGCGTCTGGAGACGTGACGGGTGAGTCCAACATCGGATGGTTTGATGTGGACGCTTCGGCTCGTCCTGATGGTGACCCAAGTGTTGATATCAACTTTGAATTCGATGGCCGACTCGGCGAGCCGGCGGCACGAGCGATTCTTCCGGCAAAGCTCGGTCGTGCCTTGGAAGATTTGGGGTGGCAGGATGGTGATGGAACCCGCATTCAGCAGGGCAAAGTGACAATTCAATTGGATGAAGCCGGCGAGCCTGTGGGGGTGGTTGTGAGCGGTGATGTGGCTATTCATGAAGCCAGCATGGATCTCGGCGTTGAGATCCGAAAGATTCAGGCCACACTTCAAGGTCGCTATGAAGCGCCAGCTGAAGGGGCGCCAACCCTGGACGTCTTGTTTGAATCTCCTCAGCTTGAGGCTGTTGACCGGCCCATTGTCGACATCCGCGGCAGCATGCAGTTGTCCGAGGATGGCTCACAGCTTCTCTTGCCCGATGTACGCGGCACGATTGCCGATGGCGCGATCTCAATTGAAGCTCGGTTGGCGATGGATCCAGATGATCCAGCACGTATGACGGATGAGGATGATTGGTCGATTGAACTCCTGATTGCCAATGCAGATCTGCTCAGGCTCTTTGGCGGGGAACAGGAGGAAGTTGAGCCCGAGCCGGATGAAGTTCCCCCAGAAGCAATTGAGGGCCGGGTGTATATGAGCATGTTTCTTGGAGGCCACTTTGACGATGTGTATGCCCGTCGTGGACGTGGTCATATTCGGATCATCGACGCCGTTCTCGGCGATGTCCCGGTCGTTGTTGGCATCCAGCAGATTCTTCACCTCACTGCCCCAATGTTGAAACGGCCTGATTTTGTGGACATTTCGTATTACGTGAATGGGGGGGAGATCGTGCTCGACAACATCCTGATTGAGAGTGGTCTTGGGGACATCTCGGTCTTCAGCCTCCAAGGAGAGGGCACGTTTGACTGGCGTAAGGGTGAAATATCAGCAGAACTAGTTCCCCGCGGGGGATGGATGTTGGTCGATGACATCATCGGGCTGGTCCAAGACCATCTCTATGCGGTTGGGATCTCTGGCCCGATCAAGGATCCAAAAGTGGACCTGGTCCCATTCCCAGGTCTCCAGTAATCAACTGGAGAGCGAGGCCCTCGACGAGGGTCGGGGCCCGTCTGATACGATACGCGGTTCCATGAAGACACGAGAAGTCCACGGTGCCCGATCATGACGACGAAACCAGGCAGCATCGAACGTATACGCCTGGAGCTTGAGACGATGCTCGATCGGCTGGCCCCTGATGCGCCAAGCGATCAGCGCAATTACACAGCAGATGTGCTTCGGTCAGCCATCTTGATGTTGCATGATGGTTGCGATACCGGCCAGATCAAATTGATGAGCAAGGCGGTCAAGGAGATGCGCCGTTCCTGGCAGGTCTTCAACCATTACCGAGGTGTCCGCAAGGTCACCATCTATGGTTCAGCCCGGACTCCTGAAGATCATCCTGATTATGCGGCTGCCCGCGCATTCGGCCGCTTCATGGCCGACGAGGGATGGATGGCCATCACGGGTGCTGGTGATGGAATCATGAAAGCGGGCCACGAGGGGCCGAGTCGGGAATCAAGTTTTGGTTTGCGCATCCGCTTGCCATTTGAGACGACAGCCAATGAGGTCATCGAGGGTGATCCTAAGTTGGTGAGTTTTCGCTACTTCTTCACGCGGAAGTTGATGTTCATGGCCCACGCGGATGCCGTGGCAGTTTTTCCGGGCGGATTTGGAACCATGGATGAACTGTTCGAGGCGCTGACCCTCATACAGACTGGTAAATCCAATATGGTTCCTATTGTTCTGGTGGAAGGCGCCGGAGGGTATTGGCCAACCTGGTCATCCTTTATCAAGGTTGAACTACAGGACAAGGGATTCATATCACCAGAAGACCAGTCATTGGTCTACTTGGCGAAGGATGCCGACGATGCACGCCAGCACATCATGACGTTCTATCGTCGGTTCCACTCCAGTCGCTATGTCGGCCCCACCTTCGTCATCCGATTATCACAACCATTGACGGATGCCCAGGCCGATTCGCTCAATGACGAATTCAATGATGTCGTTGATGGCGGCCAGATGGAGCTTTCTGGCCCACTTCGAGGGGAAACGGACCATCTTGATCTACAGCGGCTTGGCTTCGTGCATACCCGACGAGACTGGGGACGCATGCGGCAATTAGTGGATCGGATCAATGCGCTTCCTTGAGCACCAGGGACGACTGTGTGCGGCGATCACGGTCCTGTTGTTGATGGTGTCAGCTCTGGTTGCCTGCCGTTCTACGAAGCAGACGCCTTCACCTGAACCTGTGCAAGAGGCTCAGTTGCCGAACGTGGAAGGCCATGGCCTGGCGGTTCGGTATCACGATACAAGTGAGCCTTTGGAGCGTATTCATGAGGTGATCGATGATCTTCCCGCAGAACGTCTCACCGATGAATCTTGGGGCTCCCATGGTCTTGAGATCATTCGTATTCGTGAACATGATTTGGGGCTACTCCAGTCACGATTGCCGTCAACGTCACGCCCAGGACTTCGATGGCATGGCCAAGCTTTGACCTGGCGCAATCTCATGCCACCAGCAACACCCGTGGGCGAACGAATCATGGTGACAGATGGTCAGGAAGAAAGATTTCCCGGAGGGATGGTGGGGTTGTCGGGTCGCGGTTGGTCGTTGATGACGCTGGATGGCCCAAGGGTCCAGGTGGAACTGATGCCTATGATCGAAATGCCTGGAGGCACCCAGGGGCGATTTAATCACCTTCGTCGGGAATATCTCATTGGCCCGGGTGACAACTTGCTGGTGATTGCGGGATCTGGTCAATGGCCACATCCACCTCCAGAGGACACCAGTGCCGAGGCCGAGGAAGAAGCAAAGAAAACGGCGACCATGGGGCAACTCTTCCTGGAGTTGGAAACCGATACAGGCCAGTCCAGGCGGTTGCTTATGGTCACGCCACGGTTCGGAAACTGGCTTCAGGGGGACTCAGACGATCCGGCAGTCGGAATTGAGGCCCAGGTGAGGTAAGATGCCTCGATGCGCCTCCGCGATGAAGAAAACCAATTCGATACAACCACGCCAAGTCGGCCGCTCCGATCGGCTGTGGCGGGTATCCGGCATCTTCATCGAATTGGGCCCACGGGTGTCTGGCCGACACTGTTCACGTTGGGCAACCTGATTGCAGGATTTGCAGCCATCTATTTTGCGGCTAAGCCGCTGGATTATGAGGGGCCTTGGGGTTGGTCCAGCCTGACGGTGGCGGGAGCCTTGGTCCTTATCGGCATGTTCCTCGACAGCGTGGATGGCTCGGTAGCACGCTTGACCAATGCCGTGACGAATTTCGGCGGCATGCTCGATGCGGTCGTGGACATGGTCACCTTTGGAGTGGCGCCTGCTTTCATCATCTTGAACCTGCTGAGCCAGTATGTCGGTGCCGAGGGCACGATTGCGATCATCAGTCCTGACACAGGCCATTCACTGGGCAAACTATGCTGGGCCATCGCAGCGATCTACGTGAGCTGTGCTGCGCTTCGGCTGGCTCGTTTCGCGGTGGAGACCAATGGTGGTCAGCTCGGCGATCATCTGTTCTTCCGTGGACTCCCCACCCCGGGAGCAGCAGGCTCCCTGGTAGGTCTTGTGCTTCTGCATGAGCACCTGATGAAACTTGCCGCAGGCGAGTCTGGCACGATCATTACTTGGCTGGCAGGCATGATTGTCATCTTGATTCCAATCATGAGCCTGGTGACCTCGGTCATGATGGTCTCGGTGATTCCATATCGGCATCTCACGAACCAGTACTTGCGCGTTCGTCGCAGCTTCGGTTACACGGCTCGGGTCATCATGTTGCTCTGCCTCATGCTCTGGTTCTTCCAAGAGACTCTTGCTGTTGTCTTCTTCGCCTATGTCCTCTCCGGTCCGGTGGGACTGCTCAACGAACGATCCCGCATGCTTCCCGGGGAAGCCGAGGACTTGTGACATCGCCATGACTGGCAGTACCACCGTACGCACCCGGTTCGCTCCAAGCCCAACGGGGCACCTTCATGTTGGAGGTGCTCGTTCAGCCTTGTTCTGCTGGGCGTTTGCTCGGCATCATGGCGGACGCTTCTTGTTGCGGATTGAGGACACCGATCAAAAGCGTTCGAGCGAGGAAGCGGGTCTCGGTTTTTTCCAGGACCTGGCATGGCTGGGCATCGATTGGGATGAGGGTCCCGAATTCGAATCCAGTGGTGGGGGACAGTCCGGTCCCTATTTCCAATCACAGCGATTGGACATTTACGCATCTCATTTCAATGAGCTCATCGAATCAGGTGCGGCCTATCCCGCCTTTGAGACACCCGATGAATTGGCTGAGGCACGTCGTGAAGCACGTGCCAACAAGCAGGCCTATCGTTACAACCGGGCTTCGCTCCATCTTCCCGATGAGACGGTCAAGCAGTACCTGGAGGAAGGTCGTCCGCATGTCCTGAGATTTAAGGTGCCCGACGACCGGGAACTCATTGTCCATGATGCTGTCCTGGGTGAAGTCCGGGTGGCGCCGGGCGAATTGGAAGATTTCGTCATTCGCAAAGCCGATGGGTTTCCAACCTATCACTTTGCTGTTGTCGTAGACGATGCGCTCATGGAGGTGACCCATGTGATCCGCGGCCAGGAACACCTGGCCAATACGCCCAAGCACATGCTTCTCCAGGAAGCCCTTGGTTTCCCTCATCCAATCTATGCGCATGTATCACTCATCTTTAACCCCGATGGTTCCAAGATGTCCAAGCGGGATAAGGACAAGCTGCTGCGTAAAGAGGTTCGGGAACGCAAAATTGATGCGCCGCCTGGGGCCTCTGGAATCGACACGGCAACGTGGTCGAGTTGGGTCGGAGACAAGACCGTGCAATTGTCAGCCGACGAAGTGCTCTCACTGGCGGCCTCTCTTGAGATTGACTTGCCTGAGATCGACGTGGCTGATTTCCAACAAGCAGGCTATCTCCCTGAAGTGCTGGTGAACTACCTCGGGTTGTTGGGCTGGTCTCCAGGTGATGGCCGGGAACACTTCGACGCGACTTTCCTTGCTGAGCACTTCGATCTGGATCGAATCATCAAGTCTCCGGCTAAATTCGATCGCGACAAGTTGCTCGCCTTCAACTTGGATGCCATACAGGACATGAGCGAGGAGCACTTTGTTGATCGCTTCCGTGACTTTTGCACGGCGTACCACCCTGAGATCATTGATCGTTTCGACGATGCAATGTTTGCTCAC
>JAYZAT010000036.1:0-7076 GCA_036339555.1 Planctomycetota bacterium
CCCGCCTCTCGATACCCCTACACCGTTTTCCTTGAGCCATGGCCTCCGGCATGGAACGCGATCCACGGCACTGGAAGGAAGCCATCCCGGGAGCTATCACACCTCTGGCTGGGCAGGTCGTACGGACCGCACATCCAATTCAACCCCGAATGTCTCCACTCGGACCTTTGGCTTCCCTGCCTTTGCTCCAAGTGCAGCACAGACCTCGGCAATGACACGGTCCTGGTCGCCAACATCCAGCGTTGGAAACAACGGTAGCCTGAGAAGCCTCTCATGCTCTCGCTCGGTCACCGGCAGTTGCCCTTCCTTGCCTCCCATCGATTGACCCATTGCCGAAAGATGCAAGGGCACGTAGTGGAAGACGGAGCCGATGCCTCTTGCCTTCAACCACGAAATCAGATTGGACCTCTGCTCAAGATCTGCAACTCGAAGGGCAAAGAGATGGGCGTTGTGGCTGGCATACTCAGGAATGACAGGCACGTCGACATCATCCCTCTCCGCAAGGCTCTTGAAGGCATCTTGGTAGCGATTCCACAGCATCATGCGACGAGAATTCAGATGCTCGATGTTTTCCAACTGTCCATAGAGGAATGCCGCCAGCAGATCCGACGGCAGCATCGAACTCCCCAGATCGCACCACGTGTACTTGTCCACTTCGCCCCTGAAGAAGGATGCCCGGTTGGTCCCCTTTTCCCGAATGATCTCGGCACGTGAAACGAGAGCTTCGTCGTTCAGGATGATGGCGCCACCTTCACCACAGATAGCGTTCTTTGTCTCGTGGAAGGAGAGGGTGCCGATACTTCCGATCGTGCCCAACGGAACATCTCTGTAGGACGCCCCGAGAGCCTGGGCGGCATCCTCGATCACCGGCACTCCGTGGTCACGTGCAATCGCCATGATCGCGTCCATGTCACAAGCCACACCTGCATAGTGGACCGGCACAATCGCCCGGGTCCGCTCAGTGACAAGGGATCGTACGTGGTCGGGATCAATGTTCAGGGTATTCGGGTCGATATCGGCGAAGACGATCCTGGCCCCTCGGAGTGCGAACGCATTCGCAGTCGAGACGAAGGTGAACGAAGGCATGATGACCTCGTCTCCAGGCTCGATTTCAAGCAGCAGAGCCGCCATTTCCAGAGCTGTCGTGCAGGACGTGGTCAGCAGGACCCGTTGAGCCTGCAACATCTCCTCAAGCAGTTCATGACACCTGCCGGTGTAGTACCCATCACCGGAAATGTGCATGCGATCAACCGCATCCAGCAGGTATTCCGATTCACGGCCCGCAAGCGCCGGCTTGTTGAATGGGATCGGGTGAGGATCAGCCATGTCAAAAGTATAGTTGAACAGTCACGAATCACGAAAAGGCCGAATTGCTGCATTACGTGCGATGAAAGACCGCCTTCATGCACCAGGCACCGATCACCTACTCGTCGCTTGTGGCCCCCAGATGTACTTCGAAGCATCCGGACCAACATTGAACAACAGGTCGAGAATGGAAACACCATGCTCGAAGGCGCCGTGGAGTTGCGGGTACTCCGGATACCTTGAGTAATCCATCCACTCGATCGTGATCCCGCGTTCCTCGAATAGATTGGGATCGATGTAGTCCTTGCCCCCCGGGCCGGAAAGATAGGTCGTTGCGGAGATCTCTTCAAGAATTCCGAGCAATCTCTCCTGACCCGATCCTTCAGTCGAAAACTCACTCGCATCCCTGAAGGGCGTGTCCACGCCAAGCAGACCTCTGCAGATCCTCTCGATAAACAGGTGGTTCAGATCAGAAAGAGACTCCTGGGATCCTCCGAAATACAACTCGCTGAAGAAATCCCTGTATTCGTCAAAGTACGGCGCATGCGCATACGCCTGACTGATTGAGGCCCAGTGTTTTCTGCGCCACGCATGCTCGGAGATACGGACCTCTTGAATTTCCATCCCTAACCGACCATTGCAGGGGACAGTCAGCCAGATCATTCCGTTTACAGTCTTGATGCGATTTCGATTTCGCCAATTCTGTGGCGTGTACTGGACATTGTCGTACCAGACGAACAGATCCACCGAATTGATGATGTCGAAATACCCCTTCCAAGGAATGTAGTTGGATTGAAGCACAGCCACAGTGGTCACGGTTAGCTTCTCTGTTCTGATGTTGACTTGCCAGAAAAGACAGAGCCGGCCTTTACGAACGAGTTTTCCGGCACGGTCACGTGGTCCGTCACAATGGCGCCGGCTCCCAGAAACGTATTCGATTTAACGCGGCTTGAACCACAGACCGTCGCTCCTGGTGACAGAAATGTGTTGCATTCAACGATTGAGTCGTGATTCACTATTGCTCCGGGCCACGCAACAACCAACTGATCGAGTTGTGCGCGGGTATCGACAATTGCTCCAGCCATAATCAGGCATCCGTCGCCGATCACTGCCGTAGAAGCGATGATGGACAATGGATGGATCAACGACGGAGAGTCAAATCCCGCATCCCGAACACGCTCGAAGACGGTCCAGCGAGCTTGAAGATTCCGGTACCCGACGGCAACCACCACCCCGGTATCTGCTGGCGAAAACCTGTTATGGCATTGATCCCATGTGCCCAGAACTTCTTCACCACTGTGCATATCGTCGATAAATCCGCAGAAGTGATGATCCGTAACTCGAAGGAGTTCACGTACAACCTGGCCGAACTCTCTTGATCCGTAGATGAGTATGTTCATGGTGGTTCTCGCCAGCAGCTCGATGGAACCGGTGATGCTTCAGTCACTGCCAATCCAGGCAACGCACGAAATGCATCATGATCGCTTAACCTCATCCAGTATACCCCTTGCCTTACTTGCCTATGAACGCATGCGACAAGGGCTCCTCACCGAAACTGTGTCACAAGAACCGAGACCTTCATCGGTATGATGACCCGTGCCATGAATCTGGAGTCGAAAACCTGCGTAACGCTTGAGGATTACCTGCGTGCATCGCTTGATCGTGATGCACAGGGCATCTACCTCGCCGCCGACCGGAAAGACGTGAGCTACCCTGAAGGTGGAAATGAACAATGCGCCGCCGTTGAAGACACCTCATTCTGGTTTCAACATCGCAACAACTGTCTGTGTGAAGTCGTGGAACAGCACGACATCACCGGCACATTTCTTGACGTCGGTGGAGGCAACGGGTATGTCTCCCTCGCTCTGCAGAACCATGGCCTGGATTGCTGGCTCGTCGAACCATCCATCGAAGGCTGCCGGCTCGCTGCCAGCCGCGGCCTTCAACACATCGCGTGCTCAACCCTCGAAGCCATGTCGCTTCCTGAGAATTCCGTGGATGCCATCGGCATGTTCGATGTCATCGAGCACATCGAGGACCCACAACCCATGTTGGAGGAGAGTTTCCGAGTACTCAGAGACCAAGGTGCTTTGCTGGTGACCGTCCCTGCTATTCCATGGCTCTGGTCGAACGCCGATGTCTATGCCGGACATTTCAGGAGGTACACCAGTCGCAGCCTTGCCACGGCATTGAAGAATGCCGGCTTTTCGATTGAGCGTGTTGGCTATTTCTTCTCTTCGCTCACCCTTCCGGTCTTGCTGGCCAGGACGCTTCCCTCCCTGGTTCGATCAGCCAGGAAGATTGACGACAGTAGGGTGCAGCGCGATCATTCATCGAACCGGGGACTGACAGGCAAACTGATTCAGAGCAGCCTGCTTCGCGAGCAGAGCCGCATGGCTCGTGGAAAATTGGCGAGAATAGGCACCAGTTGCTTCGCACTTGCACAAAAGGACGAGTCGCTGATCTGACTCCCTCGAATATGGCATCAGGAAACGGCGAAATCAATTCCGGGGTCCGCAGGATCCTACGCACGGCGCCGGCGTTCACCCTCTTCACACGAGTCATTGCCCGCAGGAAGGTCTACCGGGATTTTATTGCCAACCACGTTGATCCCGGACAGGGCGGCACCCTGCTCGACTGTGGATGCGGAACGGGACGCCTCCTTGATTTCCTGAGCGATGGCGTTGACTACACCGGATTCGATCTCAGCAGTGAGTACGTCAAAATGGCAAGCAGGCGATACGGAAACACTGGCAGGTTCATCCAAGCCAGCGTCGATGATCCGGACCTCTCATTCGATCATCAATTCGATACCGTACTTTGAGGAGGCCTTCTCCATCACCTGGACGACAAGGTCGCAGGAGATCTTCTTCTTCGCAGCGCAAACTGGGTTGCCGAGGGAGGCCGACTGGTGACCTACGACACGTCTTTTCTTGAACGAACCGGACCAATCGCACGCTGGCTGATGAAACGCGACCGAGGGCAACACGTTCGAACGCCCGATGCATTTCGTCGCCTGGCCGAGGCGGCATTCCAGGACGTGCAAGTGATGGAGATTCGGAACCTGAGCCGCATCCCCTACGACATCTGTGCCATGATCTGCACGAAACCACGACGTGCGTCCTGATCAACCATGCCCAAGCACTGGGGTTAGCCTGTTGACTGCAAAATAGAGGCTCGTTCACGCACGATGTACGGGGGCCTGCCACGGGTCTGATGAAAGATCTTCCCGATATAGATCCCCAGGATGCCAATCGCCATGAGATTCAAACCACCAATCATCAAGATGACGACAATGGTGCTGGCCCATCCCGTCGGCGGAGATCCCGCCAACGCACTGATGATGAACACCACACCCAAACCAATGGCAAGGAAGCTGCAGATCAAGCCGAGCAGGGCCGATGCGTAGAGCAGGCGAGTCGATTGAAACACGATCCCACCAAGAGCAAGCCTCAGGAGTTTGCCCAGGGTGTACGTTGATTTTCCGGCAAACCGCCCAACACGGTCGAATTGCACACGGGCAACCTCGAACCCGAGCCAGTCAAGTACAAGACGGTATGGGCGGTCAAGCTCCCTGAGTTCCCGGCATGCCGTTGCAACCGGCTGCTTGATGGCGCTGAACGTCCCCTGGTTCGGCTCGATTCGATACCCGGACAAAACGGAAAGGAATTTGTAGTAGACCCTGTTCAGACTTTGGCGAACGAAACCAGCGGGCTCATTGTTTCGAACTCCGATGGCAATATCCGCACCATCTTCAAGAGCAGCAAGAAGACGGGGTATGTCCTCGGGAGGATCCTGAAGGTCGCAATCCATGACGACGGTGATCTCGCCTTTGGCTTCGTGGAATCCCGCCTCAATAGCCTGGTGCTGGCCGAAATTCTTACTGAGACGAAGCCCCCGCACTTCCGAATGCATGTCGGCAAGTTCCTTGATCATCGCCCAGTTGTCATCGCCCCCCCCATCGTCAACCAGGATGACTTCATATCCCGGCGACGCATCCTTGAGAACGGCATTGAGCCTCTTCACAAGTTCGCCAAGCGAAGCTGTTGAACCGAACACCGGAATGACTACCGACAGTGGAATCGTCATATTGATAAACACTAGCATCTGTGAGATTTGGGCGCTTCGTCAGGGGTTTGAACACCATACCGCCGCATGACTGAACTGAAACAGTGTGTACACTCATGCTGCTTTTGGTTGTGGTTCTCAAAGATGCAAGGGTTAGAAAATGACCTCCAAATCACCAGGCATAACCAAGGTGTCCAATTCTTCAAATTTCCCAATCTTGAAGATCGCGTTATGCCATGTCTTGATCGGTCTGGCAGTGCTCATTGCCCTCTTCCTCACGGTGCACAACCGAAATGTCAACTCGGTTGCATTCGAAAGAAAATGGGTTGACACGACTACCTACCAGGACCGTTGGGGTGATCTGAGTGATCATTGGAGAGAGGACGGCTATTTCAAGAATGCGGGCCTCTGGTACCTCAACATCGACCGCCCCTTCCAGGGATGGACGAAACAGAAAGACATGTACAACTCGGGCTGGATTTCCTCGAAGAACTTCAACCCGGAGGCGGAGTACTACTACAGAAGCAATCCCGTCATCATGATTCTTCCGCTAGCGGTCATGCAACACGCGAAAATCGCCGTTCTCGGCGGAGATGCAAGTCGTAGAGTGTCCGTTCTCCACAATCAAGGCTTAGTTCTGATCGCGGGCATTCTTCTTGGACTGGTGGGCACAATCATGTGCCGCCGCATGGGCTTGTCGCTGTTGCATGCATTGGCCTTGGGAGTATGCGCGCAAATTGTCTTTCAAACGCATCCCCTGAATCTGGCATCATTCTTCAGGCTCTACTTCCAACACGCCATGAATGTACCCATATGCCTGTTTGTCTTGTCCCTCGTACTCGACGATGGAAAGAGACCATGGCAGTGGATCCGCGCCATCAGCATCTTCCTGCTCACCTTGAGCGAACCTTCGACAACCATCATCTTCATCGCTGGGTATGCCGTACTGAACGTGCTTGTTGATGGTCGCCTGTTCAAGTCTCGATCGGAACGACTTGGCGAAAGCTTGATCAAATCCCAGCGAGCAATCGCTACCGTGTTTCTACCATGCGTAATTGCATTGGGTCTCATCCTTGTGCAGTACATCTACGCATCGTTATTCATCCCGAATATTGAATTCGTTGGCAGCAATCCCATCTTCCGAACCGGCCTCGACGGCCACACGAAGTGGCACAGCCATCTGTTTGAAGCATTCAATGGGATGCTGTTCAAAAATTACCTCTATGGATCCGGCACTTCGAACATTGGAGGTTCTCCTGCGTTCTGGATACCGGGCTTCGTAGCAATCTTCGCAACCATCCTTGCTGCGGCATGGTCACGAAAAGATGGCGATGACCAGGCTGCTGTACGAGCAACCGCGTACTACATCGCCCTGCTCTCCCTGGTCTTCTTCCCAGTGGCGATCATCTTCAACAACGCCATGGCCATCCATCCCTTCATCTACCCACTGATGATCCTGCCCCCGATGTGCCTCGCCATGTTTGCATTCGTGCCCGCACTGGTTGCCAACAGCGCACGGTACCACTGGCCGATCGTCGGAATGGCGGCGCTCATCGCATTCGCTGTCACCATGTCCAACCTGCGATATTTCGCAGTGACCTTTCCCATGACGACCCATTCCACCGAGGCCGGAAGACTGTCATCCGGACACGCGGAGCTTGCCCTCGCAGATCGCCTGCCGACCATCTCTCCGCTCGAAAAGC
>JAYZAT010000037.1:0-31916 GCA_036339555.1 Planctomycetota bacterium
AGCCAGCAGCCACAACACCAGGGGAATGATGATGAGCAGACCGCCACTGACCAGGAGATTCATTCCGGAAAAGGTCGTTGCACTCAAGGGAATGCCGTCAGCAAAGCCATTCACTGATAGCTCTGTCACCAGGTCCGCACCGAGGATGCCCTTGGCTTCAGCCGCTGTACTGGTTTTGAGTGCAGCGGATCCTGACAACCCACCATGCCAGACAAGCAGGCCCACGTAGCCTGCGGCACACAACAATGGAAAGTGGCTTGGACGTCCCTTCGCTTCCATGCAACGTCCCACATCGCGAGCGAGGAGGGCACCGACGATCAAACCCAAACCCCAATTCACCAATCCAGTTGCTGCAGCAACGAGTCCAACAACGGCAGCAGCTTGTCCAGGGGTCCGGGGTCGTTCTGCAATCAAAGCGAGGATGCGACGAACGATCGGGCTATCCGCTAACGCATAGCCGGTGACTAAGATCAAGGCCATCTGCATACTGAATTTCAGGAAGGCCCAAATCCCGCCACGCCACCAATCATCAAGGAGCTCTGTCGCGGCAACGGTGCGTTCAGTACCTGAGTAACCAAAGATGATTGCCAGGATGGCTGTGAGGATCGTCAGACCCAAGGCAAGGATCAGAGGATCCGGCATGCAGCGACCGATTGTGCGGCTCAGAAAGAGTCCCAGGCGCGCGACCATGGGCTGGATGGTACGTCACCGCGAGCTCGTCAGTCTTCCGAGGGTTCAGTCGGCGTGCCAGGTTCGACTACGACGGTCGTAGATCATCGATGAGGTCGCTGGACCGATTTCGTCGGTCTCTGGCAGAACGAGCCCCATATCGACGAAGTCGGGATAGACCTCGGTTTCGATTGGGCGAAGCGCCAGCCTGCCCGTCCAGGACATGATCGAGTCGATGACACTGGCCTCAGGGAGCGGCAGATCCGAGGAAGGGCACCGCAAGGCTTGAGACAGGAATGACCGCAGCATCTCGGCAATGACTGCCAACAAGGGACGATCGGTTCGTCCCTGGATTTCAACAAGTCCGGAACGGTTCATGACCGAGGTGACTGAACGTATATCAGCATCCAGGAGACAACTGCCGGAAATCAAGGCACGCTCTATGGCATCTGCGTCAGCTTGCTCAATCGGTCCATCAACACAGACGGCGTACCGAAGCGGGAGATTCATCGGGTCAATGTCATTGGTATGGGTTACTTGGATGCCAGCATCGAGCCCGAGCAGGACTTCCATTCGGGGAGATTCCATGACGGCGGCGACTGCCGTGAGCGCAGACCAAGCCGGGAGCCCTTCAATGGTGAGACGATCCATGCGATTCGATCGAATCAGTCGTGCCCACCGCGTCGTGTGCAGGCCCGTTTGGGCAGTATTGGACTCCACGGGTTGTGGCTTGCCATCCTGATTATGTTCATCCCGTTCCATGCCTGTTTCTCCCTCACCCCATACCGAAGAACGCACAACGCCCCGCATCGGCGGGGCGTTCGAAGAACTGATCCGAGGTCAGGTTGGATCAGCGTCTCTGGTGACGCCCTTCATCCCTCCGTGTGCATGTTCCCCAAGTCAGTCCAATCCATTTCAACGCACCCGTAAGCAAGGCTCGGGCACGGGCCTGGGGTGAGGCGTTGGTTGGGACGGAGATCACTCGTGCGTCCCGACGCCCATGCATTCGGCGAGGCCGATGCTCAAATTGGCCGTGGTGGTCGACCATACGTTGGGAGTGTTCTTCGGAATCGCAGGAGATCAAGTGGAAGGTTGCCAAGTTGCAGCGGAATAGCCAAACCACAGCGTTGATTGACCTCGTGACCCGACTTTGGGACGCTTCGGCCGCCTGCCAGGGCGAAAATCAGATCTTGGGGTGCTTCGGTTGGAAGATGAAGAAACCCCGTCTAACAGCCGTTATAGTGCCGCCACGGGCGATCGCCCACCAAGGAGTTCTTCATGTCGATGCTGCAATTCGTCCGGCACGCCGGGCGATACCGCGAGATGCTGTCGGTGCTCGTTAAGTTCGGGTTCCGAGAGTTCTTTGAAGATGCAAGGCTCGATCTTCTGCTGGACCGCAGCCGACGTGTATTCCATCGCAGCCCAAGTGATGAGATCCAACGCATGGGCCGGCCCAAGCGGCTTCGGATGGCGCTGGAGGAGCTTGGACCCACCTTCATCAAACTCGGCCAAGTCCTCAGCACGAGGCCTGACATCCTGCCTCCGGAATACATTCATGAATTCAGACATCTCCAGGATGATGTACCGGCTGTTCCCTGGTCTCAGATCAAACAGCAGTTAATCGATGACCTGGGCGATTTAGATGAAAGCCTGGAATCGATCGATGAAGAGGCCATGGCCGCCGCTTCTATGGCACAGGCGCATCGTGCGGTCCTCAAGGATGGTGGCCCCATCGTTCTCAAGGTGTTGCGACCTGGGATCGCGCGCATTGTTCGTCAGGATCTTGAAATCCTGCACGATGTTGCAGAGTGGGTTGGAAGGCACCACCCGGATCTCGCCTTCGACCCAGTTGCTGTTGTAGAAGAATTCCAGCAGGCAATGAGTTACGAACTGGATCTCATGCATGAAGCTCGAAACATCGAGAGCTTCCGGCGGCGACTGGATGATGAACCAGGGACGTACTTCCCTGAAGTGTTTTGGTCCGTTACCCGAAGCCGTGTGCTCGGGTTGGAGGAAATCAAAGGGGTCCAACTGTCTCATTGGAAGGAGGCAGGTCTAAGCGAGGAGGAACGGAAGAAGATCGTCGAGTTGGGGGCCGGGAGTATCCTGCGACAGGTGCTGGATATCGGTTTCTTCCACGCAGATCCGCATCCGGGGAACCTGTTCTGGCTGCCCGATCATCGACTGTGTTTCATTGATTGCGGCATGGCGGGTCGGGTCGATCGGGAAACGGTCAATGAGTTGGCTAACCTGCTTTACGGCGTGTCTGCCAGTGATATTGACAAGGTCTACGAGGCCTTTATCGCACTGGGCAACGTCCGTGAGGAATCCATTTCTCCGCGAGCCGTTCGGCGGGATCTCCAGGACTTCATGGATCAGTTCACTGGGGTCTCATTCGAAAAGATCCAGATGTCAGCTGTGTTGCAGGCATTCTCGGATGGTTTGCGAAAGCACCATATTCAGTGCCCCGGGGACATCATTCTCATGATCAAGGCGCTCTCCACCATCGAGGGTGTGGGCGAAGAGCTTGATCCGTCCTTTGATCTCATTGCCTTTGCACGCCCACACCTTGAGGCACTCGTTAAGCGGCAATATTCGCGGGAAGTCCTTTGGAGCCGACTGAAGACTTCCTCGACGAAATATCTCAAGCTCATCGAAGGACTGCCATCGAGAGTTGCAACGATCTTGGATCGTTTCTCTCGTAACGAGATTAAAGTCTCCCTGGATGTCGAAGGGCTGGAACGACTCAATCGAACAGTGCATCATTCCAGTCGGCAGATTTCCTACACGTTGCTGATTGCTGCGATGATCATGGCGTCTTCCGTACTGGTCTTGGCAGATAGCCGGGTGACCGGACACTCGATCCTCGGCTGGATCGGATTTGTCGGGTTCCTGGTCTCGTTCCTGATGGCAGCCTTTGTGCTCCTGGAAAACGTGCTGCGCAAGAACAAATAAACGTGGAATGAATGGTCGCCACAATTCAGGCCGTGTAGTCATCGCGTGCCCGGACCCTCCTCGCCGGATCCGTTTTCCGTGGAGAGTCGCTTCGACGGACACGTGAATCGGTGGCGCGATCCCAACGCTTGTGATAGTCGGCAATCTGCAAGTCGCGATATTGGGATCTGCAGCGATAACACAGTAAGCGGGTTCGAGCAAAGAACAGGATGGCGATGTCGAGCAAGAGCACGCCAGTCATGCCGATGAGGATCGCGATATCAGTGACAAAGCCCAGCACCCCGATCAGGCTCAAGGCAAAGGCCAGGACGATCACGAAGGGAGTAATTTGAGGAAAGGTTCGATGCTGAAAGAGATCCTCGCTCCCACAGATGATGCAGCGACGCAGCTGCCCCGCATCATCAAAGGCGCGTTCCCAGTCCAGGAAGACTTCCTCGCCCGTATCGATTGTCGTGACACGTGCCGGGCTGGCGTCCGCATCGGCCTCGATTTCACCGATTCGCCGTCTGTCCAGCTGGCGCACCACCACTCGCATGGCAGGGAATGGTACGAGTCTGCCGACTTTTGTGACGAGTGGGTCCCAGGAAGGACGTTCACGGGGACGACAAGGGCGTGCGGGGTATAGTTCCGGGATGCCGAAGTGGATTCAAGGATTCCAGGGTCGGTTCCTCGTCTTTGACGGGCCCGATGGCTCAGGAAAGAGCACCCAGTTCCGCCGATTTTCCTCGTGGTTGAAGTCGCACCATATCCCGGTGACCGAACTTCGTGAACCCGGGGGAACGCCGATTGGCGAGCGGATTCGGGATGTGCTGCTCGATGTGGCCCATGAGGAAATGACGATCACCTGCGAGATGCTGCTCTACATGGCCAGTCGTGCTCAGATCGTGGAGGAGGTCGTGAAGCCAGCGTTGGAACGTCGAGACCTCGTCCTTGCCGATCGGTTCATCAGTAGCACACATGCATACCAGGGAGCTGGTGGAGGGTTCTCCCGGGAGGCGATCGATCGTGTTGGTGAGGTGGCGGTCGGAACGCTGATGCCAGACTTGACCATCGTCTTCGATGTTGACCAGGAAACCGCAGCGCATCGGTTGAATCCACTCTTGGATCGAATGGAACAAAAGGGTGAGTTGTTTCATGCGCGTGTACGCGAGGGCTATCTCGACTTAGCACGCCGGAATCCCGAGAAGGTACTAGTGATTGATGCGAGGCCAGATGAAGACACCGTCTTCACGGCGCTCCTGGAAGGATTGCAATCACGACTTGATGCGATGTCTACGACCTCTAGGGAGCCGGACTCTTCATCTCCCAAGGCTGCCCGGTCGTCTCAAGCGTCTTCCTGATGACGTCGTGCATGTCTTCGGATTGTTCCGATGCACGACGCTGGATAGAGGCACCACATCCTTCCTCGAGAATTCGTTCGACGTAACTCAGTTCCTCGACACACTCGAGCCGCTCGGCCACGGGCTTGCAGAGATCCAGCAACATACGGGCCTGTTGTCGTGCTGGGATTGCCAGCATGGTGTCGGGGTCGGCGAGTGTTGCGTCCAGGCCATATCGGGCAGCATGCCACTTGTTCTGGCGGGCGATCATGGGGTGACAATCCACTAGGTACATGCCACGGTCGATTTCTGCAGAAAGGCCAGCCACGATGCATTGCGTCATGGCGACAAGGCCAAGCAGATGATCCATGCTGATGGGGGTGTCCATGACACGGACCTCGACCGTACCAAACCGAGCGACGGGTCTGACGTCCCACCAGATTTCACGAGGTGAGTGAATGAAATCGGTTGCGATCAAGTGATCTGTAATCCAGTTGTATTCAGACCAGTTCCGCATCGTTTCCGGCAGGCCTGCCGTCGGGAGTGATTCCATGACCTTGGAGCGATAGGAGTGGAGTCCCGTGTTTCGGCCACACCAGTGTGGAGAGTTGGAAGACAGTGCCAAGAGCACCGGCAGGTGACGCAGTAACCGATCACACATCTGGATGGCCTTGTCACCAGAATCGACTCCAACATGCACATGCAAGCCAAATACAACGAGTCGTCGAGCTACGAATTGCATGGTTTCCATAAGCCATTCATAGCGGGCATCGTCCGTGAGTTTTTGATCTTTCCAGTGGCTTGTTGGATGGGTTCCACTCCACAGGAGTGTGTCACCAAGTTCAGCAGCTGTCTCATAGCCCCACTGGAGCTTTTCCGAAAGATCTCGACGCACATCGGCAACGGTGTTGCAGACATCGGTGTTGAACTCCAGGTAACTTCGCATGAATTCCGGTTTGACAGCATCCTCCCATTGGGCTGGACGACGCGCAATGATGTCCGGTACATCCATGGCCAGTTCGAGTGTCTCCTTGTTGATCAGGCCAAGTTCAATCTCCACACCGAGGGTAAATTCCGAACTGGGCTTGAATCGCTGGGCCATGATGGCTTCCCCTGGAGTTTTGGGACCGTCAGATCCGTAATCAGATCGGCTCAGACGCCGAGGATTGGCTTTCAGATGCCATGCCCAAGACAGCGGCACCGGCGAGGAGCCGGGCCCCGATGGACAGAGCAGATTCATCGATGTCAAATCGTGGTGAATGCAGTGGTCGTCGATCCGATACGGGGCCACTTCCAGTGCCTAGACGGGCCATCGACCCCGGTACCTGCCGTTGGAAGTAGGCGAAATCTTCTCCACCAAGGCTTGGGAGCTCGATGTGGACAATGCCATCGATGCCAACAACCCCATGCGCAGCTCGTTCGATCAATGTCGTGGCGCCGTGGTGATTGTCCGTGGCGGGTGCTGTGTAGGGATATTCAATCGTGGCATGACAACCGGTCGCTTCACAGACACCACGCAAGCACCGGTCGATTGCCTTGCGGACCTGGTGCTCGTCTTCCACTCGGCCGGCTCGCAGTGTTCCACAGATGATGGCCTCATCCGGGATGGCGTTGTAAGCCTGGCCAGCCTTCACACTCGTGACGGTCACACACATCGGGTACCGGCTGTCCATGCTTCGAGGTGCCAGTTGGTAGAGCATCGACACCGCGTTGATGGCTGCTGGAATGGGATCAACCACCTCGTGAGGTCGAGCAGAATGGCCGCCTTCACCAGTGATCTTGATCCGGAAGGTAGTCATGAAGGATGTGATCGGACCTGTTCGAAGTCCGATCTGACCGACATCGAGGTACGGATCGCAATGCAGGGCGACCATGCCAAAGACGCCTTCGAGCACGCCCGCGTTGATCATTTCCTTGGCCCCGGTTGCAGTTTCCTCGGCCGGCTGAAAGACGAAACGAATATTGGCTGAAGGATTGGCAGCTTCAAGGGCGGCTCGATTGATCGCCAAGCTTTCGGCAGCAAACAGTGCCATCGTGGTGTGGGCATCATGTCCGCACGCATGGCAACGACCATCGCGTTTCGACCGCCAGGCAACCGCCTTCTCGTCCTCAATGGGAACGCAGTCGATGTCCGCACGAATCGCCATCCAGGAATCATCGGGGGCACCGACGTGAAGGTCGGCAACGACGCCTGTCCCGGGGAGCGACTGTAGTGCGAGGCCTGTCTTTTCCAAGTGGGCTGCCAGAAGATCCGTGGTGCGATGCTCTTCCCCTGCAAGCTCAGGATGGGCATGCAGATCACGTCGGAAGGCAATCATGCGATCCTCAGCTTTGCCTAGGGCAACGTCGATATCCTGGCAAACCTGGTCGGGGAAGCCTGGTGCAGAGCAGTCGGGGGTTCTGTTGGGTGAGGCCATACTGAAAGAATCTGTACACAGCCTATTCCGAAATCAGCTCCACTTCAGCACGATCTTGCCGAACTGGTCCCCAGCTTCCAGCCGAGCCCAGGCAGAGGGGCCGTCTGAGGCCTTAATGACGCTGTCGATGACCGGTTTTATAGCACCGGATTTGAACAGGGCGGTCGATCGGCGAAATTCATGCATATCACCCATGGTCGAGCCAACAATCGACAATTGGTTCCAGAAGATCCGCGTCAGATCAGTGGTGGCATGAGGGCCTGTCGTGCATCCACAGGTCACCATGGTTCCTCCGCGGGTCAGGGACTGAAGGACCGACTCATGGACGGATTGACCCACGGATTCCACGCAGATGTCCACTCCTCGTTTTCCCGTGATCTTGCGAATCTCACCCGCCCAGTTCTCGCCCTCATCCAGGATCCCAAATTCGGCACCCAGCTCTGCTGCCCGGTCCAGTTTCCATTGATGTCGTGATGTGACGATGGTGCGGCAGCCCAGGTGTCGTGCGATGTTCAGGGCTGCCAGCGCCAGGCCTCCTCCAAGTCCTGGGATTAAGACCCACTGTCCAGCATGGAGGGAGGCTCGCGTCATGAGCATCCGCCATGCTGTCAGGTGGGTCAGACCGTACGCGGCTGACTCAACGGGATCCAGGTCACCCACGTCCAGAGCATTGGTAGCTGGGACCGTGAAGTATTCGGCATGGCAACCCGGAAGTGATTCCCCGATCATGTGCAATTCCGGGAAGGCTGGTGAGAGATCTGGATGTGGTTCATGGTCGGCGGGTACTGCCGCATTGATGATCACGCGTCGACCTATCCAGACGTCATGGACACCCTCACCAACCGCTTCCACTCGGCCACAGCCATCAGACCCGCTGATCCGTGGAAAGGTGTCGGCTCCGGGTAGTCCGCGTCCGACCCAGAGATCGAGGTGGTTGAGTGAGGACGCCTCCGTTCGCACGAGGAGTTCACCGGGTTGTGGGACCGGGGTTGGGTGATCGTCAACGAACCGGATGTTCGGAGTTACCGGATTGCCTTGTTGTTCAATCCTCACGGCCTGCATGGGTGTATCCTCATGTCGTATGGCATCCGTTCTGGATCAGGAGATCACGTGTTCGAGTAATACCATCGTGCTCCGACAAGTTTTCGCCCTCGTACTCGATACCGACCCAACCCTGGTAATCAGCCTGGCGTGCAATGGCCAGCATGCGGGCAAAATCCGTCCCGGTCTCTTCGCCACGTTCATCAAATTCATGGCTCTTGGCGCTCAAGGCTCGCGCGTAGGGCATGAGTTCCTCGACGCCTACGTATCGGTCGTATTCCTCTCGGGTATCCCAGTCGAGAATGAAATTGCCGAAGTCGGGCAAGGTGCCAAGTCTCGGGTGATTCACGGCGACTACCAGGGATGCTAGCCAGGCCCCGTTACTGGAGAGACCGCCGTGGTTTTCAATGATCACATCGAGTTCAAGCTCATCGGCATAGGGCATGAGTTGGTGGAAGCCACGCACGCATCGATCTCGCTGCTCATCAGGCGTACCTTCTGACTGGGCATTCACCCGAATGCTGTGGCAGTCCAACACCTTGGCGGCCTCCAGCCATCGGCGGTGATTGTCAACAGTTTGCTGCAGCTTGGTTTCATCTGGGTCGCCCATGGCACCCTCGCCGTCCACCATGATCAGCAGGCTTCGGACATCATGGTCGGCTGCGCGTGATTTCAGTTCACCGAGATAGGCTTGGTCGCCCACCTTGTCCTTGAAGAACGAGTTGACGTATTCAATGCCTCCGATGTCCCAGGTTTCGCGTGTCGTTTTCGCGAAGTCAAGTGGGTCCAAGTCTCCACTTCGGATCGTTCGATGCAGAGACCACTGCGCCAGTGAAATGGGATAGTCCGTGCGGTCCTTGGCCATACTGTTCTTCTCCAGTGCGGTATCAGGCGATCTCGTGCACGCCGACAGCACACTTCCGGTTGCAATACCAGCCGCACCATGCAACACCGTACGGCGACTGGGTTCTTTGGGAGATGTCATGTCAACTGCTCCTGGGCCCATTGTTTCCCATCCACGATGGCCTCCTGAGCGCATTCGGGTTTGGATCCGCCTGCTTGGGCCATGTCCGGTCGGCCGCCACCACCACCGCCACATAATCCGGCCACATGCTTAATCCAATCACCTGCCTTGAGGCCACGTGCGATGAGATTCTCAGGAACACGCGCGACCATGACGACCTTGCTGTCGCCTGGGTCAGTGCCCAAGAGTAGGCAGGCCGATTCGGGATGCCGGTTTCGTACGGTATCCAGGGCTGCTAACAAGTCATCTCGTTCGATGACTCCCTCCAGGATGCTGATGACAACCGCGCCCTCAGCCTTGTCGGCAATGTCGCGTGCCATGGCTACAGCATCTGCACGAGAGGATTTCGCAGCACTCTTTCGAGCGACCTTGACGCGTTTGCGAAGTGCTTCGAGCAGTTGTTTGATGTCGGTACGATCAAGCAGCCCCAAGATCTCCTCGTCGGCTCGGCGGACGAGATCGTCCATGCGATTGAGCAGTTCGGAATCGTCACAATCGTCGGCATCGCGCAACGCTGTCTTCAGTTGTTGTCCGTTATCAAGGGCCGTGGTGGCGGCCGTTCCAGTCAAGGCCGTTATGCGACGTATGCCGGCAGCCAAGGCCTGTTCCTGGGTGACCACGAATGCAGCCGCTTGGGCAGTGCGATCGAGATGGGTACCGCCACAGAACTCGATGGAATGGTCCATCCATGCAGGATCTTCCGGACGATCAATGAGGTCAGCTAGTGCTGCTCCGATGCTGACAACACGGACAGGATCTGGATACTGCTCGCCGAAGACTGCGCGAACGCCAGTAATCTTGCGTGCATTCTCCAGGGGCATTTCTGCAGCATGAACCACCTGATCAGAGGTGATGGCATCCCGGACGAGTGTCTCGATCTGGGCGAGTTCTTCGTGTGTGGGGCCTGAGGGATGCGAGAAATCAAAGCGAAGACGATCATCTGCAACCAGTGATCCCTTCTGCTCGATCTCATTACCAAGCACGGACCGGAGGGCATGGTTCAGTAAATGAGTCGCCGTGTGATTGGATTCAATGCCATGACGTCGCGATACATCGACGCTGGAGACGATCTTCTCGCCAGGTTTCAAGCCTGAACCAGTGCCTTCGTGAAGAATGAAGTCACCGAAGCGGAGCGTGTTTGAGACCGTGAATGTCTTGTCGTTGGATAGGACCTGACCGGTGTCACCCACCTGTCCACCTTGCGTTGCATAGAAGGGGGTACGGTCCAGGACCAGCCCAACGACAGACTCATCGTCGAGCGTATCGACGAACGCATTCCCATTCCAGATGGCCAGAAGGGTGCCTTCAGTCGCGTCGTGTGAGAACTTCGGCCCGTCATCCGTGCCCATGATTTCATCTTGCTTGAGACGTGCCATTGCATCGGGTGGAAGCGTGATGTCTTGAGCGATGGCACCAGAGGCTCGTGATCGCACCCGGGCTGCTTCCATTCGGACGTCATAGTCTTCACGATCAACCTGAAGCCCACGCTCGCGTGACATGAGTTCCGTGAGATCGATTGGAAAACCAAAGGTATCGTGCAGTGTGAAGGCATCCTCGCCGGAGAGCCTCTGGCCGCTAGCTGCTTGGGCTGCGGCATCGAAGAGCGCTAGGCCTCGCTCCAGCGTTCGAAGGAAGGCCAGTTCTTCGTCTCGAATGACCGAGGCAACCCCATCGGCATCGCGGGCAATTTCCGGGAAGATGCTGCCAAGGCTGTCGACGACTGCCGGGACAATGCGGCATAGCAGGGGTTCATGAACATGAAATGATTGATGGACGACGCGAACGGCCCGTCTCAAGATTCGACGCAACACGTAAGCACGACCTTCGTTGCCAGGTCGAGCACCATCTGCCAGGGCCACAACGAGACACCGAACATGATCGGCTACGACGCGGTAGGCAATGTCGAGAGGATCTTCGAGGCGGTATCCATAGTGAGCGGCGCCAGTGCATTCCTGGATGGCTTCGAACAGGGGGGTCCAGAGGTCCGTGTCATAATTGCTCGACTTACCTTGGAGCACTCGGACGATTCGTTCAAATCCCATGCCTGTATCGATGTGCTTGTCAGGCAGGGGAGAGAGCGTCCCATCCGGTCCTCGATTGAATTGGATGAACACCAAGTTGCAGAGCTCGATGACGTCGGGATGATCAAGGTTGACGAGTTTGGCGCCTGAACCATCAGGCGTACCGTCGAAATGAATCTCACTGCATGGCCCGCACGGTCCAGTGGGTCCCATCTCCCAGAAATTTTCCTTTCGCCCCCAGCGGGTGATGTGCTCGGCATCGATGTTCGTGTGTTTCAGCCAGAGTTGTTGTGCTTCTTCATCAGGTTCAGTGCCGTCCTCAGCTGAACCCTCGAAGATGGTGACATAGAGTCGCTCACGTGGGAGTCCCCAGATCTCGGTCAGCAGTTGCCAGTGCCATGTGATGGCCTCGGCTTTGAAGTAGTCGCCAAAGGACCAAGTTCCGAGCATCTCGAAGAACGTGTGGTGATAGGTGTCCCGCCCAACATCTTCCAGGTCGTTGTGCTTGCCACCGGCCCGAATGCACTTTTGGGTATCCACTGCTCGGGTATAGGGGCGTGTGCCTTGGCCGAGAAAGACATCCTTGAATTGGTTCATCCCAGCATTGGTGAATAAGAGGGTGGGATCGTCATGCGGGATCACCGAAGCCGAAGGAACGATCGTGTGATCTGCCTTCTCGGCAAAGAAGTCAATAAAGTCACGACGGATCTCTTGCGCGGTACGGATTCGGGTTGGCGTTGGATCAATCGGGTCGCTCATCGGCACATCCGCGTGGGCTGACAGGGTTCGTGGTTCGTCAACGGGATAGCGCAGTGTACCGATGCCGTCTCTAAGGGTCGTTTTCTGGGAGCTGATGGGGTCTTCTGAACGCTGCCTATGGCATGCTGGTCGCGGTCATGACCCTTCGCGTCCCAATCGGCTCGAAATCCGTCTGGAAGCGGTATCCTCGTCGAACTTGCAGGAGGCCCAACTCATGCCCAGCCGTCGACCCCTTGTCGGGGGTAACTGGAAAATGAATACAACAGGAGCGGAAGCCAGGATGCTCGCAAAGGAGATCGTGGCGGGTCTTGACGTGGAGATTGCACGGGCCTGTGATGTCTGCCTGTTCCCACCATTTCCCTGGTTGACCACTGTGATGAGCGAGGTCGGATCAGCCCCCATCATGATTGGAGGCCAGGACGTTTCGGACCAGCCCAGCGGCGCTTTCACTGGACAAACCAGTGCAGCGATGCTGTTGGATGCCGGTTGCAGGATCGCTCTTGTGGGGCATTCCGAGCGACGGCATGGACTTGGTGAGCCTGATGCCATGTTGAATGCCAAGCTCAGGCAGGCGGTGTCCCAAGGCTTGGATGCCATGCTCTGCGTAGGGGAGACGCTGCCTGAGCGGGAGGCGGGGCACAGCGAAGAAGTCGTTGCCAAGCAGGTCGAACTTGGCTTGGCAGGGGTCCCAGCCAAGGACCTGGAACATGTCAGCATCGCCTATGAGCCCGTCTGGGCCATTGGAACGGGTCGGACAGCGGCTGCTGAGGATGCCCAGGCCATGCATCGAAGGATTCGCGCCGACCTCGAGAACCAGTATGATGCTCCGTCCGCCATGAGCGTCCGTATCGTCTACGGGGGGTCTGTTAAGGCCTCCAATGCGGACTCGATCTTTGCTCAGCCGGACGTGGACGGTGGGCTGATTGGCGGTGCCTCCCTTGAAGCGGAGGCATTTCTTGAGATCGTCCGGGCAGCCGCCTCCATGCCGGCGTCCTGAACCCGGGCATCGGCAACGACGGAACCAGCAAGCGACGACGATCCATGACCACGACCTACCTCATCCTGACGGCCATCTTCATCATCGTGTCGGTGGCACTGATCCTCATCATTCTCGTGCAGCGGCCCGCTGGCGGTGGCCTCGCCGGTGCGTTCGGTGGGGCTGGAGGCGGTGGAACAGAGAGCGTTTTTGGTGGTCGAGTCGGGGATGCCTTGACGGTCATGACCGTCGTAGGATTCTGCGTCTACCTTGGCCTGGCCATCACTTTGAACTTGCTTGAGAGTCGTAATGCGGTATCAGCACCTCCTCCGAACCTGGAGGAAACACTGTTGCCCTATTCCGAAACAGATCCCTTCGAGATTCCAGCTGACTCTGGTGCATCAACCACAGCACCGGACAGTGGTGCAACAACGCCGGCAACGACCACTGGAGATGGTTCGTCGGATGGTGGTGTCTTTGTGCCGAGTTCGGATTACGTGCCTTCTGAGTCGTCTACGACGCCGGATGGCGAGGGTCCCTGAATCGTGCTTCGATCAATGACGGGTTTCGGCACAGCCTCGGAACTGGTGGATGGTTGTCGTTACGCAGTAGAAGTCCGTTCGGTCAACGGGCGATATCTCAAGTGCCATGTTCGACTGCCAGACGAACTGCAGGGTCTTGAACCTGGCCTTGAGGACATTGCCTCAAAGTTGCTTGATCGTGGGACGGTGACCGTCACGGTGCGAACCAGCGGAAGCGTGATGGCTGCAGGAGGTTCCATCGACCAGAAGGCGGTTGAACACTACTTGGACCAGTTGACACCCTTGGCCGACAGCCGCGGGTTGTCCTTGAACTTGTCCGATGTTCTGGTACTGCCTGGTGTCGTGACGAACACGGATGAGGAGCTCGCGAGAACGAAGGCAGCGCCTCTATTGCAACGCTTGGTCGAAGCAGCCTGTCATGATCTCGACATGATGCGCCGGCGAGAGGGCGAGGCACTCCAGGGAGAATTCAGTTCGATTCTGAGCGAGATTCGTACAGCACTTGAAATCGTACGTGAGCGATCGCCTGTCGTCGTCAAGTTGTATGAAGAGCGGTTGCATCAACGGATGGAGACACTTCTGTCTACTGTTGGCAGTACGGTTGGATCAGACGACTTGGTACGAGAGGTGGCCGTGTTTGCAGAGCGATCAGATATCGCTGAAGAGGTTTCCCGTTTAAGCGGCCATCTCGACCACTTCCAGGAGTTGATGTCCTCCGATTCTGAAGAGCCCATCGGCCGAACCTTGGATTTTCTATCACAGGAAATGCTTCGTGAGACGAACACGATCGGCAGCAAGTGCTTGGATAGTGAGGTGAGTCGTCGGACTGTTCTGATCAAGGGTTCGATCGATCGACTCAAGGAGCAGGTGCAGAATATTCGGTAGGCTTTCGGATCTAGGTTGGAGCTTGTTGTGGCAGGCAAGATGACTGATACAAGCGAATCTCACCACCTGGAGCTGACGCTGAAAACCGATGAGGTCAACAGCGTTCTCTCGCACTATGAGATCGGCGAGACGCATAGCATCCGTGTCTATTCTCGAGGTTCCAGTCAGTCCCCCAAGGCCTTGGTGAATTCAGATCTTGGGCAGTTGATCCTCAAGCGACGCGGACCAGGTCGTGACGACCCACATCGAATTGTCTATGAACATGCTGTGCATGACAGGCTTCGAGATGCGGGATACCCCATTGTCAAGATCATATGTTCGGCCAAGAGCAACTCGAAGGTCGTCCGCTCGGGCGGCAAAATCTATGAACTCTTCCGTTACGTCAAGGCATCACGTTGCGAAGGGGATCCTGTTTCATTGCAAGCATGCGGTCAAGCCTTAGCGGTTTTTCATGAGACCTTGCGAGACTTTGATCAACCATGCCCACCCGTTCGCGGTTTCCATGCGGTGACCGACATCCAACAGCACCTGGAACGGTATGCCACCACCTTGCGATCTCGTGGCCGACGCGCCTGTCAGGCGATCCTGGATGGGTACTTGGAGGCTGCCAGGAATGTCGAGAAGATGGGCTGGTCTGAATGGCCTCAAACCGTTGTGCATGGAGATTGGCACCCAGGCAATGTGCTCTTTGGAACAGGCGGAGAGGTCCTGGCGGTTCTTGATTTCGATGCCGTGAGATGGGAAACCAGGACGAGCGATCTCGCCTCCGCCATTCTTCATTTCGGACGGTATGTCTCCGCACTGAGAAGTGATGAGGATTCCACTTGGCCTGTGAATGTCGATGGAACAGCCGTCTGCTCATTGATGAGAGGTTACGTGTCGAACACAACACAACAACCCTGTGCCATGGAACTGGCAGCCATTCCTGCCTTGATGATCGAGGCACTCGTCATTGAGACCATGCCGCCGCTCATCCGAGACGGGCGATTTGGTCCACTGGAGGCCACGGCCTTTCTTCCACAGGTTGTAGACTCAATTCGGAGAATCCAATCAGATTCTGGCCAGCTCATCGCAAGTTTAGGAGCTATTGTGAAGTGAGATGACTCTTCGTTTTTCCATCGTGATGGCCCTGGCTGTTCTGGCGATTGACGCGAGCATTGTTTCAGGCGGTACGGATACGCTTTCGCCCTCTGAGGCGCAAGGCACGAGTCATTCAACAGCTCGCTTGAGTCAGTATCTCGAGAAGATGGATGCTGACGACTGGCGTACGCGTGAAGAAGCGACCATTGCATTAGCCCGTGACCAGTCGGTCCATGATCAGTACATTGAACAAAGGCTGAGTCGTGGGGGCCTCAACCAGGAACAGCGAATGCGGCTGCTCCGAGCCATGGAGACGAGATTGCTCCTGCTTCCGCGTGGGGCTATTGGGATTTCCATGAAACAACACATCACGGATTTTAAGAACCAAGAGGGCAGGCAGGTGCGTGGTGTGGAGGTGGTGGAACTTCTTCCAGGCATGCCTGCGGAGGAACAATTGCGTGTGGGCGATGTCCTGTTATCAATTGAAGATCAGCCATTCGATAATCCAACGCAGGTCTCAAGCCTGATTAAGCAGTACTGGCCTGGTGAAGTCGTCGAACTGGAGGTTGCCCGCGATGAGCCTGCCGATGCGGCGGGTTCACCACCACGCAGCAGGCGACTTAGGATTCAGATCAAACTGGGTTCCACGGACCAATTGGCCAAGAAGGACCGACGCAATCCCATGGCCTCCAACGAACGTAATCATGCAGAGGCTCGGGTGCGTTCGGCATATCAACATTATTCGCCAGAGTCCCGCCTGATGCTCCGACCGGAGATTGTGTCCGAAACGATGCCGGTCAGTGACATTCCAATGGGTCTCGATCCTGATCTCATTCTCCAACAGGTTCTGGACGATCGGAGTGCCATGAACCAGGGACTTGATGGAAGCCTGACTCCTATGGAATTTCAGGCCAAGTGGAGGTCCTATACCGACTCGCTGTCCACGATTCTCAACAGCACTTTTCTCAATGCTGAAAGTCGAGAAGTGATCGAGCGGCTTCGAGCCAGGGTCTTGGAGATCGCCGATCTCGAGGGCTGAATCCAGTCGAGTCCCTTAGCTCCAGACGACGAACATGATGATGACGCCGACGACGGTCAGGCCAAGCAAGATCAATCCTGCGATTGCGACGCCTTGTAGCCAAAGTGGGGTGTGGCTGGGAACGTTCGTCAAGGGAACGCGATCTGTTCGTTCACCGAGATCCACCTGCTCCCAGTCGAGTACTGAAGCATCTGCTCGGGCATCCTGGATCGTCAGGCGTGCGAGTTCAAACTGAGACGCTGGGACAAGAACGGGGAAGACGGGTTTTCCTCGACCCAGTTGGCTTGATTGGACCATGCCACTGAGGACATATGGCCCTGCGTCGGACACGTTTGCCTTGATGCCGTAGTCAGCTAGCAAGGCGACCAGGGCATGGGCAGCGAACTGTGATGAGCACCGCTCCACAACAAGGAAATCTGTATTGGACTGCTTGTCGCTCATCAGGTGTTCAGCCGGCGCGCCAGTTCATCTGCCGCATCAGGACCATGGGGCCCTTCTGGAAGCATAACGCACCAACTCGAAACTGTTTCTGCATTGATGTCATGTCGATCACCCATCACAAGTCCGACGGCGTCTTGGGGTGCATGCAGTAGTTCCGCCACGATGGAAGTTCCATCCGAGGAGACTGCACGCAACCAAAGGTGGTGCGTATCAGCATCCGATCCATCAGGTGGTATGAAGGGAACTTGGACCAAGCAGTCAATCGATCGGCAGTGTTGTTCACAGAATGCCGAGAAGGTTGCCCACGAATCGCGTGCCAACTTCGTTTCCCGAGTGGTGGTTCGTGACGAACGGTACATCGAGACTTCCGACCCACCAAGTGATGAGAGCGTGGCGGTGGCATCTTCACCATTGGGATCCCTTATGACCGCCGTTGGTATGGTCACTCGATCGTTCAATTCGCATGACTCAGCTGTTTCCAAGCGAACATCAAGATTGGAACCGACTTGGATCACGCGACCAGGTCCAGGAAGTGGCTGTTCCAGGCACAAGCTTGCGAGTCCATCTATCAAGACCAGTGCATTGTGATGCATAGATTTCGGAACGTTGGTGACTGCCAGCTCGGCACGGCCACAACGATGCAGGCCTCGGGTTTGGATCAGCCAAGAATCAGGAGCCGTTTCAATGGCTTCCGTGACCCACAAGACGCGGTCCGGTGGTTCAACGCCTTCTCCAAGAAAAGATTCTGCGAGCCCATCACCTGATAACACGCGGTTGGTGACGACATCCCATGCAAAGAGCGCCTCTCCCGCAGCGCCAACGAGTAGGCGCACAAGATTGACATAGACGGTCAATGGATCGACGGGGTGTAGGAGTCCTTCGATACCGAGGAGGAATGGGCAATCAGTTGCGGGGATGTCGAGTCCATCATCTGCTGTCCTGGGCGCTGCAAAGAACAAGAGGGGAGTTGAGATTCCAGGCACCATGACCTGGGTCAACCAGGACTGATGGGGAGGCGGATCAAGGTGGGCTACCTCTACGGCCTCTCCAATGAAGTCTGCCAGTGCAGGCATGGCCTCTTCGGCGGAGACGAGGCAAGGTGTTCCGACAAGGAGCCCCGTCGGTGCTGGTGGGTCAACCAGCCAGGCCGAGTCAGGGAGATGCGAGATGTCGAAGAGCGGCAGGAGGGCCATTGTCGTCAGGTGATGATATTGACAATGCGTCCTGGCACGACGATGACCTTCCGGATCGGCGTGTCCTGGATCAACTCGACGATTCGAGCATCCGCCAGGGCCATCTCCTGAATGGTGGCCTCATCGGCATCAGCGGCGACGGTGATCTTGGAGCGAACCTTGCCCTTGATCTGAACAGGCAGTTCGAGGGTTGTGTCCACCAGCATCGACTCGTCCACGTCGGGCCAATTGGCCAGGGCGACCGAGGATTGGTGTCCCAAACGGTGCCAGAGTTCTTCAGCAATGTAGGGTGCCAGCGGCGCCATGATTCGGACCAGTCGTTCGACCTGGTCGGCGGTGAGTCGGCCAGAGGACGTGGCCTCATTCGTAAACTCGATGAGTGAGGCGATGGCCGTATTGAATGCTATTCGTTCAATATCGGTTTCCACCCGGCGCACTGTTCGGTGCAAGGCCCGTTCGATCGTCTCATCCGGTTGTTCAGCCAACTGCAGTTCGCCCGTCTGTTCGTCGACCACCAGCCGCCAAAGCCGTTGGAGGAATCGGAAGACGCCGACGATATCACGAGGGTTCCACGGCTTACTTGCTTCCAGAGGGCCCATGTACATCTCGTACAGGCGCAGTGTGTCGGCTCCCCAAGTCTCGATGACCTCGTCGGGATTGATGACATTCCGTAAGGATTTACTCATCTTGGCGATGATGCGTTTCACCGAATCGCCGGTTGCAATCTCGATAAAGCGATCTGAAGATTGCTCTTCAACCTCATCGACTGGAACGAGCGATCCATCAGATCGCTGATACGCCCAACTGGTGAGCAGGCCCTGGTGGAAGAGTTTTTTGAAAGGTTCCGGTGCCGAGACATAGCCGAGGTCATACAGCATCTTGTGCCAGAACCTGGCATAGAGCAGGTGAAGCACGGCATGCTCGGCACCACCGATGTAGAGATCTACGCCATCATGCAGCCAATAACGTTCTGCCTCGGCATCGACGAACCGATCGGAGCAGTTCGGGCTGCAGTACCGAAGGTGATACCAGCAGGATCCAGCCCAACCTGGCATCGTGTTGGATTCGCGCGTCACTGGTGTATCGGGGGGAAGCAGGGAGGGATCGACGCCAGCTTCACCGGCCGTGGTGTGTAACCAGTCCGTGGCTTTGGCCAGCAGTGGTTGAGGATCTTCGGATTCTACGGGTGCGAAATCTTCCAGTGGTGGCAGCGTGACTGGCAGATGGTCGTCCGAGATGGGCCATGTCCGACCTTCTGCATCATGAACAATCGGGAAAGGCTCGCCCCAGTATCGTTGTCGGGAGAACAACCAGTCACGTAACCGATAGCGAACGCGGCGTTCTCCTAAGCCCTGTTGCTCGATCCAGTCGATGACGCTGTTGCATGCTTCTGCAGACACCTGCCCGTCGATTGACAGAGTGGAGCCTGAGGAGTTCATCGCGATCCCATCACCTGTGAAGCAGTCGGTGTCATCGTCGAGGCTTGTGGACTTGACGACAGGCCGGATCTTGAGCTCATAGCGTTTGGCGAACGCAGCATCACGTTCGTCATGACCCGGTACGGCCATGATGGCACCATGGCCATATCCCATCAGGACGTAGTCAGCTACCCAGACGGGGATCGTCTCGCCCGTTGCGGGATTGATCGCGGAGATGCCGAGGGAAACTCCGGTCTTCTCTTGCTGGTCGGCCATTCGCTCGACGTCCGCTCGTCCGGAAGCTTCTGCGACGTAGCGTGCCAGTGGCGCCACATCCATGCCAGTTGGGGGATCGGCCAAGATCGACTTCACGAGGGGATGTTCCGGTGCCAGGACCATGAACGTGACGCCAAAGATCGTGTCTGGCCGAGTCGTGAACACGCGAATCGTGTTCTGGAGGTCACAAGCAAATTCGATGTCAGCGCCTTCGCTTCGACCGATCCATTCAGCCTGCATGGTGCGCGTGGATTCGGGCCAATCAACGGTGTCAAGATCCGTGAGGAGACGATCTGCATAGGCCGTGATTCGGAACATCCATTGTCGAAGTGGCTTTCGTATGACGGGGTGGCCACCTCGTTCACTTCGGCCATCGATCACTTCTTCATTGGCCAACGCCGTGCCGAGGCGGGGGCACCAGTTGACAACTTGTTCCGAGAGATAGGCAAGTCGCTGATCGTCGATATAAGCCTGTTGTTCGCTGGTATCGAGATCCTTCCAGGGGCGGCCTTCGACATCTCGCTTGCCTGCCTTCAATTCCGAAATCAGTTCATCAACAGGTCGAGCATGGCCTTGCTCGTGGTCAAACCAAGCGTTCCAGGCCTGGAGCCAGATCCATTGCGTCCAACGGTAGTAGTCAGGATCGATTGTCGCGATTTCGCGGGACCAGTCAAAGCTGAAACCGATGGCATCCAACTGTTGTCGATAGGTCTTAATCGCTGCGCGTGTCGTGTCGGCAGGATGAATGCCGGTGGTGATCGCGTATTGCTCAGCGGGAAGTCCGAAGGCATCCCATCCCATCGGGTGCAGGACGTTGTACCCCTTCATCCGGTAGAAGCGAGAGATGATGTCGCTGCCGATATAGCCGATCGGATGACCAACATGGAGCCCTGCGCCTGAGGGATAGGGGAACATGTCCATGCAGTAGTACTTTGGCCGTGAGGCGTCGAAATCGGGATCGCCGGGATTCGGAACACGGAAGGTGCCATCCGATTCCCATCGCTCACGCCAATGCCGTTCCAAGTCAGTCGCCAACGATGCCGTATACCGCTGCGGCGGTGTTGTTCCGGGAGGATCGGGAATGGTGGCGGGCTCGGACATGCCAGTAGCTCCGTTGGCAGGCCATGGCCTGTCCCAGGAACGAAGCATGGTACTGCTGTGAGGCGTGTTAGGCCGTGGCCATCTCCACCTCTCTCTTGGCGGCCAGCTGACTGAGGTGACGCTTGGCTTCGCCAACGAGGTAGAAACTGCCGGTAATGCAGATCAGGTCATCACGACTGGCTGCCTGGGCAGCCGTTTCGAGCGCGGCAGACAGTTGACCTTCGACCTGGCAGACCCGGTTGTGACGCTCGGCAAATCGCTTCGCGAGGTCCTCCGGCTCGGCCGCCCGAGGTTGGTTGGCCGCCTTGGTGAAGATGATCTTGTCACCACCGAGGGCTACTTTGTCCAGCAGTCCATCAATGTCTTTGTCCTGGCAGCAGCCAAAGATGCAGATCATCGAATCATTTGGAATGTGTGCCCCGACGGTACGCATCAGGCATTCCAGGGAAGCTGGGTTATGAGCGCCATCGGCGAGAATGGCTGGCTTCTGCCAGAGCCGTTCCATGCGTCCAGGGATGAATGTATCGGCAAGTCCTTGATACACGATGGCTTCATCGATGGGCTCGGCTTCACCGGCAATCGTGTCGATAGCGGCCAGTGCGAGGGCGCAGTTGGTTGCCTGGTGAGCGCCGGGAAGTGGGACTGGCAGATGCATGTATTGGCTGCGGCCGGTGATCAAGCAGATGCGTGTGTGTGGTCCCAGGTCGTCTGAGACACAGAAGCGGCTACTGAATTCGATCTCACGACCGACGAATCGAATCGTGGTACCGACTTCTTCAGCCTTGGCTCGAAGGACAGCTTCGACAGCGGGCACTTGTGGCACTGAGATGACTGGGACGCCCGACTTCATGATGCCAGCCTTTTCGGCGGCAATGGTTTCCAGGTCATTGCCCAGAAGGTGCATGTGGTCGTAATCGATAAGGGTCAGCAGGGTGACGTCTGGTCGAGTGAGATTGGTGGCATCCAACCGGCCACCCAGGCCCGTCTCGACAATGGCTATATCGACAGCTTGCTCCGCGAAGTGGTCAAGTGCCATCGCCGTGAGCAGTTCAAAGTAGGTGGCGTCCGGTGTAGCCTTTTCAGCGGCTTTGCCAACTTCTGTGGCCAAGGCGGTGAAGGCAGATTTCTCGATCATCTGGCCGTTGATGGCGATCCGTTCCCGGATATCCGTCAAATGTGGCGAGGTGAAGGTGCCTACGGTGAAGTCGGCATGCTGCAGAATGGACGCGATCATGGCGACCGTGGAGCCCTTGCCTACTGTGCCGGCGACGTGGGTTGTCCGGATTGATTCCTCCGGGTTCCCGAGGACACCAAGTAGTTCGGCCATTCGGTCGAGCTTGAAGGTGTTCTTGTCATATTTCACCGAACGAGCCCGCTCAAGATCTGTTTGTTCGAGCAGGTAACGGACGGCAGAATTGAAGGTGTTGATCTTGCCGGCCTTCATAGGGACATGACGGGCCGATTTGGTACTGGCCCGCCGGGGTGTTCTGGCCCGCCGGGTTGATGTTGTCTTTTTAGGTGCTGCCATGATTCCGGCTAATTTAGCAAAGACGACCGCCAAGTTCAAATGAACGATTATAAATACTGTATTTGCAATTATTTACAGCAAAGGCCGGAGGTTTTCCATTATGCCTTTTTGGCGGCTTTACTGGGGAGAGGAGTCACTTCCAATGGGGTCCGGATCCCCCCTCCAGACCCCTGCTACCATTCTTCGCCATGCACGAGGACCTCTCGGCCATTCTGATTGATCGTGACAGCATTGCCGAGCGGATCGAGATTCTTGCGGGTGAATTGGAACGATATCTCCGAGAAAAGGTTCAAAACTCGGACTTGATCGTTCTGCCCATCATGACCGGCAGCGTGGTGTTCATGGCCGACCTGATGAGGCACTTACCGATCCCTTTTCGCATAGAGCCAGTTCGGGCAACGAGTTACGTAGGTGAGACCACGGTTCCTACCCAAGCTGTGGAGGTGGTTGGTTTCCCGAAAGAGCCACTTCGTGGCACCCACGTACTGATTGTTGATGACGTCCTGGACTCCGGTCGAACGATCACGTGCTTGCGGAACATGGCTAAAGAAGCCGGAGCCACTTCTGTGACGGTCTGCGTGCTGCTTCGGAAGGAGACCGCTCCGGACGTGCCTTGTGAACACGTGGGATTCGATATTCCGGATGAATTCGTCGTTGGCTACGGGCTCGATTACAACGGGCTCTACCGCAACTTGCCGGATATCGCCGTGCTGAGGCCGGAAGTCCATCGCGGTTGAAACAGACCCTCCCGGGTGACCAATCTTCGAGACAGAGAAATTGGTACCGCGATCCAGCGGATCGGCACGATAGTTAAGTGTAAGAAGCCTTCATTGCTTTCTCACGCACCAGGTGCCGTGGATGACAGCCGTACAATCACTCTTTCCGTTATCCGATGCTGTGGTAGAGCCACAACTTCAGGGTGCGCCTCACGCGACCACTACAAGCCAACTGGATCCTGAGGCCATGACGGGTGGCTTGCCACGCGGCACCCTTCGCGGTGATGAGGCCGTGATCCTGGTTCTCAGGCCAAGTCGGTGGTTCATACTCCTCTATCAAGCCTCATGGATTGGGTTGGTCATGATCTTGGCCATCCTGGTGACGATCGCTGTGGCGGCCCTGTCGAGCCTTGGAATCGTGTCCATGTCTGCGTTGTGGTTGACGTGGATCATCGCCGCCGGGATCACAGCAGCTTTGATTGTGTGGGCTGCGGTTGAAAGACGCTTTCGTGTCTACGTTCTTACGACGGATAGAGTGCTGACGACCGCTGGTGTTATCCGCCGTTCAATTTACGAGACGTCGCTGGTCAACCTTCGACAGACATTGATATCCGTGAGCATCCTGGAGCGATGTACTGGCATCGGCAGCCTGTTGTTTGCTACAGCAGGTACGGCCTTCTATGACACGGCGTGGATCATGCTTGCCGATCCAGGGGGCGCTCAGCGTCAAGTCCAGTCCATGATTCGAAGGGCGACCCGATCCAAGGCAGCGTGATCTAGGCAGGGGAGGCGACGGTTTCCAAGACCTGCTGCATGATTCGCCTGGTCGTCAGGGTGTCACCATCATGCATGTAGCTTCGACTGATGATCCGGTGGGAGCACACGGGTATGACATTGCTGACGATGTCTTCAGGAATGCAATAGTTCCGTTGATCGAGTACGGCAGTCGCCTTGGCAGTCTGTGACAGGGCCAATGATCCACGTGGGCTCAGGCCGACCTGGAGATCATCATGACTGCGTGTAGCCGTGGCGAGTGAGATGATGTAGTTCAAGAGTGTTTGGTCGATCCGGACCTCGTCCGTCTGTTTCTGGAGTCGCTGGACATCATCGATGTCGATCACGGGTTGAAGAGAATCCAAGACCGTCCTGGCGGGTTGCTGTTCAAGGACGCGACATTCATCAGGCGGTGCCGGATAGCCCAGCGCAATTCGCATGAGAAAACGATCGAGCTGGTTCTCAGGAAGGAAGTAGGTGCCTTCAAATTCATAGGGGTTCTGCGTGGCAACCACCATGAAGGGTTCCGGGAGAGATCGCGTCACACCATCAACGGAGACAACGTTTTCACTCATGGCTTCCAGCATGGCGGATTGTGTTCGAGGCGTTGTCCGATTGATTTCGTCAGCGACGACCACATTGTGAAAAATAGGGCCGGGCTTGAAGTGAAATTCGCTTGTATCTCGGTCGTACACGGTGATACCCGTGACATCCGCAGGAAGAAGATCCGGCGTACACTGAATCCGCGTGAATGAACCGTCAATCGATCGGGAGAGCGCACTTGCCAGGACCGTCTTGCCGACGCCCGGTACGTCCTCGATCAGCACGTGTCCACGAGCCAAAAGGCAGGTCAATACCCGATCCACGGCGGTTGTGTTGCCGAGGTAGACCGACGTGATATTGTCACGGAGCCGATTCAGGGCATCGTTGTCCATGCCCGTTCTCCCATGGTGAGAAATGCCCCTGCGGAGGGGGCCCTTGAACAGTGGGCCGGGGCCAGGCCCTGAGGAGTGCGAGTATAGCCGTGTCAGGATGACTGAGATCGAGTCAGCGAGCCGAGTAGGGCTTTCATTGCGATCAAGTTGAGATTGGAATACCAACCCGTGGACACTACACCCGTTGACACTCTGATCGGGAGTGATGGACCCGAGCGACTCGAGGGTCGGGCGATCAAATTGCCCTTGCCATGTCAGCGATGTGGCTATGACCTCCAGGGCCTTTCTGCCATGGCAGCCTGTCCAGAATGTGGGGTTTCTGCAAGTCGTTCACTGGAAGCGGTGATCGATCCGACGACTCATCATCTGCCGCCCCTCTTAGCCCCACGGGTTGTTGGTAACGCCTTGATGTTCTTGGCGATTCTCTGCTTGATAGCGTGTGTAGCCTTGGGTGTTCACATTGTCATTCGTCTTCCCTGGGTGGGGGGTGAAATACCTCGACTGGCGAACAGGTTGAACCAACTCGGACTCGTGGTCACCGTGCTGTGTGGACTTGTGGCCTGGATTCCTCTTTTGAAAATGTGGCCAGCGCCAGCGGGCATGAAGGGCTTCGATGGTCGACGGGGTATTCGATTTGGAGCCGTCGGACTCGTCATTTGGATCGCCGGGTGCGTATTGGCCTGGTTGTTTCCGAATGATGGTCCCTTTGGTCCCGATCCAATCAACCTGGTTGCCATGTTTGGTGGGGCCGTGTTCTTGTATGGGCTTCGAGGCATCGTGGTCGTTGTTGGAATGCGGAGTCGTGTCTTCCGAACAGATCAAATTCGGCGGCAGCGAATCTGGGACCTTGTCATTGGTATCGGGTTTGTTGCCTTGGGCATCGTGCTCGCGAGATTTGGGGAAAATGTCGTGAACTGGAACATGGCGGGGTGGCTGACTCTCGGACAATTCACGTTTACTGGGAAGTCCATTTCCGGTCTCGCGTTCCTGGGGATGGCCATGGCAATCGTGGCGAGCCTATTGGTCCTGGTGGGATTCATCTACCTGTGTTTCAACATGGCGTGGGTTCGGAAAGCCCTCAAATCACCCCCGCCAAGACTTCGTGAGTATCTGGACGAGTTACCTCCCAGCGTGCCGTGATCTGCCAACCTGGCAGGGTGAACCCATACCCTTCCGGTCGCCTGGCACCGTGCTGTTTGTATGAACGGCCTGGCTGGGTCCTCAGGGCCGGTTTGAAGGCATCAAGACGTCTACGCGTTGGCGCGGAATTTGAGAGAAGATGCATGGTCCGTCTCCTGGAGCGCGGTTGCCGTGCCCTGGGTGATGCGGAAACAAGGAACTGAAGGCAGGAGCAGGAGTACAACCCATGGCTGCCAAGGAACTGGCCTTCGATATTGAGGCCCGCAAGTCGTTGTTGAAAGGGGTCGAAAAGCTCGCCTCCGCTGTGAAATCAACCCTCGGTCCGCGTGGTCGCAATGCCGTGCTGGATAAGAGTTGGGGTGGACCCAAGGTCACCAAGGACGGGGTCACCGTGGCTGAGGAAATCGAGTTGCGGGATCGCGTCGAGAACATCGGTGCCCGTCTCGTTCGTGAAGCTGCCTCCAAGACAAGCAGTGTTGCGGGCGATGGCACGACGACGGCTACCGTGCTTTCGGAAGCTATCTTCAAAGCGGGCCTTCGCCATATTGCCGCCGGCGTGGATGCCAATGCCATGGTGCGAGGCATCAAGTTGGCTGTCACAAAGGTGACCTCCGAAATCGAGTCCATGGCGGTTCCCGTCGCGGACAACATTGAGGCGGTTGCTTCGATCTCCGCCAATAACGACAAGGAAATCGGCAAGATCATTGCCAAGGCCTTTTCGAAGGTTGGCAAGGACGGCGTCATCACGGTCGAGGAAGGCAAGAGCCTCGAGACCGAGGTTGAAGTCGTTGAGGGCATGCAATTCGACCGCGGATATCTCAGTCCGAATTTCGTAACCGATCCGGATTCGATGACGGTCGAACTCGACAAGCCACTCATCTTGATTCACGAAGACAAGATCGATACAGCCCAACGCATGGTGCCGTTGCTTGAAAAGATCGTCGAGTCCAAGAAGCCCCTCTTGATCATCGCAGAGGACATCACCAGTGAGGCGTTGTCGACGCTTGTGATCAACAAGCTTCGTGGTGTTGCCCAGGTCTGTGCGGTCAAGGCACCGGGATACGGTGATCGCCGCAAAGCCATGCTGGGTGACTTGGCTGTCCTGACGAGTGGTGAGGCCTTCATGAAAGACCTCGCGGTCGATATGGAGAAGATTGGTATTGCCCAGTTGGGTCGAGCCAAGAAGGTCGTCATCGATGCAGACACTTGCACGATTGTCGAGGGTGCTGGAGCGACGAAGGAAATCCAGTCTCGCATCGAGCAGATCCGTCGGGAGATCGAGGCTTCTGATTCGGATTACGATCGTGAGAAGCTCCAAGAGCGACTTGCCAAACTGTCTGGCGGCGTTGCCCAAGTGAATGTGGGGGCAGCGAGCGAAGCTGAACTCAAGGAGAAGAAAGCACGCGTTGAAGACGCGTTGCATTCAACACGAGCCGCAGTCGAAGAAGGCGTTGTGCCTGGAGGTGGCGTCAGTTTCATCCGGGCACAAGCCGCGCTGAAATCTGTACGCAAGTCCGCCAGTGGCGATGAACGATTCGGCGTTGATACGATCGCCGAAGCACTCTCGATTCCCCTGAAATCAATTGCAGACAACGCCGGCGAGAAAGGTGCAGTTGTGGTGGCAAAGGTCACTGAAGGCACCGGCAACTTTGGATTCAATGCATTATCTCGTACCTATGGCGATCTCATGAAGGATGGCGTGATCACACCAGCGAAAGTGGATCGTTCTGCGATTCAGAATGCTGCTTCGGTTGCTGCATTGCTGCTATCCACGGACTGCATCGTGACCGAACGACCTTCTCAAGATGAGGGCGGTGGCGAACATCACCACGACATGGACCCGATGGGTGGCATGGGTGGCATGGGCGGCATGGGTGGCATGGGAATGTAACTCTTATATCTTCTTACTCTTAAGAAAATTTTCAATTTTTTTTATATCTTTAGGATAGTCAACAGCGAGACTTAATTCATTCAACTGAGTACAAATAATTTTTTCTCCGTTTTCTAAAAACCTCATTTGTTCTAAACTTTCAGAAACTTCTAATGATCCTATTTTATAGGAATGAAATCTTTTAAGTGCTCTTCTTGTATAGGCATACAATCCAATATGTTTATATTTATATATATTATTCTCTTTTTTCTTAATTTCATTTTCTGATTTGCTAGAGACTTTAGACCTAAAAAAATAAATTGCTTGATCTGATAGAGATTTTACAAGAAAAACATCAGAAGTATCTTTTTCCTGATATTGTCGCATTATTTTAGAATAACCGGTTGCAACTTCAATTTTTTTTAAAATATTCTTTTTTAAAGACAAAATTACTTTATCAATGCTGTTTGGTTTAATTAATGGTTCGTCTCCTTGTACATTAACATAAATATCTGATTTAATTTTCTTTGATACTTCATAAATCCTGTCAGTTCCAGTTTTGTTTTTTTTGGATGTCATAATTATATCAATGTCTTTTTTATTACAAAAATCCTTAATTCTTTTATCATCTGTTGCAACTATAACTCTGTTTGCAAATTTAGATAAAGAAGCTTTGTCATACACATGATGTATTACTTCTTTACCATTAATTTTAGCCAAAGGTTTACCTCTAAATCTTTTAGAATTCCATCTTGCGGGTATTACTATTATTATCTTCATTGAGTAATCACTTTTTTCCAAGACATATATATTGTTTCTATATTTGAGAAATATTTTATTTTTTTGAAAGCTTGATTAGCAAATTTTTTTCCTAAATTAGAATTTTTTATTAGCAAATTAATACTTTTGCAAGCTTCATCTGCAGAATTTCTTTTTAACACTAATCCTGATTTGTTATTTTTAATAAAATCTAGTGCACCACCAGTACCCCTAGAAATAATTATCGGGATTTTTTGTGATGCAGCTTCTAAAACTACATTTGGAGTGCCTTCATACCTTGATAATAAAACAAAAATATTTGCCTTTTTATACCATTTATATGGGTTAGTAAAATTTATTAACTTAACATAATTTTTAAGATTCAATTTATTTATCAAATTACTAAGTTTCATTTTCTCAGATCCGTTTCCAATTATTATCAACTTCCAACCTAAACTACGAGCACAACTTTTTTCAAAGCCATTAATTAATATGTCAAATCCTTTTTGAAAATGCATTCGTCCAATAGACAAAATAATTTTTGAAGGTTTCTTTCTTATTTGTTTTTGTAAATTTACATAATTTGGAATATACATAATTTTTTTTTTTGGATAATATGTTTGGAAATAATTTAATGATTCCCTACTATTACAAATTATTTTGTTAGGAAATCTATAAAAAATTCTTCTAAAAAGCTTCCATATAATATCTATTGGTTGGTTTTTAGGATTGTTTCTTTCTGCAATAATTAATTTATTATTTATAAAAATATTTGCCAGAATAACTAATATATTAGTTGATGGTAAAAAACTAATAATGCAGCTACCTTCGTTTTTCTTTAAAACCTCTCTTATTAAAAAAATTCTTTTTATATTACTAATCATTCCAAAAAATTTATTTCCAGATTTTTTTTTTAAATCAAGAGCATAATATTTTAGGTTCTTTAAATTTATTTTTTTTTCTTTTTCAAAAGTAATAACACAGACTTCAAATGAATCTATAAGGCATTTGCTAATTAATTGCTGAACTGTTTTTTGCGTTCCTCCTTGACTTAATTCAGATATTATAAAAATTATCTTTTTTTTCATTTATTATCACACTTCATTAATATTGTTCTTAATCCACCTTCATAACAAATTAAATTTATGGCATCTTCATGTTTTAAATTACTGTATATTCCTCGTACAACATCATCAGTTTTAATATTGCTTATTAACGGTAAATACCCTAAATTTCTTAATTTTATTGAGCTTTTTTCTGAGGATGATGAAGCTAATATTACTTTATATCCAATTTGAAACATTTTTTTTAACACTATAGCCATTTTATCTCCATTATATTTGGAAGTATGAGTTTCAAAACAAACTATAGGATATTTCTTCAATTTCATAATTGATAAATTATTTAATATTTCTGTTTCTCCACCTTCAACATCCATTCTTAAAAAATCTGGACAATATGTTTTTTTTATTATCTCTTCAATAGTCAAAGTCTTAATTGTTATAATTTTTTTATTTTTAGAATTTAATAAATTTGTTTTGTTTGTTATTAAATATCCTAAATTTGAATGATTAGATAAACTAAATTGTTTTTTACCGGAATGAGCTGATACTCCAATTTGCATAGTTGTAGTAATTTTATCATTGTTTAACTTTAAATTTCTTTTTAACAAATTTATGTTCTCTGGTACTGGTTCGATAGCAATAATTCTTCCTGTGTCTCCAATAAGTTTAGACTCCATTAAAGCGTAATATCCTATATTTGCACCAATATCAAAAATCTTCATATTCTTTTTTAATATTAATTCTAAAATTTTTTTATGATCTAATTCTCTATGACTAAATAAAATTAACGTTCTTGATATTCCTTGATCATTTGGATTTAAAAACATTTTATAATTAAAAATATTTTTTTTAATAAAACGTTTTGGAAAAAATATCTTATAAAAACAAATTAAGAAAAAATTATAAATTGCTAAAAATAACTTTATAATTCCTTTTGTTCTGAATGTAATATAAAGTTTAACAAATTTATCCATAAATTTATTTATTAGAAAACTTCCATGATTGATACATTAATATAGTCCAGAGACTGTATTGCCAATTTCGCTTCCCTGACAGATGTTCATTCCAACGTTTTTTAATTTTCTTAGAATCTAAAATATTATCATTTAGTTTTTTATCTTCTAACAAATCCTCCGCCCAATCCCTTAATTGGTGTTTAAGCCATTTCTCTAATGGAATAGAGAAACCCATTTTAGGTCTATAAACTAAATTTTTAGGAATATACTTACTAAGAATCTTTTTTAATATTAATTTATTCCCCCTAAATTTATTGTTTTGATAGGATAATGAAAAAAGATATTTTACTAAATCCTTATTTAAAAAAGGTACTCGTACCTCTAAACTATAAGCCATACTAGCTCTATCAACTTTTGTTAAGATATCATCAGGAAGATAAGTTGAAATATCTAGGAGTTGCATTTGTTTCACAATATCTGTTTTATTTTTCTGATTAAGTAAAAAATTATTCCTTTTTGAAACAAAACTATCTTTTAATGGAAGATCGTTTGATTGCCATTGTGAAATTAAATTATCATAAATTTCATTAAATGTTTTTAATTCGATAACATTACTTAATTTATAAACTTTATCTCCAAAAAAACTTAATTTTTTTGGATATAAAAAAGAAATTTTATCCCAATTTTCTGCTGAAATTAATCTCATCAATTTACTTATAATTTTTCTTAAATAAAATGGTGTAAGACTGTAAAAAAGTTTTATATTTTTTGCCCAAGTATATCTATTGTAACCAGCAAAAATTTCATCTCCTCCATCTCCTGATAAAGCTACTTTAACATCTTTTTTTGTTACCTGAGATAACAAGATTGTAGGTAACTGAGATGAATCTGCAAATGGTTCATCATAAATTGAATTCAATTTAGGAATCAAATCTGTTAAATTTTTATTACTAAATATAATATTGGTATGATCAGTCTTTAAATGTTCTGAAACAAGCAAAGCATATTTTGATTCATC
>JAYZAT010000038.1:0-5072 GCA_036339555.1 Planctomycetota bacterium
TCATCCTGTACGCAAGCGATGTTGAAGGTACCTGAACCAGTTCCACCATCACTGAAGGAACCGATACGAAGTACATACGTAGTACCTGCTTCAGCTGTGAATGAAACCTCGGAAGTGAGGCCGCACGCACCACTGAGTGCATCATCATTACATGCAATCATGTCGAAGGCGCAACTTCCATAGACGGAAATACGCGAATCGAAATCGACTGTGTTGCACATGCTGACTGTTGCAATACCACTGCAGGTTGCTTCATACGTCCAGTAGCCATCGTTGTAGATCTGCTCTACGCCGAAGTTGTCACACATTGTGAAGTCTTCGGGGCCATCAGTCGTATTACCAGTCGTGTCAATGGCGTTGTCGCCATCGTACGCTGGATCAGCACTATCACAGGTGTTGTTGTCAGATGCGGGTACACAAGTCACGTCCGCACAGTCAGTGCTGTCACCTTGGTAGGTGCCGTCACAGGCTGCTTCGGTCGAGGTTGAGCACGAGCCATCTGTTGCACAGCATGCACCACTGGTGCATGAATCGCACGTGGAGTTTGTGCCGAGCCAGCTGCCAGAGCAGTCTGCTTCAGCGACATTGTCCGTGCAGGAGCCGTCGTCGTAACAACAGGCACCCATTGCGATACAACCACTGCCCCAGTCGCCGATTACGGCGAGAAGGTCAGATACGTTGACAGTACAGTCACCATTTGGCATTGGTGCACAGTCGCCGACTGGACGATACGTCCCGTCGCCAGTCATGCCCCAGTTGCCGATGACAGCAAGAAGGTCAGATACGTTGACGTATCCGTCAGGAACGTCATCTGGACCACTTACGTCAGCTGCGCAGACTTCCGGGAGAGCTTCACCGCAGGGATCTGCAGTGCCACCCATCACGCGAAGGGCTACGTTATACGCATTTAATGATGGACAGGGCAAGCCGAATCCACCACCTGGGTTGGCCTGGTTCATATTGAGATCGCCTAGGAACCCAATAGCTGAACCAGTTTGGCCGTTGGTGCCGAACTCGTTGTTCGGAATCACGGAAACTGCATTGATGTTGCCCGAAGGCCCACCATTGACAGGCAGTCCAATCTTTGACATGCCAGCAAGGCCGCCAAAGGGGTCAACCAGGTCACCGGATGCTTCTGTTGCTGAATATGCGTCGCCATTGAGGTCGGCGCATGGAGCAGCTTCCATATCGGAGTACAGGTTGACTGAGTAGCCGGAGATCCCAGTGGGACCGGCATAGCCGTTCCAGCCACCAAAGACCAGTTCGACTGACATGATGGCAGAACCAGCTGAATCGAAGTCATCAACGCACCCTACGGTGTACTGTGCGAAGGCTGCTTCAAATACCTGGTTGGCTGTCATGTTTGACAGATCGATATTGGAACCGTCATCCGGTCCAATCTGATCCATCAATACGGTTCCGCCTGCAAGACTTGCAGTTGCGAAACCGAGGATACATAAACAAGACGGTAGGGTTTTCATGAGTAATCTTCCCCTCATTAACGAACACTTCTCTCTCGAAGATCGACGGCGCCGTCAATCTCAGATCTTCTCACCGTGACAACCAGACATTCCAGTAGTCACGGGCAGCAGGTATCGAGTACGACCCGACAACTGCCAGTTCTCTGTCTTCAAGTTTGTCTAACTTCCTTCTTCTCATGCCGTTGCATTAATGAGCAACGGCTCCTCTTCCTCTGACAAAGTCCCTGCACATGTTTCGGGTATGTCAGATTCCATGTCTAGAATGTACGGTAACAGGTCCCCTGTCAAGCATTTGTCCTTGATTCTGGACCATGAAACACGTTATTTCATACCAAGTAGCCCTGGTGAGGTCATTGGGGGCGTTATCGGGCTGTTCAAACGCATCAAATGCGGTTTGAATGGCTAAAAATGCGGCATCCACCGGTTCAAGCAAGGTCATGGTTCGGGTGTGAAGCGGCCGAGGGCGTCCATGCCCACTATTGGCATTTCAGGGGCTTATGACCTGGCCATCATTGGCGTTTCCAGGGGTCGCAAGGTCCACGAGGAGTGTCCACGTGAAGTCGCCTGCAAGGCCTCCAGTACCCGTGAGACCGATCGAGGAGAGTTCGCTCACACCCAGTTCCTCGACGCCTACATCGGTGGATGTCATGCCCGCTGCAGGGCCGTCTGTGGCCACAAAGGATCCCTCGTAGGAGAGGAAGACCGCGATCGATCCTCCAATATCAAGGCTCATGCCGTCGGGACTTCCATTCTGGATACCACTGATGAAGCTGGAGTAGATCGCCCAGCCGGTCCCTGTTTCACCAGGTGTGAAGTCGGCTCCGATGTTGTGGGAGCCATAGGCCACGCCATTGCTTCCGTTGTACAGGGTCAGGGTGACCATGGATGGGTCGACACCATCAAGCAGGACGACTTCCACGAACTCGTTGAGATCACCCCCGGAGTTGTCGTAGTGGAACTCGTTGATCCAGAGATCCGTGGGAATATCTCCCTCGCAATCATCTGGTATTCCATTCCCATTGACATCCTCCTGGGTTCCATCAGCGATCTCGCAGACATCACCAATGCCGTCGAAATCACAGTCTTCCTGGCCCGGGTTGGGGAGGTAGCAGTTGTCGAACTCGTCGGAGATTCCATCCCCATCCGTATCGACGGGTACGTCGCAACTTCCCAGTGCAACACCCTCATGGGTGTATCCCGGGGACCAGAGACTTCCATCGGAGGCCACTTCGGAATGCTTGTAGAAGGTTTCTCCATAGACATCAGGTGAACGCGTCAGGCTCTGGTTGTCACCGCCCTCGGATCCATAGAAGACCTGGAGCTGCACACCGCCGCCATCATCGGTGATGGTCACGGTGTCACCACCGTTGTTCAAGCCGATGTAGCCGGTCGACGCAGTCTGAACAAGGGCGCCGCCAAAGTCGCCCGTGGGGGTGCCACCTCCGAAGATGATGATGGCGCACTGATCGTCAAGCACGGTGCCGACGGGGAAGACATGTCGCGTGGCGACAGCGTCACTGAGCGCCCAGTTTCCCATGTCGATGGCGGCGCCGCTTCGATTGACAAGTTCAACGAACTCGTCATTGCCGTATTCTCCTATGCCATCGCCATTTGCATCCCCATCGGCATAGGTGCCATCGGGATTGCTCGAGGGGTCGGCATGGATCTCGTTGATCACGAAGACCGGGGTTTCGCATTCGTCGGGAACACCATTGCCATTGGCATCTTCCGCGGTTCCGTCAAGAATCTCGCAGGCGTCCGGTATGCCGTTTGGCTGGCAGTCTTCCTGGCATTCGTCCGGGATGCCATTGCCATCGCAATCACCCGACGTGCCATCAGCGACATCACACTCGTCGGCGATGCCATTGCCATTGCAGTCACTTTCACAGTTGTCCGGGATACCGTTGGCGTTGCAGTCGGCTGCAAGTCCGTCCGCAATCGCACAGGCATCACCGATGCCATCGCCATCACAGTCTGCCTGGTCCTCGTTGGCCAGGTCGGGGCAGTTGTCGCAGATGTCGGAGATTCCATCGCCATCAGTGTCGCCAGTTGCGCAGTTGTTCATCTCGCCTGGAGTATCAGCGAGGAGATCGAAGCAGCCCACGTTCCAGGTCCCACTTCCATCAGGGCAACGGAAGGCGTGGGCCGTGGTGTAATTGCCGTCCGGCCCGACTGTAACGTCGGTATAGACGGGGTTTCCAGAGGCTGGATCAGGGCCGATGAAGGCCACGGCATCCTTGATGTACAGCCATGGCGTGCTGTCCAGTACCCCGTCGTCATTGGTATCAAGGTCATCCCCGGCAAGGCCGGTGAAGCCACGAACGATCATGTAGGTCGCCTGGTCGCTGTTTTCGAAGTTCAACGAGGCGATCGAGTCGGGAGTTCCGAGGGTGAACGTGTCTTCGGCAATCACGAAGGTGCCATCGCCCGTGATCGATTGACCCGAGAGGTCCACCACGGCTTCAATCACTCCGAAGTCGCCGGTATCCCCGTCACCAATCACGATGAAGGCATGATCGTCCATCGAGGTGCCTGGAATGCCGTACAGCTCAAGGTATTCGTCATAGTCGGAACCCGGTTGGTTGGTTCGAATTTCATTGAGTGCCAAATCGACCTCTGCGCTGCATGGAACATCAATACAGGCCTGGTCGGGATGGAAGGTGTTTCCACCTGCCGGATCGCAGTCTGATTCCAGGGTGTTGTCCGTGCAGGTGCCATCGCTTGAGCAGCAGGCTCCCGTGGGTTCAGAGGGTGTGCAGTCGGTTACACCCCACTCGGCAATCACTCCAAGAAGGTCGGACACATTGACGGTGCAGTCCCCTCCGGGAAGTGGTCGGCAATCACCCTGTGGCCGGAATGTACCGTCGCCGGTGGCATTCCAGTTGGCGATGATGGCAAGCAGGTCGGAGACGTTCACGGCTCCATCAGGAGTGCCGTCGGATCCTGAAACATCTGCGGGGCAGGTTCCAGGGAGTGGGTCGTTGCATGGATCAGGAGCCTGGGTTTCGCGAACCTCGATCGACTCGACCCAGTGCACGTCCGGGTATCCCAGTTGCGTGGTATTGAACCACGTGCTCAGGCCACATTCGCCATTCTCGGTCTTGATCCAGCTGGGAGAGCTTTCACCGGCATCATTGGCTCCAAGCCAGTGAAGTCCAGGCGTGTTCCATTCATTGGGAATCTGTCCGGATGGAATCACCATTTCCACGAAGACCAGGTCAGTCATACCCAGGGTGGATGAGCCACTGTCCGATCCTGCCAGGAAGAAGTCCGTCGAGTTCTCGGGCAACGTGGCATCAATACTCGTGACCAGGGACAGGTCTCCAGGGCTGCTGCCCGGTACGGCGACCCCATCTATATCCCTGTAGACATTGATCACGATTCCCAAGGGAAGGTCGTTGGTTTCAAACCCCCAGTGAACACATACGAGTTCAACATCACTATTGAGCGCATGGGCCGCAAGATCGTGGTACCGACCATAGGAATGCCCATAGGTTCCATCACTGGTGTAGCACGCCAGGGAGCCACCGGGAATGATGGTCTGGGTATCCACGTTTTCGGAAATGAAGAAACTGTCGCCAGTCGTGTCAC
>JAYZAT010000039.1:0-29634 GCA_036339555.1 Planctomycetota bacterium
TCCACCAACCCGAATCAGTATTTCTTCGCCTTCGAGTACCGGGATCTCAATGTGAGATGAATAGCCTGCGCAACCTGGTCCATCATCATTGCAATCCAGGAGCTCAAGGTTGTCGCAATCCCAACCACGGTATACCACGAGGTCGCTGTCATAGTTCACGAGGTTACATGTGGACACAGCCAGGAGACCGTTACAGGTTGTCGTGTAGCGGAACCAGATGTCGTTGTAGGTCTGGCCATCGAATTCACACCCCTCGTGCGCTGACCCATCCGTTGTGGCACTCATCGTGCTGAATTCATGGTCACCATCGGTCACGAGCCAGGCATCCTGGCAGTCGTTGTTGTACTCAGCTTGACTGCAATCAATTTGTTCACAGCTCGTGCCATACCCTCTGAAGTCACCATCCTGGTCCAGGCAGTCATCGAGGAAGAGCACTGCGCACTCAACATCTGACAGGCAGCACGCGCCTGGAATTGGGCAGTTCACGTCGTAACAAGGAATGCCAATCCCATTGAAGTTTCCGCCAGAAGAAAAACATTCTAGTTCGGTGATGTCGACGCAGGCCCCATCAGCTAAGCAGCAGGCACCAGGTTCAGCACAGATGTCGCCCCATTGGGAAATGACTTCCAGAATGTCACCCACCGTGACACAGCAATCACCATCCACATCTGCTTCAGGCCGGAAGGTTCCATCGCCACAGTCTCCGAAATCTTCGATGATGCTCAACACGTCCGCGACGTCCACGACCATGCTGCCATCAATATCCGTAGCACAGTTATCCAGCGGAAGGTCACAGGGATCAATTGGGTCAGCCTTGGGGACGAGGGCTTCTGCCGTGATGCTCGGGATGCCACCAGGTTTAAAAAGTTCCAAGGAGAGTTCCCCGGTCATCGGAGGCGATGGAACGTCAAAGCGAACGTTATAGAGGGAGTCCCAACGAATCGCGTTGGCCAGTGGATTTTCCGCGTAGGTGGTCGTTGACCACCTCAATTGTCCATCGGCCTGGATGCCCAGCCAGTCCGTACTGTCCCAGACTTCACCACTGTGATAGTCGACGTCGTGGAAGCCAACATTGGTTGCGGTGGCACCCTCTGGAATCGTAATAGCGACGGCCCCGACTGAGCGATCGCAGTTGTAGTTGTAGATGGCGTACTCGTATCGCCATGTGCCGTTGGAGAGCTCGGTCACTTTCGAGCCCACAACAATCAAGCCGTCATTGGGCACCATAATGTCAGTCAGCATGACTTCGGGATCGATGTGTTTCCACGTGCGAATAGCCATCTCTGCCACCTGAGTCGAACCAACGGTGGAGGGTTCACCGGGACCACTGAAGCTAATTTCTCGCCATGATGCGTTATTGAACTGGGTTCCCCAAGGGGCTTCATCAGTACAAACATAGAAGCCCTCAAAGAAGTAGCGGGCCCCTTCGTTCAGGGCCGGATCGACATCGTTGTCCGCAATGCAGAGGTTGCCGCGAAGCGTGGCGACTCCAGAGGGGCTATTGGTAAACGGATACTCGTAGGTGCCGAGGAAGGCGTTGACTTCTGATCGAGGTCCGCCGGGGTTGGTGTTTAATCCAGCACCATAGGTGTCAGCACAACCGATCCCAAGCGTATTGCAATCGGTTGCCTGGCAATCACCGCAACCACCTTCGCTGAGTGCGCAGAAAGAGTGCTTGAGCCAACTGGTTCCAATCTGCTCGAAGCGACCATTCTTGAGCCGATACGCATTTTGTCCGATCAGTGGCGTGTTGTTGGTTCCCCCGTACCAGTCCGCGACCATGTCACCCCAGTTACAAGACGTTGTTCCAAAGGCATAACCACCAATACCCTCTACGGAACCGAGATAATTGATTGAATTGGCGACATAGAAATCCACGACATCCGGACCAGTCATCTCGCCTGCGAATGCCCCAACGGGTAGAGCAGGCATCAAGACGACAGACGATGCCACCACGCTGGCGGTGAGGACAAGTGCTCGAGGGCGAGATTTCATGGGGCTCTCCGGGCAGTTGGGAAAATCTGTGGTCATCCAGCAGATGCTCCAACGTACACCACGCTTCGACTCACAGGAAGACATCGTTATTGCATTCCTGCCCCAGGCCGTGATTCTTCTGTACTGAAGGGGGATTTCCGACCAGATTCCCATACGGTTTTTAGCGACACGGCTTCTTGGCCTGGAAACTTGCCTCACCACACCCGCACGTGAAGAAGCGGACAGTAGACTCGTGGAATGATGTTCACACTTTTCTGCCTGATCGTATGTGGTGCCGTACAGGACACCGTAGTGGTGGATTCTGACTCCCCCAATATTGTCTATGTTCTCGCCGATGACCTGGGATGGGGAGAGGTCGGTTGCTATGGGCAGGAAAAGATACGCACGCCAAACATCGATCGCTTGTCCCGGGAAGGCATGCTGTTCACACAGCACTATTCAGGAAGCACAGTTTGCGCACCCTCCCGTTGCGTTCTTTTGACTGGAAAGCATACGGGCCATGCCGTTGTGCGCAACAACTGGGAAAATGGTGGCTGGGGTGAAGATGAGCCAGAAGGGCAGTACCCACTACCAGAAGAAGAAGTCACGATTGCCGAAGTTCTCAAAGGGCAGGGGTATGCGACGGCTTGCATAGGCAAGTGGGGCCTGGGTGGTCCCAACACCGTGGGCCATCCCAACAACCAGGGCTTTGATCATTTCTATGGCTATCTCTGCCAACGCAAGGCGCACAACTATTATCCCGCTCACCTATGGCGCAACAGCGAGAAGCATGTCTTGAATGATGGTGAGTACTACAGGGCGCACCAGAAAATCGAAGCGCCGTTGCCAACGGAGGAAGCGTATCGAACGGCTTACGATCGGGAGGACTATGCACCAGATCTCATGCGAGACGAAGCGATCAAGTTCATCCGTGATCATTCAGATGAACCGTTCTTCTTGTACTACGCCAGCCCGATTCCGCACGTGGCGATCCAGGCGCCGCTCGAGGATATCGACGCCTATCCTCGCGAGTGGGATGAGGTGCACTACCTCGGGCAAAAGGGCTACTTGCCTCACCCGAGGCCCAGGGCAGCCTATGCGGCGATGATCACTCGGTTGGATGCGGAAATTGGCGCTATCTTGGACACGCTGGAAGCTGAGGGGGTTGCTGATGACACGATCGTCATCGTGTCGAGTGACAATGGAACAACCTATGCGGGGGGTGTTGACTACGATTTCTTTGACAGCACCGGTCCACTCCGTGGACTCAAGGGCTCCTTGTACGAGGGCGGCATTCGGGTTCCGATGGTGGTTCGATGGCCGGGACACGTCGCAGCAGGAACAACAACCGATCATGTCAGCGGTTTTCACGATGTCATGCCGACACTGGCCGACATCTCCGGTGCAGATGGCGACCCATCGGATGGCATCTCGTTCCTTCCCGTTTTGACGGGCGGTACGCAAGCTGAACATGAAGCCTTGTACTGGGAGCATGGCCAGAAACAAGCGATGCGCATGGGACAATGGAAGGCGGTTCGCACAGGACTCAAGAAGGGGAACACGGCGATCCAACTCTATGACCTTCAGTCCGATCCCTCAGAGAAAACGAACGTGGCTTCTGAGCATCCCGAGATTGTGAAACGCATGACCCGTTTGATGGATCGATACCACGAACCATCGGAGATCTTTCCGCTTCCGACGATCGATGACGCTTCTGGAAAGCAGGAATCGTGATTTCCTCGATCTGGCCACTCGGTCTTGGTCTTTCCTTGGCCGCCGGTCTGACCGCTATCGCGAGCTCGGGTTCAGAAGAACCGATGCGAGAAACCTTCTCCCTGAAGGCTGCAGATGGTTACCTCGTTGAGGCAACCAGCCGATGGCAGTCAACCTACAACTGCGTTTCCTGTCACACCAACGGACTGTATTTGCTTTCAGGTGCCATGGAACCTGCCGGTGAGCCATGGCGCCAGGCCAGGTCATTTGCCCTGGAGTATCTCGATCGCTACATCGAGGAGAAACTGGAACCCAAGGGTCAATATGGCGCGGTTGAAGGACTCGTGGCGACTGCTTGCTTCCTGGCATTGGGAGACAGTATTCGCAGCGGTACATTCACACCTGAGGTACGCCTTGCGCTCGACCATGCACTGTCTCTTCAAGATGAGGCGGGTCACTGGCCAGACTGGTTGTCATGTAACTGGCCACCCTATGAGAGCGATCACCACTTTGGGGTGACGCTGGTTGCGGTGACGCTTGGACGGGCACCTCGTGATTATCTTGCTCGTGATTCAGTTATCAAGGCACATGCAAACATACGTTCATGGCTCGATCGCCATCCCCCGGCAACCCTTCACCAGAAGGGCATGCTGTTGTGGGCGGATGCCGAAGGTGGCTTAAAATTGTCACCGGAGAATCGCCAAGGCTACCTTGCAGAACTGCGCGAGGCCCAGCGTGAAGATGGGGGTTGGTGCATGGCCTCAATGGGTGATTGGCCTCGACGAGATGGCACGGAACAACTGGATGCAAGCGAGGCCTATCCCACCGCCTTCGCGATTTGGATTCTGTCAAGGAGCGGTGCGCCTGCGAGCGATCCTGCCGTGTCGAATGGAGCACGTTGGTTACAACAACAACAGCGGGCGAGTGGTCGTTGGTTTAGCCGTTCCCAGAGGAAGGACACGAAGCACTATCTATCCCAGGCTGCCACCAATATGGCGACGATGGCCTTGCGTGCGAGCTCACCACGATCGAAGCGGCATAAACCAACCCCGCCGACCTCCCCGGGGCAAGCCGTGCAATCTGAGTAGTACTGATCAGGGCCAGGCACGTTGTCGATAGCCTGATTTGTTATTGCATCGATCCAGTAAAGCAGCGATGCCAAAGGCGACGAGTCTCGGACGTAGTTCCTCCCAGGCTTCCTCGCTTGGTGCTACGGATCGCAACAAGGTATCTCGCTGGTTGGCCAATTCAGGTTTGATGACCAGTTGCCTGGCAAGGAGTGGCGACAACTCACTTGACATGGCATCGCACAAGGGTGCTACCAGCTTCCGATTGCGGCGGAGTCGCACCCATACTTCAAATCCGATATCGCATTCATCCAGTAACAGTGTCCACAGTTCACGCTGGAGTGACTCTGTCATCGGAGGAGCCTGCTGTGCTTTCAGAAGGATGGCATTTTCTGCCTTCAAGAGGTTGACCAGTCGATCGACGGTCTGGGTCATATTCCAATTCGTGGAATCCCAATACGGATTGTCTTCACGACAACCGAACAGGAGGGATGCCACCACGATCAAGACCACCCGGCCGATCATGTTCATGGAATTGCTTCGTCGCACAAGTCTTCGAGCAACAGCCAGGCGGTCCGTGTCTGGCGTTCGTGCGTTGACAACAAGGCCTTGGCCATGGATCCACTCTTGAGATCAGCCGGATCCATTGTGATCTGTTGGTCTGGAGTGAGCCCGACAGATTGAAAAGGAGGGATCCCCTCTGTTCGCGTATATGGCTCCCCGCCGAACCGGAGCTTTGAACCGTCCGGTCCTTCAATATTGACAATGCAGTATTCGCAACCACCAGTTCGGGACCCGAGAACGGTCGCGTTGCATTCGCGACGAATCAGTGAAGTCATCCATTCGCCATAACTGGCCGTGAACTCATTGACCAAAATGATGACAGGCCCACGCATGATCGAAGGACTTTCTTCGATTCGGAGAATGCCGCGAATTCGGAAGAACAACCATTCCCGCTCTGCAGTCAGATCGACTTTCGTCGGCAGGAGATTTTCCATCATCGCCAGAAATCCAACACCGTTACCACCTCCCTGGTATCGGAAATCCAGCAGGGTGCAACTCGTTCCATCCAGAATTTCAGCAGCTGCCTTCAGATCTTCCTCAAGTTCAGCAATGTCCTCTCGGCCCGGAAGTGTGTCACTGGTTTTCCAGACAAGCCCTCCCCAATCATCAACGCGCCAGGCAAACAGGTAGTTCCCATCGTGGAACTTGGATGTTTCGGCTTCCCAGGCGCGTTCCTTAATGGCGTTCAGTGTGCTCGTGGTCGCATCTCTGAACAAGGAGGAACCAATATTGCTGGTGTCGATTTCACGGGGCGATTTAATCATCACGTTGAGGCCGCGCCGCCGCTTTAACGTAAGTTGCGACGACTCATCAGGTGATGACAGATCAACTTCCACAATGGTGCCATGTGGTCCAATATTGAGAACATCTTCAATGACATCCTTGTCAGGCGATATTCCATTAAAGGACTCGACCAGCCAACCGTTGAGGTTGTCCTCCTGGTGGTCGGGCCAGATATCTTCAAAGGACTCGTCTGTGAAGTCCAGGGCATAATCGTGGAACTGGTTCCAAAGTCGAGGCTGACCATCGACCATGGCGATTCGAAGATCCGTGGCACCCAGTTGACCATCGGTCTGTGACCAGAGGTCATAATTGGGGGTCAAGCGGAGATGAGGATCATCCAGAGCTGCACACATTTCACCAAGTGCGTGGTAGTACTCGGTCGCGGATCCCGCTTCGACAACCGCGAGTTCCCATCGATCGCGAAGGGTCTGCGCGTCGAGTCCGACGCGATCAAGGTCTGGATAAGACTCGACGATGGCCTCGTGATAGGTTTCGAAGGTCGCGGACCGAAGTCGGGCGTCGAAGATGTCCGGGTCATAGGAACGGCAACCGGCCAGGAGCAAGATCGTGAGGACCGGGATGAGCAGTCCACGCTTCATCGGGTGGCAGCTGTTTCCAGGGGTTGGGGCATGGGTGCGTTCACAGATTCTCTCCAGTTGTTGAGCATCGTATGAAGACGATCCCGAGTGCCAGGTTCTGCATTTGCCCGGTTCTCAGATTCGCTGGGATCCGAGTGGAGATCGTACAGCTCAAGGTGTCCGTCCTCGAAGAACTCCATTAGTTTCCAGCGGCCTTCGCGAATGGCACCCACCGGGGTTGTTCGCCATGGACCGGCTTTGCCACCAGCCTCAAGGTAGGCGGGGAAGTGCCAGTAGAGCGATCGAGCTTCCAAGGCGTCATCCTGCCCGTCCATCAAGGTGACCAGGGATTCACCATCAAAGGCTGCCTCGGTATGTGACACGCTTGCCAAGTCGCACACGGTCGGTCCCAGGTCCATGAGTGTGACCGGTGTATCGATTCGGCCAGGGGACTGATTTGGAATGGCGACCACCAAGGGAACCCGAATGCCTCCTTCGTACAGCATGCCCTTGGAGCCTCTCAGTGGTCCGTTGTGCGCAACCCGTGCCAGGCCACCGTTATCCGAGCAGAAGATGACAACAGAGTTTTCATCGACGTGCTCTAACAAGCGACCGATGTTGCGATCGACACGTTGCATCATGGCCGCATAGGTCGCCTGCCGCTTATCCCAGTCTGGGTGACTGGCGCGCAAGGCAGCGATTTCCTCTTTGGTTGCCTGGAGTGGCGTGTGAACAGCGTAATAGGACAAGTGCAGGAAAACGGGACGCTCATCTTCGGTTTCCAGAAACTCAATCGCTTCATCAGTCAATCGATCCGTGAGGGATTCACCTTCCGGACCATCCGTGAGGTCATCATTTTTGTATGGGCTGAAATAGGACTTGGGATGTCCAGCCTTGTTGCCGCCGGCGTTGAATTCAAAGCCCTGCTCGGTGGGATCATTTCCGAGATGCCATTTGCCCACGTGGCCAGTCCGGTAGCCGGCTTGACCAAGATGGTTGCCTAGTGTCTTGGATCGTGGTTTCAGCCAAGATCCGTTCTTGGGCGGTTCCAATTTTCGGTTGGCCGCTTTGCCACGCTTAGCGGTTCCGACGGTCAGGACGCCGTGACGCGGCGTCCATTGCCCGGTTATCAGGGAGGCGCGACTCGGCGAGCAGTTGGGACCATTACTGGTTGCTTGTGTGAATACGATGCCACGTTCAGCAAGGGCATCCATGTTTGGTGTTTCATGTACACCCCCTGGCATAAAGCCAGGATCCGCCCATCCCATGTCATCCACCACGATCATGACGATATCTGGCGGCGGTGGTTCCGCATCAGCAGCAGCGAGAACCACGCCCAGGAGAAGGAAAGCGCACGCAATCATGGTGTCACTGCCATCATGAGCCTTGTGCCTCGAGTGCTTTATCAATGGCGGCGCCGATGGCCTTGCGGGTATGGGCCGGGCCACTGTATCCAACCTCGATAGAGACGATGTTGCCGTTGGGCCCAATCACAACCGTGTGTGGAATGCCGCCGACGCCATACTTCGTGGCCACCTCGCCCTTGGGATCTAACAAGACCGGCAGATCCCACTTGGTTTTCTCAAGAAAGGATCGGACCTTCTGAGCGGGTTCACGCAAGTCGACAGACCAGAGCACAACGCCTCGAGAAGCTTCCGATTCAGCGATCTCCATGAGCACCGGAAGCCCCTTTCGGCAGGGCCCGCACCAGGTCGCCCAGAAATCGAGGATGACGACCTTTCCTTTTAACGATGCGAGGGAGATGGTCTGACCATCCAGGCTTTCTAATGTGAAGTCCGGCGCAGGTTTCCCGATGGAGTCAGGCTGTGCCTGGGGGCCTCTGCCTGGACCTTGACCCATGGATTCAAGGACGCTTCCCATGAGGTCATCGACCTTCTTCCAACCTGCAGGTGGAATCCAACTGAAGTGGGCTGCCGGAGCATCGGAGACTTTCCAGTTCTCGCTCTTAAAGGTGATGGAATCTGGTCCTGGGGGAGCCGCCTGTGGTGTGTCAGGCAATTCCATACGAACGTATTGCAGCCAGGCCGGTCCTTCCTGCGGAACACCGATGTACAAGCTCGGCATGGGGCCTTGTGCGAACGTTTCATCGTTCGTAATGACCAGTTCCATGATGCCCGGTTGGCGACCAGCTACCACATCGATTGCCTTCGAGTCCTCGAACAAGATGGAGTCCCTCAGCCCGATTGCAAAGGTATCCATGATCATCCCTGGGATTAAGCCGCTCATGAACGCTGTCTCTGCAGCTTGCTTCATGGTCCGGGGTGCCGTCTGGCGGGAATAGGATTTGATTTCCTGAGAGGACTCCCAGATATAAGTGCCATTGCTCTGTATGGAGATGGGGATCGTGCCCGAGATCTTGAACAGGTTGGGTTTGACGATCTCAATATCAGTGCGTTCTTCGGGAGGCATACCAGGCATGGCTGGGAGGTTGCCCATGTCGTAGATCATCTTGAAGGTGACGGAGGCACCAGGGATGGAGGCATAGTGCGCATTGACACGATCCAAGATCACCTTGGCCTCAGGGGAGACGGCGAGCGTGTTGGCGGCGGATTCTGGCTGGGCATCCGTTTGGAGATCTGGCTGAGCCAACACGGCGGTGCTTCCCAGTAGAAGGACGGTCAAAGCAAGCTGAATCATGATGAGGGGCTCCCGGTCAAGTGGTGTGTCGAACCATGGTACGGGGGGTTTGATGAGGTGGGGAATCCCGGATGGGTACACTGCGGTGGGCCCGTGGCGGAATTGGCAGACGCGACGGACTTAAAATCCGTTTTCCGATAAGGAAGTGTGGGTTCGAGTCCCACCGGGCCCATTGCGACCAAGAGCCTGCCGATGATCCAAGGACGATTTGAGGAACGGAATCATGCGGATTGAAGTCTCGGATGAACGTGTGCTGGAAGCCTTTGCCGAGGTCGCCGACAACCCAGTCTTTGCTGAAAGTGCCGAGATGGTTCGGTCTGGTTCCCCTCCGCTCGAAATGATTCGAGCGATGTGCGCGAATCCTGATTCCTTGAAAGGGTTCGCCGCCTTCAGTGAACGTATTTACCCAGGGGGCACCCTGGACCGCGATGTCCAGGAGCTTGTCATCCTTGCAGCCTCGATCGAGAACGCATGCGCATTCTGCGCCTCTTCACACCAAGACATCGCTCGGTCGTTGGGATTGTCAGACAACCCACAACAACTCTTGGACATGCCTTCGGAGTTGACGGAACCGCAGAGGTTAGCGGTCGAGTGGACCCGCTCGGTGATGCGTAACAGCAACCGGATTTCAGATCAATTATTCGAGCAGGTTCAAACATGTTTCGGTGATGGTGGTGTCGTAGAACTCACCTTGTTAGTGGGTTACATCAACATGCTGAACCTCTTTAATAACGCCTTGCAGAATGCCTATCACGGAGAGTTGGCCCCGGACAGTTGACTCTCGGGATCGTTCACGCGCTGACGTCGATCCAAGTGAATTGGCCTCCGCAGCCAAGGCAACTACTCAGACTGCCCACGGTTCGGTCTCGTGGTAGTGCGGCGCCACACATGGGGCAATTCGACTCCGTGATATCGACAACCGTTCCACCCCCTAACAGAGTGATGCCATGGGCATCCAGGAGCGAGGTGGCTTCCTCTTCCCGCTTTGCTTGGACACGCAAGGTGCGGAGGTTGACACCGCCATCCAGTACATACCCAGCTACCGTCAAGCCTCCCATTGGACCACTGGGATCATGTGGTCCAATCAATAGGTTGGCGCCATCCAGGAGATCGCGTGCTCGACCGTAGTCGACGGAAAAGGCCGGTGTGAGCTCAATGACACGCCATTCCCCACACTCAGGACACCGGTCCTGGTCGGTTTCCATGATGTGTTGGCAAGACCAGCACGTGATCTGTTGCTTGGACATGTCATTCACTGTTGGAGACCTCAAGGACAGTCATTCCTGAATCCTAGCTTCGCCCATACTCAGTCACCGGAGAGGGATCCTGCCGCTGGAATAGGGGTCATGACGATCATGTCGGTCCTTCCGGGGGCCATGAGGCATGATTTATCCAATGAACGAGCCCTGATCCTGAACGACCTGCAGCCTCAGTAGATTCTCCCCCTGGATTCCCTTCATGGGGAGCGGGATACGTGTTGGGTGCTGGCCGGGAGGCTGGACGCCGTTACCATGCAGGATGAGCCCGGGGGGTCATGGGGCCGATTCGGGGAAAGGAAGCAGCTATGTCCTTGAAGATCGAGTTTGTGGATGGTGACCTCACCGGCAAGGTCTTGGAATTTCCTGATGCGGTCGAGGTCATTTCGATCGGTCGTGATCCAGATCGTTGCCAGGTGGTCATTCCGCCAGATGAACGAACCGTCGGGCGTGAGCATTGCACGATCACCCGAGTCCGGGGTCTCTATTACATGGAGATGGCACCTGATCGCCGTGTCTCGATGAATGGCGAACTCATGGAAACCGTGCAGGCGCTTCCACTGGACTGCGTGGTACAGATTGGGCCTGAAGGACCACACCTGCGACTGGTCACGGACCGTGGGAGCGATCTCGCTTCAACACTCCCACAGGAAATCGACGCTTCGAGTCTGCATCGGCGTGCTGCCGGAGCGGCGGACGCCGTAGATGTCGAGGCAGTCTCAATGGAGGCCAAGCAGAGCAGCCAGGTTGCTGGCATTGCTGTGCTCCTGGGAATCCTGGTGATTGTGATCGTTGGTGTTTTGTTTTTCGCTCTACGTGGAAATGTTGACGACATCGAGGACATGCAGGCGCGTAATGCCCAGTCAGTTGAAACACTCGAAGGCACCGTTGGCGGGTTATCAAATGACGTGACCTCCATGGGCGCGAACTTGCCTTCTGCTTTAGACAGGGCAAAGCAATCGACCTACTTGGTTGTCCTTCACGATACGGATGGTTCTGAACAGCCTTTCGGGACCGCTTGGGTCATGGCGCCTGGACAATTAGCAACCAATGCACATGTCGCAGAGCGATTTCATGATTTAGAAGAAGGCGAATCGATCATCCTGCGAGGCAGTGATGGTGGCAGCGAATTTGTCGCCAAGGGAGTTGCGGTTCACCCAGGCTACGATTCCTTCGCGGGCTTGTGGCAGGATTACGTACCGATCCAGATCAACGCGGCGAAGGAATCTGATCCAGTTCGTTCTGCAGGCATGGCAGCAGACGTTGGGGTGATCTACGTCGATGAAAATGCGGATATCGGAGCACCACTTGTCTTGGCAGATGGTTCGGAACATGCTCAACTGCAGGCAGGTGATCCCGTTGGATACGTTGGGTTCCCTGTCGAAAACTTGGCGCTGGGTGGCGTCAACCTATCTTCACCTGTGCCGCAGACCCAGGTTGGACGTATCACGGCCATTACGGATTACTTCAACTCGCCTGCTGAACCAGGTAAAGGTCTCTTGATTCAACACTCTCTACCCGCCACTGGCGGTGCCAGTGGAAGTCCGCTGATCAACGCGCATGGAGAAGTCGTTGGACTGCTCAGTGCCGTTAATTTCATCGTGGTGGGTGGCAAGCGTATCCCCAGTGCTGCCAGCGTGAACTTTGCTCAACGTTCGTCACTCCTTGAGGAAATGCACTCAGCTGATCTCACGAATGTCCAGGATGTCCGCACGGCACGCTGGGGTGATCAGCTCGAATCTTTTTATGCGTCAGGCAGACTTGCTCAACGCGCGCCCGAGATGGGCGATCTCATTGCAGGCTGGGAAGCCATGGTGGCCGTTCGATCGGGTGATGAGATCGTGACCGGATCCGAATCCGTCGCATCTGAAATATTCCCCCTGGACTCTTTGAACATTAATCCGCTGGCGATGGGGGCCGGAGATTCCTTAGGTGCGGCGGTCTATGGCAAGGAAATCGAGTTCAAGGTTGAGGCTGGCCGTGACTATCTCTTGGCAGTTGAGGGTGATGGCACAGTAGGTGTCAACGTTGCGGATGGAACCGGGGATATTCGGGTCATCGATGTCATGGACATCAAGCCCAATCTCAAGGCGATTGCCTTCCGTGTCGAGAAGAGTGGTACCGTGAAAGCCCAGGTTGGCGCGACCGAACCTACGGGAACGGTTGGGTATGACTTACGTGCAGCGACGGTTTCCAAGTCAACACCAGAAGTTGTCGCCCAAGCGGCGATGCGTCGCTGGGCCCGTGATTTATCCAGGCGTGATGGCCAGACGCTGGAGGGGGCCCTGGTACGCCAGTGGAGTGGTGTCATGACTGCCGGTCCGGGTGGTGGGCAGGCTGTCCATGATCTTGCTTTAGAGAGCGCTGGTCGATGGTTCATCGTGGCTGTCAGCATGGATCATGAGAACATCAATCTTGCGATCAAGGACGCCAATGACATTGTGGTTGCCCAGGATGAATCGCCAGACTGGTACCCGTTCACTGCCATTGAAACTCGTCAATCGCAGCCAATGAAGGCACAAATCAATTGCGTGAGAACGGATACGCCATATCGATTGTTCCTCTATCGGGCTTCTGAACTGAACAAGAGCTAACTCATATCCGAGTCCAGCATCGCTTCGTATGGTTCCAGATCGATTTTCATGAAAGCCTCTGCCATGGCCGGATCGAATTGGCTCCCGGCGCAGCGTTGGATTTCTTCTCGCACAACAGAGCCTGGTCGGCCGTCACGATAAGAACGGGCTGATCGCATGGCATCGAAAGCATCGGCAACCGCAACCAGCCTGCCCAGGTCTGGGATCGATTCGCCCACCAACCCGTCTGGGTAGCCACCTCCATCCCAACGCTCGTGATGATGGCGCACCCCGCCCAAGAGATCCCGCATTCCAGGGATGTCGTGGAGGATTCGGTGTCCGATGGCAGGATGTTGCTTGATCAGGTCGAACTCTTCGTCCGTGAGCTTGCCGGGTTTGGTCAGGACGGCTTCTGGCACCCCGATCTTGCCCACGTCATGGACCTGTCCACACACTCGAGCCGACTCGATGGCTTGTTCATCACGATCCAACGCTTGGGCGATTTCGCCGCATAACCAGGAGACGCGGTCAGAATGCCCCCGGGTATAGGGGTCTTTGGCATCAATCGCAGCAGCCATGGCACGTACCGTTCCTTCGAAAAGCCTGCTGCGTGATTCCGCAAACCGTCTCTCCAGGTCCGATCGGGCCAGGTTCGACATGGCGACCGAAGCGAGTTGCGCCAAGGCAATCACGAAATCCAAGTCACCTCGGAGTTGTTCATCCGAGATTTCCGGATCGGTGCCATCCACGTAGAGGCAGGCAGCCGCTGCATCCCGAGTCATCAAGGGTGCGCAGGCGGCGGCCTGGACCGGCAGTCGAACGAGGCTTTCGGCTGCGAGGCCACCAGAAGCGAGGTATCGACCCGGTAGTCCGCTGGTGGCGGATCGAAGCAATGTTCGGCTGAATCGATCCGGCGTTGCAGTAGCGAGTTCGCCCGTGGCGGCCTGCATCTCGATATCACCTTCATCGCCCATGCAGGAGAGGACGGCTGCGTTTTCCAGGCAGGTTCCATCGGTGACGCCTTGGAGGATGGCATCAAAGAGCCCCCGTTCATCAGTGGCATCATGGATGTCTTGACTAAAGGTCAGCAAGGTGGCCAGGCGATTGCTGTCCAGATCCTCGGCAAGTTCGACAGGACGAAAGTCCATGGAAGTCGCCGGTTGATCGTCTTCCGTGACACGCAGCCGCCGAATGGATTCCATCACGGTCGAGCCATCCGAGCCATCCCGTGCCTGCAAGACGAGATCGGGCAGTCCGATTCGGTCTCCCTTCCGAATCAGGCAGGGCCGCCCTGATGGAATACGTTCTCCATTGAGCGAGGTGCCTGAACGGGACCCAAGGTCTACCAAAGCCCAGCCTTTCTCGTTGGGCTCCCAGCAGAGTTGGGCATGTTGTCGTGAAGTTTGCGGCGATTGAAGGACAAGATCACATTCACGGCTGCGACCCAACACGATTTGCCCCGGCGGTTCGAGCTGATGATGAACAGCTTGGGAACCGCTTATGGAAACCAGTTGGAGAGAACCAAGCATGATGTCGACAGTATCTCCAAAGCTGGGATCAGCAAGGCAATCGACAACGCCCGGAATTCGGATCTCGCAAGGGTACTTCGGCTTCAGCAGCTTGTGGTTTGCTTGCCTGTAGGTGCCATGTGCGACACGGACATTTTGTGCGGCATGTAGCTGGGCACGTAGGTATGTTCCTTGATGAATTCCGACATGTTGCTGGGTCGCACCACAGTGGCATGTCCATCATCGAAGATGACTTCGGCCACTTTCTCGGCAACATGACCTGAGACCTCTCGGATCCGGTCACGAGGTGGATAGAGGAGCCCGCTGTTCAGTTCGTCCTCGGTGAGGGTTTCGGCCAGGGCTTGTGCGGCCGTGAGGAACATTTTTTCCGTAACACGCTTGGACTTCGTTGCATACACAGCGAGGCCCATAGCGGGGAAGATGTACACGTTATTGCCCTGAGATGGTTCGATTTCCTTGCCATTGACTTTCAACGGCGGGAAGGGACTTCCGCTTGCAAAGAGAACCTTTCCATTAGTGCCCTCATAGGCCTCTTCTGCCGTGCACTCGCTGTGGCTGGTGGGATTGGAATAGGGGAAGATAATCGGGCGGTCATTGATTTCACACATCGCCTTAAAGACATCTGCGTTGAAGGCACCATGCACTGTCGACACACCAATGATTGCAGTTGGTTTAAAGCTACGAATCATTCCGGCGAAATCTTTGGTGGGCTCATGGTCAGCTGCGAAGGCTCGCTGGAATGGTTCCAATGAATCGATTCGAGACTTCGTAACCAAGCCATCAATGTCGAACATCCGGATTTGAGAATAAGCAGTCTCTTTGTCGAGTCCGTCGGCCTGCATGGCCTGGGATATCAGTTCCCCGATACCACAGCCCGCCGAACCGGCACCCAGGAAGAGGATTCGCTGATCCTTCATTGTCTCACCCTTGGCCCGACAGGCGGTATAGAGGCCAGCCGTAGCGACCGCTGCAGTGCCCTGGATGTCGTCATTAAACATGCAGAACTTATCGTGATACTTCTCAAGCAATGGTTCAGCATGGTGGATGTTGAAATCTTCAAACTGCACACAGCAACCGGGGTAGACCTTCTGGATCGCTGTCGTGAACTCATCGACAAACTCGTAGTAGGTGTCGTTGTCAGGCCGCTTCTGCTTCAAGCCAAGGTAGAAGGGGTCCTTGATGTATTCCTCATTGTCCGTGCCAACATCGAGCATGATCGGAAGCGTGAACTGAGGGGGGACCCCTGCAGCCGCCGAGTAGAGGGCAAGCTTGCCGATCGGAATGCCCATGCCATTGGTACCCAGATCACCAAGACCAAGGATGCGTGACCCGTCGGTCACGACGATGAACCTTACATCTGTTTCATTCCAGTTTCGGATGATCTGTTCAAGCCTGCCTTTTTGGCTGATGGGGAGATAGAGCCCCCGCGTCGCTCGGAAGATGCGATCGAACTGGAGGCAGGCATCGCCGACGGTGGGGGTGTACACAAGTGGCATGTACTTATCCGGCTTCGAGATGATGACCGCAAAGTAAAGGGCCTCATCCACATCCTGGAGGTGCGCGAGGAAGACATATCGAGCCAGGTCATCTGGGCAGGCATCGCATTGTGCAGTCGCTCGGGCGACACGTTGCTCCAGGGTTTCATGGGCTGATGGCAATAAACCTTCAAGGTGATTCTGTTCTCGCTCTTCCTGGGTGAATCCCGATCCCTTGTTAACTAATGGGTTGCGAAGTAGGTTGAATGCCTTCTCGTTGTGCATATGTAGGCTCTTCCCTCGATGGAGTTGAGATTGTTTTCCTGAAGACCCTCGACCGCCCACCGGTCATGCAGGATCTTGACAGCATCCTGCTTCCCAGCCTTCCCGTCAAGGGGTTAAGGCGGATAGGCTCTCTTCTCATGACTGGTCAGAAATCGGCTACTGGAATAAGCAATCGCGGATTCATCGCTCTATTGGCGACGATGTCCTGTGGAGCGATCAATGACAACGTCTATCGAGGCATGCTCTTGCTAGCCGTAGTCGGAAATGGTGTTTGGGCAGGCCAATTGGGCGAGGGTGGTACGGGGCCGATCACATTGATGCTGTATCTGCCTTTTGTGCTTCTCCTGGGCTTTACAGGACTTCTAGCCGATCGCTATCCAAAACGTCGAGTCATTGTCGGAAGTCGAATTGTGGAACTGATCCTCGCCTTTGGCGTGGTTGGAGGGATGGCGATTCAAAGTCTTCCCATTGCTTGCGTCTTGCTTGTTCTACTGGCTTCGCAGAGTGCATTTTTCTCGCCAGCGAAGTATGGATCAGTTCCCGAACTGGTCGATTCAACATTATTGAGTCGAGCCAATGGTGCGCTGAGTCTCCTCACCAATGTCAGTATTGTGGCGGGTCTGGCCGTGGCTGGTTTCCTGATGGATGCTGGTGAGTCCATCGGACTGTCTGGCCTCATCTTTGTGGGCATCGTTATGGTTGGGGTGGCCACCATTGGCTTGATCTCCAGCCTGTTCCTGCCCCACCAGCCAGCAGCGAAGCCATCGCTGCCAATGTCTTTCAATGGTTTCCGTACCTACTGGCGCACTCTGAAGGCAATGCGAGGAACAGATCTGGCCGCAGCGACGATAGCTTGGTGCCTCTTCTATGCCGTTGGTTCATTGATCATCAGCATCATTCCCAATTACAAGGAAGAACTCAACCTGTCGGATTCCCAAACAAGTTTTTTGCTCGGGGCCGCCACGTTGGGCATTGCCGTGGGCGGTGCTGCGATTGGCATCGGATCGGGGCGTTCCATACGCTCAAGTTTCATTCCTTTCGGGGCTGCTTGCATGGGTATTTGTTTTTTCATACTTGGTCTTTTTGAGCCGAGCTATATCGGTGTTCTGATACTGCTGAGCATCACGGGCTTATCTGCAGGGGTATTCGTGGTTCCAATTCTCGCACTGCTCCAGCATCTTCCCATTCCTGGTTTCAGGGCACGATGTGTCGGGACAGCCAACTTCATGACGTACTTGGCGATGAGCATCTCTGCGTTGGCATATTGGATCCTGGCCGAGTGGCTCGGAGCATTGCCGCCAATCTGGTTCATCATTTCCGGCGGCTTTATGGTTGTAGTCACAGTGTGGTTGATACTGCTCATGCCCAGGCTTCGTCGCGGGGCCCTGGCCGAGTCCTTTGGAACCGTTCATGATGTGGAAACGTCATGAAACTTCCTGATGTTGTTCTCTTTGATCTGGATGGGACATTGATTGATTCAGTGCCCGATCTTGCCACGGCGCTGAACAGAATGTTGTCAGATCTGGGACGTGATCACGTGGAAGCAGAATCGATTCGTAACTGGGTGGGGGAGGGCAGCCACATTCTGGTGCATCGAACACTGACCGGATCGATCGAAGGTCGCGCCGAGGAATCCTTGGCTGTGAAAGCGTACGTATGTTTCCAAGAGCACTATGCCGACTGTTGCCTGCAGGAGACTCGAATCTTTGATCACGCAGAGGCTTTGATTGCCTGCTTACGCAGCCGAGGTATCCGAACCGGAGTGGTTACCAATAAGCCCGAGCGTCACGCGATTCGATTGATGGAGGCGTGGTCAGATCGTTTACCCATGGACGTGGTGATCGGCGAACGGGAAGACCGTCCACGGAAGCCTGATCCAGCAATGTTGCTTGAGGCAATGCGCCTTTGTAAAGCTGCTACGGCGTGGATGGTCGGAGATTCCGATGTCGACTCCCAGGCAGCTCGTGCGGCTGAAACCGCCTTCATAGGTGTGCGTTTGGGTTACAACCATGGACACGATATTGCCGACACTATTCCGCCTCCGGACAAGGTGTTTGATGAATTGGGTTCTTTCCTTCATTGGATCCAGTCGTTGGAGTGAATGTCATGTCTGGAATTGAAGATGCCTTTGATCACGTTGCCGACGGCTATGCATCGTTCCGTCCTCATTACCCCGAGACTTTGTTCGATCAAGTTGCGGGATGCTGCACGAATCGGGATCTTGCTTGGGAGATTGGTTGCGGAAGTGGCCAGGCGACAACTGGATTGGCAAGTCGCTTCAAGCGGGTTGAGGCGACTGATCCGGCGCCATCGGCAATTGAGAAGGCTCCCAACTGTCCGGGTGTACGCTTCAGTGTTGGCCGGGCCGAATCATCTCCACTAGCGGCAGAGACAGCGGATCTGATTGCATCAGCTCAGGCAGCTCACTGGTTCGACATGACAGCGTTCGCAAGAGAGGCTCGCCGAGTCGGAAACCAGAATGCTATCGTTGCTCTTTGGTGTTATGACCGTTGTCGAATCGATCCAAGTATCGATGCGGTGACCAGTCATTTGTATAACGACATCCTCAAGGGGTATTGGGACCCAAGGCGATCCTATGTTGATGCTGGCTATACAACACTGCCCTTTCCATTTACGGAAATTGACATCAATCCACCCAACATTGTCCTCGAGTGGACGTTGGATCATTTACTTGGCTACTTGGGAACGTGGTCAGCGGCTGAGGCCTATCGAAAACGCACAGGGGAGAAGCCTATCGCGTTAATCGAGGCTGATTTGAGGGAAGCCTGGGGCGACCCAACGACAACCCGAACAACCACCTGCCCTGTCAGCATGCGGCTGGGCCATGTTCACGGTTGATTTGCAGCCTCCTTGAGCGACTTTTCGAACGGCTCCGTATCATCCCGCCATGTCAAACGCCGATACCCCCGTCCAGGCTGTCATCCTTGTGTCCTGTCCAGATCAGCCGGGCATCGTGGCCAAGCTTGCTGGTGCTTTGCACGAGGTGGGCGGCAATATCCTTGATGCTTCCCAGCATACGGACGTATCGAGTCGCACATTCTTGCAAAGGATCCATGTTTCGTGGCCTCATGATTCGCCGGAACCCGAGGCGGTGCAGGAAACGATCAATGAAACGGCAGCGGAATTTGATATGACTTGGCGTATTCGCTGGGAGCAGTCTCCTCGTCGTGTTGCCATCTTTGTATCTCGACAGGATCACTGCCTTCACGATCTCCTCTTGCTTCAACGAGATGGGGCATTGCATTGCCGAATTCCCTTGATCATCTCGAATCACGAGGACTTGGCTGATGTTGCAGAAAGATTTGGAGTGCCCTTCCATCATGTTCGAGTCGAAGGGTCTTCCGATGTGGAAGCAGAAGCGGGTCAATTGGCGCTTCTTGCGGCCCATGACATTGATCTTGTAGTACTTGCGAGATACATGCGAGTCTTGAGCCCCGGCTTCATTGAGGTATATCGAAATCGAATCATCAACATTCACCATTCGTTCTTGCCAGCATTTGCTGGTGGACGTCCATATCACCAAGCGCATGCCAAAGGCGTGAAGCTGATCGGGGCAACTGCCCACTATGCCACTGCTGAACTCGATGCAGGTCCCATTATCGAACAGGGTGTTATTCGTGTGTCCCATCGGGACTCTGTCGTGGACATGGAACGGAAGGGACGTGATATCGAGCGAACCGTCCTGGCGAGTGCTGTCCGATGGCACCTGGAAGATCGGATCGTTGTCCATGACAGTCGGGCAGTGGTCTTTGATTGAGAGGTTCGATCGGTCGGCTTGATGAGATGTTGTGGCCTGGATTCTCGGAACCACCAAGGATTCCGTTTATCCTGTGGAACTGAACGACCTGGACAGGCTGGATCGCGGTACCGTGAGCGGTTCACTTTGACCTGCAAGGATCTTGATCGTGGCCAAATCCAGCAAACAGAAGCCGCTGCTTGAGACGGTGAAACTCACGGATGACGTGACGACATGCCCGTGGCGTATGTGGGGTCCCTATCTTTCGGATCGGCAGTGGGGCACTGTTCGTGAGGACTACAGTCCGGACGGCTCAGCCTGGGATTCCTTCACCCATGATGATGCTCGGCGTCGAGCGTTTCGGTGGGGTGAAGACGGCATTGCAGGATTTTGCGATCGTCACTGTCAGTTATGTCTTTCCGTGGCGGTTTGGAACGGCAAGGACTCGATTCTCAAGGAACGACTCTTTGGCTTGACCAATTCCCAGGGCAACCATGGTGAAGACGTCAAGGAGTTGTACTTCCATGAGGATGCCGTTCCAAGTCATGCGTATCAACGCATGTCCTATCTCTATCCGCACGCAGCGTATCCATATGAAGATCTGATCGAAGAGAATGCACGTCGTGGTCCGGATCAACGCGAATATGAAATCGTGGATACAGGTGTCTTCAATGACAATAAGTTTTTCGATGTCATGATCGAATATGCCAAGGCCGGGACGGAGGACATCCTGATGCGAATCGAGGTCCACAACCGTGGATCCGATGCAGCGGCCATTGACATACTTCCGCACGCGTGGTTCCGTAACAAGTGGTCCTGGAGCACAGAAGCACAACGGCCACGTCTCAAGCTCATTGCACCAGGACTTGTTGAGCTTGAACACCCCAGTTTTCCTGACTGGCACTGGATGGTCGAAGAAGCAGATGAAATTCTCTTCTGTGAAAACGAGACCAATCCAGGCGGCATGTCGAACCAACCTGCAGAATGTTGGTACAAAGATGCGTTCCACGAGCGTGTTGTCGAGGGGAAAAAGGATGCGGTCAATCCAGAAAACATCGGAAGCAAGGCTGCCGGATGGATTCATCGTGAAGTGCAGGGCGGCGGTTCCGAGGTCATTCGAGTTCGCCTTGGTCGCTTTGACCCCAAGGTAGGATTCAAAGATTTTGAAGCGATCGTTGATGCGCGACGCGCCGAGAATGATGCCTTTCACACCCAGCATACAGAGGGCATTAAAAACAGCGAACGCAAGAAGATTCACCGGCTTGCGATTTCAGGCATGCTTTGGACGAAACAGTTCTATGACTATGACGTCTCTGAGTGGCTGGATGGAGATCCTACACAGCCGGCCCCGCCAGACTCCCGGCTGAAAGGTCGAAATCATCGATGGCGTCACTTCAACAGCAGTGACATTCTGTTGATGCCGGACTCCTGGGAGTATCCCTGGTTTGCTGCATGGGATCTTGCCTTTCACTGTGTGACCATGGTCGAAATCGACCCTGCCATGGCCAAGACGGAACTTCGGCTCTTTACACGTGAGTGGTACATGCATCCCAATGGGCAGTTGCCTGCGTACGAGTGGGCATTCCAGGATGTCAATCCTCCTGTTCACGCGTGGGCAGCATGGCGCGTCTTCACCATCGACCGTCGGAAACGTGGCGATGAAGGAGACCTGGATTTCCTCGAGTCAGTTTTTCACAAGTTGATGTTGAACTTCACCTGGTGGGTCAACCGCAAGGACGATGACGACCGCAATGTGTTCGAGGGTGGCTTCCTGGGTCTTGACAACATTGGGGTGTTTGATCGCAGTTCGCCCTTGCCCACAGGTGGCCACCTTGACCAGGCAGATGGTACGAGTTGGATGGCGATGTACAGCTTGAACCTCCTTCGAATTGCCTTGGAATTGGCTCAACATCGCCCTGCGTACCAAGACATTGCCACGAAGTTCTTCGAGCACTTCCTTCGAATCGTGTATGCCACGAATAATGTTGGTGAGGATTCCGTTGGGCTCTGGGATCCGCAGGACGAGTTTTACTATGACATGTTGCGCCTGCCAGATGGCACATCAACCCCGATGCGAGTCCGATCAATGGTGGGCCTCATTCCACTCTTTGCGGTTGAAATCATCCGCGACTCTACGTTGATAGCGTTACCGGAATTTGTGGATCGTGCCAAGTGGATCTATAAAAAATGTCCACACCTGTCTGACTTGATTTCACGATGGCACGAACCAGGCCAAGATAACTGTCGATTGCTCGCCATGCTCCGGGAGCATCGACTCAAGTGCATTCTCAAGCGCATGCTTGATCCCGAGGAGTTCTTGTCGCCGTATGGGATTCGCGCGGTATCACGCTATCACCTCGAGCATCCCTATCAGTTCAACTTTGGAAATACGAGCTTGGAAGTGAAGTACACACCAGGTGAATCCGATGGATCGCTCTTTGGCGGCAATTCCAATTGGCGCGGGCCGATCTGGTTCCCGGTGAACTTTCTCATCATCGAATCCTTGCAGAAATTCCAGCATTTCTATGGGGACGATTTCAAAGTTGAGTGTCCGACTGGCTCGGGTAACATGAGGACCCTTGGCCAGGTGGCGGATGAGTTACGTCGCCGGCTTATTAGCCTGTTTACGTTGGACAAGAACAATCGGCGTCCGTTTCATGGCGACAAGGACATCTTTCAGATGAACCCCCTGTTCCGTGACAAGATTCAATTCCATGAGTATTTCCACGGGGATACGGGACGAGGTTGCGGTGCATCCCATCAAACTGGTTGGACGGCCCTAGCGGCGAAGTTGTGCCTCCCACGAAAGGATGGCACATGACGGGAGTACCGTCGGCTACCGTTGCAACAAGGCCGCATGGGGGGGAGCGTATCCATGTCATCCTGGTTGATGACCAACCAATCGTTGGTGAAGCCGTTCGACGGATGCTGGCCGAGGATCCGGACATCACCTTGGAGCCAATCCTGGATCCGAATGAGGCAATCAACCGGATCAGGGAGTCACTGCCTGCGGTCCTGATCATCGATCTCGTGATGCCTGGAATCGACGGACTTGAATTGACGAGCCGAATTCGAGCAGACAAGGCCACTGCCGACATTCCCGTCATCGTCCTCAGTAGTGAATCAGACGTTCATCGCAAGGTCGAAGCATTCGAGCAAGGCGCGAATGACTTCCTTGTCAAGATGCCTGACAGGCTTGAGCTTATTGCACGCATTCGAGCATTGGCTGCGAAGGCCGTGGCGGAGCAAGCGTTGAGGCGAATGGCGGAACGCCTTCAAAGACAAGCCGTCGAACTTGACGAGGCGAATCGGAACCTTCAGGCACTAAACGTGTCATTGGAATCGGATGTCAGCGAACAGCGAGACCGATTGCGTGCCATCGCGATGTTGGGTAATGAACTGGCTCGGATCCAGGACATCGATATTCTCATGGAGCGATTGTTGACTGAGGCCCGTCGGATTCTCGGGGCAGATGCAGGCGGTAGTTTTCTCGTTGATGGCGAGACGCTACGGCTTACGCATGCTCAAAACGATTCGTTTTCTGACCCCGAAATGCTCGGGCAGTTACAGCAGTCGGCAGTCAATATTCCAGTTGACTCAACGAGTATTGTTGGTTGGGTTTCGTTGGAGAACGAGTTAGCCAATATCGAGGATGTGTATTCAATCGGTGATGACGTCCCGTTCTCGTTTAATCCCCATTTTGATGAGTCTTCCGGGTACAGAACGCGGTCGGTGTTGGCGGCACCGCTGACAGGGAGTGCTGGCCAGGTGATTGGTGTGCTCCAGTTGATTAATCCACGTCATGCCAACGGGACACCTCGTGATCAGTTTGACACGGACGATGAGAACGCTGCTAAGCACTTCGCATCGATGGCCTCGGTATCGATGCAGAATGCTCAGCTCACGCGTTCCATGATTCTCCGGATGATCCGGATGGCAGAGTTGCGTGATCCCTCCGAGACCGGGGCCCATGCCAACCGCGTCGCTGAATATGCCTTAGTTGTGTACTCGGATTGGGCAGAACGCCATGCGATTCCGGATGAGGAACGGGAACGGGAACGCGACCGACTCCGAATTGCTGCGATGCTGCATGACGTGGGCAAAGTTGCTATTCCGGACATGATCTTGAAGAAGCCGGGCAAGCTGACGGACGAGGAATTCGCCACCATGCAGGGCCACACGATGGTGGACGATGCTCTGTTTGACGAGTTGCTTTCGGGATATGACGAAGCGGCTGCGGAGGTCGTGAGGGGACACCATGAACGATGGGACGGGAAAGGGTATCCCGGTGGTGTCGCGCTGGATCGTGACGAACACGGCTACCTGGTCTTCCCGAATGTGCCGATACGGGAAGGGCGCACGGGAGACGATATCCCGCTATTCGCGAGAATCGTGGCCATTGCTGATGTATTCGATGCCTTAGGTTCGGAACGTTCCTACAAGAAGGCTTGGACGGATGAACGCATTCTCGCCTTGCTTCAGGAAGAAGCGGGAACGCATTTCGATCCTGAGCTCGTCGAGATATTCATTCATCGCATCGACTCAATCCGGGCGATTCGCCACAAGTGGACTACTGGCTAAGCGATCGACAGATTAGAACGAGATGGGTGCAAACATGGTGGTGATCCACACGGCCAGTGCCAGGAGGCCAAATGTTCCAAGCACCCAGGCGATCTGCTGCCAGATGGGAAGCGTGGGCATTTTCATATCGTGACATCCTGACATACCGCTTTCCATGTCCATGTCCATGTCATGATCCATCTTCATGCCTTCTTGCATCTTTGATTGATGGCCCTCGGTTTCTGCATGGCTCGCCATGTCATGATCCATCTTCATGCCTTCTTGCATCTTTGATTGATGGCCCTCGGTTTCTGCATGGCTCGCCATGTCATGACCGGCATGTGGCGAACTGCCTTTTTCAGGAACAGTCATGCAGCCATGCTTGAGGCCCTTGGAGACCAGCCACCAGTTGATTGGAAAACCGGTCACTCCGCCAACGACGGCCGCCATACTCATTCGGAACCAAAAGGTGGCTGTTCCAGGTTGATCACTGCTTGGGAACTCATGCAGTAATACGACCATCACGGGGATCATTCCAACCATCACCATGTTCATGGAGACAGTTTCTACAAAGATCGTTCGACGTACAGCCTTCAGGTAATTATTGCCAAACATGTCCAACATCATCAGGGCCTGAAAGATAAAGAGCCCTGTGATCCAGGCAGCAATGTATTCAAGCACCAAGTCCGTGCCTGGGGACAGTAGAAAGAAGGACAGGATTGCGGCAGAGATAATGATGCCAGTGGCATCACCTGCCAGGCAGTGCATCTCGCTATTGACCCCTTGTTTCCAAGAGGCCTTTGTGAAGACATCGTGAAGGCCTCGCCCTGGGCTCCTGCATGACAAGAGGAACACGAACAGCCCGATGGGGCCGGTATAGGCGATGACCAGAATCCAAGCCAGTTTCTGAACCCAACTGACGGGTGTGTTGATGGCCAGATCGATGATGACAAAGATCAACGACAAAGCTGTCAGCAGAAACCACACGATCATGATGCCATCCAACATTGAACGCTCCTGCCGACTCCGAGTCGGGTCAGTCGATAAGATATGCGGTATGGCATCGAATTGGAATATCGTGGTGCATGCAGCTTCTATGGCGGCCAGCCTGCATAGCGGGCAGGGTCGTAAAGACGGCACACCCTATTTTCAGCACCCTGCCAGGGTGGCGGCAATCCTGGCCAGAGCGGGTGCGGATGATTGCTTGGTTGCAGCGGGCTTCCTCCACGATGTCATAGAAGACACACCTGCTGATTATGATGACCTCTTCGAAGTTTTTGGCGAGGACGTTGCTGATTGGGTTGCTGTCATGAGTAAGGATCATCGTCTTCCAGAACCAGTACGAGAACCTGCCTACAAACTCCAACTCCAGGAAGGTCCGTGGCAGGGGCGAGCGATCAAGTTGGCAGACCAGTTAGATAATTTCACTGCCTCGATGGTCAACCAGAAACGACCAGGTCGACGACGACTCCAGGCCGCACGTTGGGCACTTGAGATCTCGAACGGGGATGACAACGACGTCATCGTGAGCCTTCGCGCTATGCTGGAACAGTTGTTGGATGATGTATTGGCAGAGTCCAGTACCTGACGATGGCCCCGCAGCGGCCAATCCTTCTCATCATGTTGGGACTCGTCGTCCTTGGTGTCGCCTCTGCGATTCCTGTCGTCCAGGTTGATGGACAGCGTTACCAGGGGTGGGAAGCAGCGGAGATCTCTTTCCGTTTCTTGATCAAGGACTTTCCGAAGATGCCAATGGGGCCAACTCCCATCATTGGTGCAGGCGGTCATCTCAATATGCTTGGACTGGGGACACCGCAACCAACCACGTCTTCGTCGCCGATGGATGGCGTCATGGTTTCCACTGGCCTGCTGGGTGTTGCGGGCCTTGAAGGCTCCACAGGCTTGGGCAAGGTGTACTTGTACTGGGTTGCCTGGTCTTGGACGGCCAATGCTGGGCTTGTTGTTGGGTTGATTACCCTACTGGGGCAACGCAAGTGGTTACGTCGCATTCGCGCGGTGCTGGTCAGTGTTGCCTGGCTATCGGTTTTGATAGCCCTCATTGGTGGGGTGCTTGTCATAGTCGGCGGTAAAGAACCACTCCTCTTTGGTCCGGCCTATTGGGCCTGGTTGATTTCACTCGTGATCATGGGACTTGGTGTCACGATGGCATTCTCAGCAGAGAAGCCAGAGAAGATGAGTTGACGGAACGGTAGAGGGAGCGAACCCCGATGCGTATCTATTTTGCGGTGGTCTTCATTTGGCTGATGGTTGCTTCTATTGGCCAGGGTGTGGTGATTCACCGTGACACCTTCAATGCAACACCTGACCGAACTTGGATCGGTCGTGACTGGTGGGCCAATCGATTGCAGGACTGGGTGATCGAGGATGGGCGATTGATTTGCCTGGAGTCTCGTCCGAACAGACCGGTACGCACGGCCCATTGGATCTCTCGCCGCTTGGCGGAAGGCCACACGGGCCTGAGGCTTGTTGTCGATATTGAACCAGCTGATGAGGGCGCGCGGGCGGACGCCGAGGATTTCGCTGGGTTCCTCCTTGGTTCTGGCGGCCCCTCGGTTGATTACCGTCTGACGGCCCAGGTTCATCATCATCCAGCCGAGGACGGTGGTCTCCTCGCTGTTGTCGATGGTGATGGCATCGTGTCGATTCGCCGATTTGATCTTTCTGGTTCCATTCCAGGCAGTTGGTCTATTGGCAAGGCAGTCAATCTTGATCAGTTGCCTCTCCTGGAACCACAAACACGCTCGGGCACAGGATTCGGTGATCGTTCTAATCGACGTGTACGGTTGGAGGTCAAGATCGAGGATCGAGTGATGCGTGTTCGAGCGATCGATCCTGCGACTGAACAGGAACTATCTCGTGCGGAGGCGTGGGATCTCTCATCGGAGTACTTGGATGGCGGTATTGCTCTGGTTTCCCATGGCGGCCCCTTGCCAAGAGGTCGAGGTTTCGCCTTCAAAGACATGGTGACCTATGGAGATGCCATACGCCATGAGTCCACGCAAACATTCGGCCCCATACTGAGCGCGATGTACACCGTCGATGATGGTGTACTGAAGATGACTGCGCAGATGCCACCATTGGGTCCAGACGATGAACACACGGCCGTTCTGGAGATCAAGCGAGATCGTGTTTGGGAAGAAGTTTCGCGTGGCACGCTGGAGCCAGACAGTGCGACCATTGGCTTTCGAGTCGAGGACTGGGATGCTTCAAGGAGCATTCCCTATCGCATTGTGTACCTGGAGAAACAGGGGAACGAATTGGAACCCTGGCCAGATCGTTACCAGGGTTTGATTCGAGCTGAACCTGATGGTGACGAAACGGTTTTGGCAGCCATGAACTGCCAGAAGGTCTATACCGGCGGACTCAAGTGGAATCACGATGGATTGTGGATGCCACATCTCGAGACCGTGGCAGGTGTTGAAGCTCATGACCCTGATCTGGTGTTTTTTGCGGGTGACCAGATTTACGAGGGCGACCTCACGCCAGTGGACGCTCGTAATCTCAAGAAGTCACTGCTTGACTATCACTACAAGTGGTATCGCTTCTGCTGGTCTTTCCGGGACCTTGCTCGCACTCGACCGACCATCACTATTCCCGATGATCACGATGTTTACCATGGGAACATCTGGGGTGCTGGTGGCAAGAAGGCGCAAAGGACGGACGAATTCACTGCTCAAGACAGCGGGGGATACAAGAAGCCTCCGCGATTTGTGAACGCGGTTCATCGCACCCAGGTCAGTCACCTGCCGGATGCGGTTGACCCTGCGCCGATCGAACAGGGCATCAGTGTGTACTTCACCGAGTTGGATTGGGGCGGAGTTTCCTATGCCATCCTATCTGACCGAATGTTCAAGTCATCACCGTCTGTCATGGTGCCTGAAGGTCAGTTCAAGAATGGTTGGCCACAGGCAGAGGGCTTTGATCCCGCCACACAGTCCGACGTAGTCGGGGCTGAACTACTCGGACCACGCCAGGAATCATTCTTAGAAAGCTGGGCAGTTGACTGGGACGAGGACGATTGGGCAAAAGCTGTGTTGTCACAAACACTGTTTTGCAACCTGGCGACTTTGCCGGAGGGCGCCAACTCAGGTGGTGTCATTCCGAGCCTTCCGGTTCCCGTGGAAGGTGAGTACCCAGAGGGCTACAGGATTGTGGCAGATGGCGACTCCAACGGCTGGCCGCAAGCGGGCCGAAATCGTGCACTTCGGGCCATGCGTCGCGGAGGCGCCATTCATGTCTGTGGCGACCAACATCTTGGTTCGACTATTCAGTACGGAATCGACCAGTATGGAGATGCTGGGTGGGCCTTCTGTGTGCCTGCGATTTCGAACACATGGCCTCGCCGTTGGTTTCCACCTCAGCCTGGTGGCAACAGGGATTTGAATCAACCCCCTTACACCGGTGACTACCAGGATGGGTTTGGTAACAGGATGACAGTTCGTGCTGTTGCCAATCCCCTTCAGACTGTTCATGAGCCTGCTAATTTGTATGAGCGCATGCCAGGCTGGGGCATCATTCGATTCCAACGACCGCAGCGCAGGATCGTGATGGAGTGCTGGCCACGATGGACGTCGCCCGGGGCCCCAGACTCGGCCCAGTACCCGGGCTGGCCCGTGAGCTTCGATGTGAAAGAAAGCTATGGAGTAGGGAGCCAGGGTCTCGTGAGAGTGACCTGTGATGACTCCATCGAGCCATTGATACGTGTCCGTCGGAATTCAGATGGAGAAATCATCCAGGTTCGTCGGCTGAATGCCGGTGGAGGAGAGATCCAGGTTGATACCTCAACGGAACACTCTGGTGGCTCCTGGACCCTGGAAGCGTCGGTCGATGGTACTACGTGG
>JAYZAT010000040.1:0-6012 GCA_036339555.1 Planctomycetota bacterium
GGCCCGAACATTGCCCAGAATGTGCAGGGTGGCGCGATCTATCATCTTGGTACACAGATGACTCTTGAGAACTGCTGCTTCATCGAAAATGAAGCGGCCTCGAGTCTTGTCTATGACTCACCCACAAGCAATGTCCTTGTAGGCGGTCATGCTGATGGCGGTGCCATCTATCGCGTTGGCTATCAATCACTCAAGATTCGCGAGTGCCGTTTCGCCAACAACAAGGCAGTGGAATACTGCCATCCTGACCTGAATATCTGTGGCGAAGCATACGGTGGCGCTATCTTTGATGCCGATCTAAGTGACTTCGATGACTCCCATCTCGAGATTGATGACAGCCTGTTCTGCGGAAACATACCCGGCCATATCGATGGAGAATCCAGCGACACCGATTTTGAAGAAGATATGTTCCTAGAGTACTGCCCCTGCTTCGGAGATGTGAACGCAGATGGCAGCGTGGATGTGAACGATGTGCTAGACGTCATCAATGCCTGGGGCAGCAACCAAGCCGATACCGATCTTGATAACAATGGCATTGTGGATGTGAACGATCTACTAACCGTGATCGAAAACTGGAACGAATGCAACTTGGACTGGGAATGCAAAGTCCAGCCCTGAAGTGGACCAACGACACAAATAATTGGTGTGTTCCGACGGCATGTTCCTGCACCCACACGACTCGTACCTGCCAAATGGCAGCACGACTGCTGTTCTGCGCTACATCGTGAACGAAAGAACGGACTCGCGATGCGTGATGTCGAACTGGTCAACTGTGTGCAAAGAACTGTGTTATGAGCATTGTGCACTGATTTTTCCATGAATGTCATAAAGTCCATGTCGAGAGGGTCCGTGTGAATCTGACTTCTGATGCGCAGAGACAACTTGTGAAAGGCAAGGACCATGCAAAGACTGCTCTCCTCCCACCGTTCGCATCTCTTCCCCTTCGCCACCCTCGCCATCGTCGTCACAAGTATGACCATGCAAGCTGGATCGATTCCATGTGACACCCTGGAACAAGATCTCGGCTTCGATGGCAATGACCATAATGGTTCATCCGGATACGACATGGCTCTTGATGGTGATATTGCCGTTGTCCAGGACTACAACGGACTCGCGATGACCCATGATCTGTATTTCTACTATCGCAACCAAGGGCGATGGTCACTTGAGTACCAGCAGACATTGGCTGATACCAATGGGATGTTCATTATCCCAAGGAAAGCACTCGATGTTTCCGGCGATACCGTGATTGCCAGTAGCACGGATTACGATGTAGGCCATGTTGGTATTTACCGGCGACTCGATGGCGACTGGACTCAAGAAGCAGCCTTGGATGGGGAGGATGGGTCCCTGTTCGGACTGAGTGTCGCCATTTCGAATGACGTGGCAGTCATCGGGCAATCCAATAGTTCTGGTGAGGAGGGTGAAGCCCATGTCTATCGCCGTAATGGAGATGCCTGGGAAATTGAAGACGTCTTGAGGCTTTCACTCGGTTCGCCGGATACATGGTTTGGAACTGAAGTTGCCGTAGATGGCAACACCATCATGGTCAGTGCGCTCTCAAGCGGCGCCTGGGTCTTTGAATTTGATGGTGATTCCTGGAATGAAACTCAGCATCTGCAGATTGAGGACATGCAACTTGGTGGTTCAATTGATCTGGATGGCGATGTTGCCGTCCTTGGAAGTTACTTCCGTGAAACCGATAACCAGGCGGTCATCTTTCGATACCACGAAGGCGAATGGACACCTGAACAATCGCTGGTGTCAAAAGATCTGGACACTATCAGCCTCGGTCATTCCGTGAGAATCAGCGGGAACATAGCAGCCGTTGTTTCCGGGGAATTCGACCCGATGGATTACTACGCGGCCCAAGGTAAGGTGCACGTGTTTCGACATGATGGTGAGTACTGGGAAGAAATCGAGATCTTGGAACAACCGACACTTCCTGAAGCCATCTTCCCGATGCCACGGGTTGGACTCTCTGGTCAACAGGTTGCCGTGGGTTACATCAATGATGAGTTGCTCGCTTTCGGCCAGGTTGCGATCTACACGCTCACGCCGAGCGATGACCCAAGTGGTGATGATTGCAATCTGAATGACACCTGCGACGAACTAGATATCGCTTCTGGTACCAGCCAGGACCAGAACAGCAATGGCGTCCCAGACGAATGTGAATGCCCCGACACCAACAGCGACGGCGTTGTTGATGCCTCAGACGTTCTGGCCGTCATTGCGGCCTGGGGCGACTGCAAGCCGGATGATGACTGCCCCGAGGACGTGGATTCCGACGGCACCGTGGGCGTCAATGACATCCTGCTGGTCATCGGCGAATGGGGCAAATGGGGTGATTGCTGAGACGAACTGAACGCCTGTGGATCAGACTGAACGGTTGCGACCCGTCGCGACCGTTCAGTCGCAGGCACCCCAAGCGTTGATGAGAAGCAGAAGATCCTCGATGTCGACATCACCGTCACCATCGATGTCGGCTGTCGGGTCGTCCAGGCCAAAGCCTGCCAGGAGTGCCAGGATGTCCTCGATGTTGACGACCCCGTCCTGGCCTGCAATATCAGCCGGACAGGAAGGTTCCACGTCGCTGCACGGACTTTGCTCGATGCGGACTGCATCAACGGCGGCCTCGACCCAGTTGGGTGCTGGCACATCACACGCCTCAAAGCGGAGGCGAAGTGTCTCGGTTGGCTCAAAGCCCGCCATGACATCCATGAACCAGGACTGTTCGATCCACTGACCAGACTCACCGTCGGTTCCGACGATGGTTTCAAGCTGATGCCAAGTCAGGCCGTCATCGACTGAGAATGAAACAGACAACGAGTCTAAATTCCAGGGCCAGGACTCGTTGGGACTGCTGAAGTACCGATAGTAGGAGAGCGTCACGTCCGTACCAGTAGCCATCAGAGGCGGTGAAGTCAACACAACACATCCGTTATTGACATCCTGGCAGGTAACACTGGAGTCTATACCCGTGAACATGCACATCGTGGAATCGGGTTCCGCATCGGAACTTGGCGCACCAGCCCAGGTACAATCTGAATACGGTGTCCCACGAGTCCAATATCCCGTCTCCTGAGCATCACCAGTGGACGACCAACCCTGATCAGCTTCAAAAGAATCAGTGAACACGGTCGTCAACGCTGGACCAACCTGGCGAACAATCGGATCCGCATCTCCAGCTAAGGGCAGAAACTGTATGCCGGACACCGAGGATTCCACCTGGGCATAGAAGGAGATAGACGAGCCGCACGGCATCACAGGAAGCTCCGCTCGATACCAGTCGCCATCGTGGATAACCAGCGGTACCGACTGGTACCCGCCTCCATCGATGTCGTAACGCACCTGTTCGGAACCTGGTATCACGCTTTCACCGAAGGTATCAACACGCACAAGTACTTCCAGGGTTTCATCCAGCGGGATGTACTCGGGCAGTGGGCCAAAGCTCAACGTCGTGATGGGCAACGGCGGATCACTCACCAGGCTGAATGACTGTGGTCCCTGTTCCAAGCTGGCATGGGTGATCAAGGCATTCCAGATACCAGGCTCAGGAGTATCCACCTGAACCTGCTCAATAGGATTCAGGCGGTCTGCAACATCACGGGTCGCGGCTGCCTCAGGATCATTTGGATTCAAGGTCCATGGATAAAATAAGGAACCATCGGGTGCCTGAAGAATCAGGTCCAGATCGTTGACCAGTCCGGCGTTGTTACCCGGAAGAGCTGCCAAATCATCCCAGGCCATGGTGATTCGCAAGGGTGAGTTCGAATCTGCTGCTGATACTTCGAAAGGTAGGACAAGAAGTTCACCATTGGCAAGTTCACCTTCCTGCCATGTCCGCTGTGACATCTTGCTGACCGCTGCAACGGCATCGACCAGACCCCAACCCGTGCGATAATCCGGGCCTGGTGTCCAACGATCCTCCGCTGTATGACACAGGATGGCTCGATAGGTTGAAGGGAGTGGATCTGTAGAACCTGAAACGGCCTCAGTCCACGCTTGTTGCATCAAACCCACAATGCCTGTGACGACCGGTGCTGACATGGAAGTACCAGATCGACTTTCGTACCCGCCACCAAGAGCACAAGACGTGATGCCATTGTCCCCGCCGATCTGGCTGCCGGCAGCAACAACATCTGGCTTGATACGCCCATCATCTGTTGGGCCCCAGCCACTGAACCAAGTCACGTTGGAGGTGTTGCTGTAGACTGCCCCCACCGTCAGGATGTTCTTCGCGCAGGCAGGCGGAGCTACCGTCCCATAGTTCTCCGAACAATGGTCGTACCCACGCTCGTTACCGGCAGACCAAACACTGACAACAGGATCGCCCTGGGAACCACGGGCCAGTTCATCCAGAAGCGCGGATGTCATGCCGTAGTCACCAAGAAGCCAACACGGGTACTGGTTGAGTCCGACATTGATGCCCATCGATTGGTTGAACGCCGCAGCACCACCCAAGGCAATCTGATTGGCGTAGATCGATTCCAAGGAACCTGGATCGGTATAGAAAAGGTACTCCCCAAGACCGGACAAGACATATGCATCAATCATGGCCCCAGGTGCCACCCCACGAAAGGTGCCACTGCTGGCAGAACCGTCACCGGCCATGATGCCCGCCACATGCGTGGGGTGTCCGCCGACGGAACCGCCCGTTCGGTGTTGGACTCGACCCTCAAGATCTGAGTGAAAATCGCTGGGCAAATCGACTTCAACCAGGGTCAAGGTGACACCACTGCCATCCAGTAACCAGGGGGGGGCCTGAACAACATCAATGTCCGAGCACTCCCGCATTTCATCCGCCGTAGGCTCCAAGGGAGGAAGAACCGGCTCGATCCATCGGATCAGGGGCATCCTGGACACACCGGCCAAATGAGCCGTTGGGAGCTCCACAACAAGCCCCTGGAGCGACTCGATCCTGCTGTACACCTGGCCCCCCCACGCACGAAGAAGGTCCTCACCAGCCTCCAGCGGAACCCCTTGATGGAGTTGCACACACACAACAGAAGAATCCACGCCCAGGGGCGACTCGACAGACGTTCGCTGGTACCAGCCCCTCTCGTCGGACTCCAACACTGGATGCAGGACGTCCGCAGCCACCCAAGGTGTCAGGAGGGATAGCACAAGGCCTGTGATGATTTGGTCTGTACCGGCACGCATGCCCCACCCACTCCCTGTGTCCAATACGCCCCCAACTCAATCACCCGAGGCATCCGTCCAGACTACCAATCCTCTTCAGTGAGTCCATGGTCTATTTGGACATTGATGAGCACCGCACCCTGTACAGATGCCCAGGGGCACCTTTTCAAAAAAAACCCCGACCCGCCGGGGGAGACGGGTCGGGGCACTGAAGGATCAACAAGTGATCAACAGATCAAATTGCAACGGTGAGCGTTGCGTCACCTGCATCAGTTGCAGGAACCGCCGTACACCGAAAGCACACCGAGAAGGTCCTCGATGTTGATGTTGCCACTGAGGTCGCCATCGTAGTGGCAAGTACCCAGAACGGCGTGCATCTCGTCAAGGTCAACAGCGTCGACTGCGCCGTCGCCGTTCATGTCGCCAGGAGTGCTGGAGACAGGACCATCAGTGATGGTGTAACCAGCAGGAGCACCCATAAGAAAATCATCGCCGATGCGATAACGGGGGAACCATGCTGAATCGACATCACCAGGACGCAAACCGTATTCGCCGGCTCCTGGGGCTGCATTACCGTTGTTTCCTGAAACACCGCAAGCAGAGAAGCAAATCTGCGGAGCGGCACCAGCGGCTGCGTTTCGGACATAAGCCACACCACCGTACATCTGACCGGAACCACCATGGTTGGCAGTGTTGTTACCGGTGAAGTTGCAGCGGTTGAAGTTCATCATGTCAGGACCAGACTGACCAGTTGCGTCCCAGGCCACGGTACCCATGTTGCTTGTGTTGCCACTAATTTTGCAACGCATGAAATCTGGGGTGCTGTTTCCAACCATGATCATGCCGTCTGAAGCAGGCGCTGAGTTGCCT
>JAYZAT010000041.1:0-41507 GCA_036339555.1 Planctomycetota bacterium
CCCACCCCCCCCCAGGTAGAGTCCAGACACTCAATCACTGACTGAAATCAGACTTCGGCACACATGGCTACGGCCGACGGGAACGCCACCGAATTGATCGCCACCCGAGAGAAGCCCGCTTCCAACACCTGACACCAGGCATCGGCTCCATACTCGGTCTGGACTCTCCAATCATCCTGGGATGTCCCCGGATCACCATGCCAGGAGGGCGGCATTCCATCTCTTCGACGGTTCAGCCGACCGATGATGATGGGCACCGTGTAGCAGCAAGCACCGCCTGGTCGCAGCACCCGTCGACATTCCCGAAGCGCTTGAACCGGATCGGGAACATGCTCCAAGGTGTCACTGTGCACCACCAGGTCGAAGGAAGCATCCGGGTAGTCCATGGCTTGCATGTCGACCTCGGGATAGCTGGCCAGGGTGTGACCCGGCAGACGGCTCAACAGCGGCGAGAGCGTCCCCGCTTCATTCAACTCAAGCACCTGTAGCTTTCTCCACTTCCGCTGACCAAGGGCTTCCTCCAGCCATTGGGGCATATCCAGGTGTGAACGGATACTGCCAGCCAAGGCGATCGAGCGAAGGTTCGCCCCACAACCCGTGCAGCATTCGCCCTGCTGGCGATCCACGTAGGCACGCTCCTCCTGCGAGAGCCCCCACGCCTCGACGAGCTCATCCCAGAGCACCGCTTCAAAGCGGAACTCCCGTCCACCACAGACTGCGCAGACCAGGGTCATGGCTGCCCCTGGACGATGGAGTCCGCTGAGGTTGGTTCAAGTGTCACCGAGAGCATGGGCAGTCCCACCAGTCCAACGGCAACGTGGGAACCATGTATCCGGAAGGTCATCGCAGATTCAATCCAATGCTGTGGCACGCTTTCTTCAACAGGACCATCCGCGATGGCCACGCCCACCGAGTACTCGCCGGCGGGCATCCAGGGCATCTGGAATCGGAACCCGGATCGAAAACCTCCGCCAGCTTGCAAAACACCACCGACCTCGGAAGTCCCCATGGCGGTATTGTCTGAAAAGAGCACCTGCCCGAGTCGATCCTGTACATAGAAGCCAACGATCGGAGCGGGGAGATCACGCAAGACGCGTCCGGTGATTTCCAACTCGACGACCTCGCCACCAAAGAGCACATCGAGTGCCTCGCCCGTCTCATCGAGAAAACGCACGCTGGTGATCTCGGCAGCTCCCTCACCAAAGCTGGCTGCCGCTGGATCGAAGATCGCTACGGGATCCTGTCCAGTCTGGGCCTGGGCCCGGATCGCAGCAGACCTTGGGTCTTCCACCGCCGCCTGAGCAGCTCGAGCTTTCACCTCAAAGCCACTGCTACCGGCAGACCGTTGCTTCAGACTGGCTTCGTACTCAAGCACAACTTCCTTGGCGGGACCAACGGCCATCAGTTTGCCCTTGTCCAGCCAAATGGCCCGCTCACACAAGGCCAACACGGCCGGCGTGTCATGCGAGACGAAGAACAAGGTGCCCGTTTCCTTGAATTCCCGGATAGCCCGCATGCACTTCTGCACGAAGGCACCGTCACCGACGGCCAGGATCTCGTCGACCACCAGGATGTCGGCGTCCACGTGAATCGCCACGGCAAATGCGAGCCGTGCATACATCCCGCTGGAGTACCGCTTCACAGGCTGGTCGATGAAACCGGCGGGTAGATCGGCAAAGTCGATGATGTCCTGAGTCCGGGCATTGATTTCACTTCGGCTGATGCCCAGGATCGATGCTGCCAGCCGCACGTTCTCCCGCCCGGTGAATTCCGGGGCGAACCCGGCACCGAGTTCCAACAGCGGCGCAATACGACCATGGGTCTCGATCCAACCGCGTGTGGGCGTAGTCGTGCCACAGAGCAACTGAAGGAAGGTCGACTTGCCCGATCCATTCCGCCCGATCACAGCGACCGACTCACCCCGGGCCACATCGATATCCAGTTCCTGCAACGCCCAGTGCTCGCGATAGAACTTCCGGCCAATCCCAAAGGGCATCTGCTGGAGTACGCGATGGTGACCGCGATCGAAGAGGCGATAGGCCTTCGCTAATCCCCGGGCCGAGATGGCAGGCGGTTCAGACGGCATCGGCGAATCCCCGGCGGGTAATCGTGAACCAGGTCCAACCAATCCAGGCCACCACCACGGACGCTCCGAGATAGATCAACCAGATCCACACGTCGGGAATCGTCCCAACGAAAACGACCTCACGCACCATTTCAATGGCCACGGTCAGCGGATTGAGATACAGCCAGTTTTGCCAGGGTTCCGGCACCATCCACAGTGGGTAGAAGATCGGGCAGGTAAAGAGCGCAATCGTCAGCACCAGGCCCACGATCTGTTGGGTGTCTTGTACGTACAAGCCCACCGACATCAGGATCCAGCAAAGCCCCAGCACCATGATGATCACGGGTAGGACAACCACCGGTACCAGCAACACGGTCAACGGGGGAGCACCCTCGATGAACGCATAGAAGATCGCAAACACGATCGTTGCAACGATGGCGTTGAAGACTGCCATCACCATGGTGGACCAGGGAAGGATCTCAAGCGGAAAAACGATCTTCTTCACGAAGGTCACGTTCTGACGGAGAATGCTGGGCGCCTTGCCAACACAGTCGCTGAACAGGTTGTAGAGAATCAACCCTGCAAAGAGGGACATGGCGAAGCTCGCCTCATTGACTTGATCAGCAGCATCTTCCATACCGATCTTGGTAGCCCGCATCTTGAAGACAACACCGAAGACAAAGGTGTAGACCGCGAGCAGCACGAGTGGCTGAACGATGGCCCAGATCAGTCCGAGTGCCGAGCCTCGGTAACGCGCTTCGATGTCACGCCGACCCAATCGAAGAACAAGGTCCCGGTGCCGCCAGGGTGACAGCAATGGCTGCAGCGGCGACAAGTCCCGGATCGGGGCGTCGGCCGAATTACGAAGAGTGGTCGGGGTGGTCGAGCTTCCCATGGCAGCCTGTTCCGGGGACGTCTGGCTCCCGGCGGCTGGAATGCTACCCAGCCGCCCGGGAACTGACCAGAAAACCGCACGAAACGGGCGGGTCGGCTACGATGACGTGATTCAACGGGGCAAGCAACGGGAGTCCTGATCGTGTCCAACTACCGAAAGGTGATGGTCACCGGCGGTGCCGGGTTCATCGGTTCAAATTACGTCCGCATGGTCTGTGAGCAGAATCCGGACCGGCAGATCGTGGTCTATGACGCCCTGACCTACGCAGGAAATCCTGAAAACCTGGCCGGTCTCGAAGATCGCATCGAGTTCGTCCGTGGCGACATCGCCGATTCCGAGACCGTTGAACGGGCCATGACTGGCTGTGATGCCGTCGTGAACTTTGCGGCCGAGAGTCACGTCGACCGCAGCCTGGTCGATGGCCGACCCTTCGTGAAGACCAACGTCGAGGGCACCTACGTGCTCCTGGACACTGCCAAGCGATTGGGCGTCTCTCGATTTCTCCATGTCTCCACCGACGAGGTCTACGGCGACCTGGTGGGAACAGATCACCATTCGCTCGAATCTGATGTGTTCAAACCTCGGAGTCCCTATGCCGCTTCCAAGAGTGCCGCCGAGCACCTGGTGTTCGCCTACGGCATTTCGTTTGGATTGAATGTGGTCGTGACCCGTGGCTCCAACACTTATGGTCCCTTCCAGTTCCCTGAGAAGATCATCCCCCTGTTCATCACGAACGCCGTTGATGACAAACCCCTGCCACTCTATGGCAAAGGCGACGCCGTCCGCGATTACATGCATGCCGAAGATCACGCACGTGGCATTGACATCGTGCTGCATAAGGGCGAGACAGGACTGGCCTACAACCTGGGCGCACGACTGGAAATCAACGGCTGTGAAGTCGCCCAAGGCGTCTTGGATAACCTCGGAAAGCCGCAGACGCTCATCGAGTTCGTGCCTGATCGACCTGGACACGACTATCGCTATGCCGTCGATCCAGCCGCTGCCGAAGCCCTGGGCTGGCAGCGGAAATGGACCTTCGAAGAAGGCTTGGCGGCCACCTGTCGCTGGTACGTGGAAAATGAGGACTGGTGGCGCAAGATCAAACGTGGTGAACATTTCCAGGCGCACGAGGAATCCTGGTACGCCGGACGGGAAGCCTAGGGCCCCCGGTCCTCGCGGGCCGACGAGGACGGAAGACCCCGCCCCATGGAACGTCCCGGCATTCACATCAGCCTGATCATTCCCGTCTTCCGTGATGCGGACGTCGTATTGGAATGTCTGCGCAGCCTCACGTCTGATCCGGATGCTGCAGACCTCGATGTGGTAGTCGTGGATGATGCCAGTGGCGATGACACACCTGATCGGATTGCCGAAGCACGGTTGCCCGGTGTCCGCCTGATCAAACGATCCGTCAACGGTGGCTTTGCCCGTGCGTGCAGCGAAGGCTGGCGAAACCGAGATCCGCAACGAGCCATCGTGGGTGTACTCAATGCGGACACGGTGGTCGAACCTGGATGGTTGCTGGCCTGCTGGAACGTATTGATGGCCGACCCCGGCCGTGGCTGCGTGGTGCCTTCGGTCGTGCGTTGGGATGACCCTGAACGGCTCGACTCTGCGGGCCAGTCGTATGCCACCTGCGGTTGGGGGTTCCGACGTGGACATGATCAGCCCGCCTCGACATATGACCAGGTACAGGATGTCTTTGGTCCAACTGGGTGCGCAATGCTCGCCCGGGCGGATGCCATCGAAGCCTGTGGCGGTTTGTTCCGGGAAGAGTTTGAGTGTTACTACGAGGACACCGAACTGGGATTCCGACTGCACCGAGGTGGATTCCGTTGCACGCACGTGCCTGCCGCTCGGGTCCGTCACCGGATCTCACTCACCTACGACCGCATTCCCCGACGTCGCGCCTACTTCGTCAGTCGCAACTCAACGGTTCTCTTTTGGACAGCCGTCCCCGTACGCCGATGGTGGTCAGCTGTTCCACAAAGGTGCTGCCTGTCGGCCATGCTCGCGATCAAGGCGATTCGACAGCGATGCCTGATGGCCTTCTTGCGAGGAAGACTGGAGGCTTGGCCGATGATCGTCCGAGGCCCGTCCTTGAGACGATCACGTGCGGCACAAACCTTCAGTCGCGGATGGCTCAAGGAAGTTCGACGAAGCCGGGCCGCAGCACGTGAAGCTCAACGATAGGCTGAAGAACCATGGGCGTCAGACAGCACCTCCGACGAGTCAAGGCAGTTGCCCGGGAACCACGGGCCGCCTGGGAACGCGCGTGCCGCGAGATGCGTCCCGTGTACCGAGGACGTGGGACCTGCCCAATCTGTGAGAAACAGGTCCGCTTCAAGGCCACCAACGAATGGTTCCGTGATCACCTCCTGTGTTCAGACTGTGGCAGCATCCCCCGAGAGCGTGCCCTCATGCAGGTCATCAAGGACTGGTATCCCAACTGGCAACAAGCAGATCTACATGAATCGTCTCCCGGTGAACGGGGAACATCCCTGCGCCTTGCCCGCGAATGCGCTCACTATGTTGCCTCCCAGTACGACCCGGACACACCCTGGGGCGAACTGGATCCGTCCGGTCAATGGCGTAGTGAAGACCTGGAAAAACAGACCTTCTCGGATAACAGCTTTGATCTGGTTGTTACCCAGGATGTGTTCGAACACATCTTCGACATCGAAGCCGCCTTCCGAGAAATTGGCCGCACCTTGAAACCCGGTGGTGCCCACGTGTTCACAACACCTTTGGTGAACGGAACCGCACCCAGTGAGCCATGGGCGCGACGACGCGAAGACGGCACGATCGAACACCTGCAAGAACCCGAGTACCACGGCAATCCGATGGACCACGAAGGCGGCTCGTTGGTCACCTGGCACTACGGCTATGACATCGTCGATCGCATCCGCGACGCGTGCGGACTGGACACCACGATCGTGCTGCTCGATGACTTGTCACGAGGACTCCGCGCTGAATACATGGAAGTTCTCGTGACACGCAAGCCCGAAGCCAACGGATGACTACAGGTACTTGCGATACCCGCCGCCAAGCGTTTCCAGGAAGAAGCGAATCCTTCTGAGCAACCCCTGCGGGCGTACACCCGCCTGGGCTGCCGCTTTTCGAAGCTGCCGTCCGCCCTTCGGAATCGCCTCAATGAAGGTCTGTACGGGCTTCGGTAATTCTGTTCCGAACCGCTCGCCAAGGGCAAGGTCCTGGCTGAGGACATCCGCAAGCGCACGGCGTGCCGCAGGTCCGGGAAGCACCCGTCGCAGTCCAGCCATGCCAATGAGAGGCGGCGCTCCAACCTGATTGCCACCATGCTGTCGATACCGAACCGTCGGCTCATCGAGAACTCTCACTTCGCCCAACGCAGCCGCTACCAGGGCCAGCCACCAGTCGTGCATGACCAATCGCTCTGGAAAAGGGCGTGCCTTCTGGATGAGTGATTGGTTGCAGGTGACCGTGCAACCGGTCACCAAGTTGTGCCGGAGCAGTACCCCTAGAGGATCGTCGATGTGACCGTCTAGTCCGCGTGTTGCCATGAATCGCTGGCCGGTTCCTTGACCTTCCGCATTCACCAGCAACAGATCACTGTGCACCAGGACAGGTCTTGAACCATCGCCTTCCGCAGCTTTCACGTCCGCCACACTGCGTTCCAGACGATCAGGCAGCCATGTGTCGTCCTGGTCGCTGAGTGCTACGTAACGACCACGCGCACGCGACAAGGTGACTTCGAAGTTGTCCACCACGCCCAAGGCCGGTTCGTGACGGGCGATATGAACAGGGAAATTTGAATGGCGTGCAAAGGTCTGAAGGATTCCGAACGTGGCATCTTGGGATGCATCATCACCGACTACCAGTTCATCGGGCTGCAATGTCTGCGCTTCGATGGAGGCCAGTTGTTCCTCCAACCAGGCTTCACCATTGCAGGTGCACAAGACAACTGAGAGCCCGACCGATTCACCATTCAGAATGGAACTCATGTCGTCTCGGCTTCGGTCAGCACGTATTGCTTCATCCAGGCCATCGCATCCTCGAGTCCCTCATGCCAGCCCACCAGGGGCCGCCAACCAAGTTCACGACGAACGAGATCAATATCCAACACACTGCAAGGGACATCTGCATCACGACCTGGTCGGCGGTTAATCTGGATCGGTCGACCGACCAGTGTCTCGATATCGGCAATCAGCTTGTTGATCGTCAAACCAGCGCCGGATCCGATATTGAAAACGCGTTCATCACCGGCATACAGCGGCAGTGAACACAAGGCGTTGACCACATCGTTCACATGGAGAAAATCACGAACGATTTCTCCATCACCCCACAGTTCGATGGGTTCATCACGCATCGCGCGATACAGGAACGCATTGACAGCCCCTTGTCCACGGCGGGGATCCTGCCAAGGACCATAGGGGTTGGCAACTCGTAGATTGAACGCACGAATACCGTGCAGTCGTTCAGCGAGTTGGACATGCCCCTCGGCTGCTAACTTCGAGATTCCATAAGCACACACTGGATCAGTTGCTGCTGTCTCAGGTGTGGGCACGGGTGCCTTGGGACCGTACACGGTGCCACCACTGGACACATGCACTACTTGGGAAATGTCCGCCGACCGTGCTGCCTCCAAGACATCCAGGGTCAATCCCACCGTTCCAGCCATGTCTTTCCGGAGATGGATATTGGACGAGGCAGGCTCGGTCGAACCGGCCACGTGAAACACAACGGATGAGCCCTGGACTGTTTCAGGCGACAGGACCGCCTGGTGATCAATCGAAACGCCGTCAATGGCTTCAGGGCGAAGCGGGCGAGGATCAATGGCCATCACCTCGACCCCGGAGCTCGCCAGGTGACGGCAGAGGTTCAAGCCGATGAAACCGGCCCCGCCCACGACGCTGACGCGACCGAGCCTGGAGAGATCGGCAGGCTGTATCCGAAGAGCCGTCGACATGGCCTCATGGTAGCCGCTGAAGGGGTTTGACGAACCAGGGAACAATACCTTGTTCCCAGCGAGTACCCTGTCGACCAACAGCCCGGACCGAGCGCACGCCGCGATATGGTCTTCTCCTCGATCACGTTCCTGTTCTTCTTTCTGCCACTGGTTGTGGTGCTCTATCACGTGGCACCACGTCCGGTCCGGAACAGCCTCCTTCTGGTTGCGAGCCTGCTGTTCTATCTCTGGGGTGCCGGGATCTTCGTGTTGCTCCTGATCGGGGCCATCGTCACCAATTACATCGTTGGACACGTCGTCCTCATCGCACGAGAACGGCGTAACCGTTGGCTCATGGGAGGGTGCATCACGGCGTCCATCATCACCAGCCTCATCATTCTCGGTTGGTTCAAGTACGCCAATTTCTTTGTTGATGCAGTCAACCAGTTCGGTGGATACATCGGCATGGCGGAGGTTGCCTGGTCCCACGTGATCCTGCCTATTGGGATCTCGTTCTACACCTTCCAGTCGATGAGCTACGTCATCGACATCTCGCGGGGCAAAGCCGAGCCGATGCGTAATCCGATCGACTTCGCCTTGTACGTCTCGTTCTTCCCACAACTCATCGCGGGACCCATCGTCCGGTTCCACGAGATCGACGGCCAAATCCGAAAACGCTCTGAACGATGGGACGATTTCTGCGAAGGCACGATTCGTTTTACCTGGGGCTTGGTGAAGAAGGTCGTGATCGCCGACGCTGCCGGAGCAGTCCAGGTCCGTGCCTTCCAAATCCCGATTGATGATTTGACGACCGAAGCCGCCTGGATTGGGCTCTTCGCATTCACGGTGCAGTTGTATTTCGACTTCTCGGGCTATAGCGACATGGCCATCGGCCTGGGACGCATGTTCGGCTTCAAGTTGCCTGAGAACTTCCGAAGACCCTATGCGTCACTGTCATTCACCGATTTCTGGCGGCGGTGGCACATCACGCTTTCAACCTGGTTCCGCGACTACCTGTTCTTTCCTATGGGAGGCTCGCGAGGTTCGACCGCTCGAGTGATCTTTAACCTCGCGGTGCTGTTCATTCTGGTTGGGATCTGGCACGGCGCAGGTTGGACCTTCTTGATCTGGGGCGGCTACAACGCCGTTTTGATGATCTGGGAACGGCTCACGAATCGAAACTTCATTGACCCCGCTGCCGTGAAGAACCCGGTGGGACGGCGCATCATCACGGTCTTCATGCTCATGATGGGCTGGCCTATCTTCATGTGTCCAACCGTGAGCGATGCGATCCAGTACTACGTTCGGCTCTTCGATTTCGAATTCCATGGCACTGGTGCCCTCGGGCCATGGCTCGCACCGGAAAATGTCACGCTGATGATCCTGGGCGGATTAACTGTCTTCCTGCCTCATAACTTTTATGGCGGCGTGTGGATCACCTCGTCAACATCCCGCCTGGCCACCATTGCTCGAGCCGTGTTGTTGTTTATCTTGCTTCCCTGGACCCTGATGTTGATCATCAGCGGCACCTTCAGTCCCTTCATTTACTTCCAGTTCTAGACATGCGTATCGATCGAATCATCTTCACCGTCGTGTTCTGGATCATGATCCTGGTCCCGGCCCCCTTGGTGCTCACAGGTTTGAGCGGCGACACCTCATTGGAAGCCCGGGTTCTGGTTCCGTATCCGGCTCCGACCTGGGCGACGTCGTACAAGAAGCAAACCTATGAAGCCGTGTCGGCTGCCCTGGAAGATCGCATGCCGTTGCGAACAGGCCTCGTGGGCTTCCGCTCCAGCCTGGCCAGGCAGGGGCTCATTCCCAATCCCTTCGACAAGGTCGTGCTGGGACAGGATGGCTGGCTCTATGTCGCCACGTCCTTCGATCCGCATTGTCCCGAGGATGACCGAGCGACCATCGCTGCACGGCTCTCCGAAGTCGCTGACCTGCTGGAGCAGCACGACATCCCGTTCCTGGTGGCCCTGATACCGAACAAGGCATCCATCCACGAGTCCGGCATTCCCGGGTGGATCGAGTCCGAGCATGACACCGCCCAGGAACGCACCAACGCCATGCGTTTGCAACTGATCGATGAAGGATCGTGGTTCATCGACTTGGTGCCGCCCTTACGAACTCGACATCGTGCCTCACCTGATGATCCTCTTTACTACCCGACCGATACCCACTGGAACTGGCGGGGTGCCGAGGTATTTATCGAAGCGATCGTCGAGCGTCTTCATCCCGGCCTCTACGACCCTGATGAAATCGTGTTGATTCAGACTGTCCCGGCTCATCTTGACCTAGATCGACTTTCAGGCTCCTCGGTGCAACGCGAACTGAACTACTACGCAGCACGCCGCCCAGGGACGACTGAACTCGTGCTACAAAGCCAAGCCCAACCGATTCCAGCCATTGTCACAACCAAGGGCGGGGACAAGGATCGCTTGATAGCAGGGGATACCCTTCTGGTCCGGGATTCATTCTGGGACCACGTTGCCGCTGTTGGGGCGGAATACTTTGAGTCACTGGCCTCGGTCCATGCGACCGATGCCCAGAACCTGCAGGCCTTGGCCAAGGCGATGGCGCAGTCGGACACTGTCATCTTCGAGACGGGCGAACGAAAATTCTGCGAAGTCATGCTGTCCACCATCGCCGCAGATACGTTCTCGGAACTGCTCACCAAGGCACTGGAAGACCGGGACCACTGACACCCTCCCCCGGCGACCTATACTCCCCCCCGGCCATGCGGATCTCAGTCGTCATTCCGTCCTACAACCACGCGCGGTACATCGAGGCCGCGATTCGTTCTGTCTTCGTGCAAGCAACCAATGGCCTGGAGATCGAACTGGTCATCGTCGACGACGGTTCGCCTGATGACAGCCTTCCGATCATCCGCCGATGCCTGAAGGACAGTCCACTGCATCGCACCGTGCTCATTGAGCAAGAGAATCGTGGCGCCCATGCCGCCATCATGCGAGGGATCGAACACGCCCGCGGTGACTTCCTATCGATTCTCAACTCCGATGATGCCTTCCTCCCGGGACGATTCGCCAACCTGGCGCCACGACTATCTGTCGAACAAGACTGCCTCGCCTTTACACTCGTGGAGATGATTGATGAGAACGATCAGCCTCTGGAGGCTGATGCGCCCGAGTTTGGTTGGTACCAGGACGTACTGGCCGGTGCCGCCGCCTGTCCGACCCGTGGATTTGCCTTGCTGAGGAACAATCCCGCGGTCACCAGTGGCAACTTCGTTTTCAGTCGCAGTCTCTATGAGCGACTCGGTGGATTCAGTGAACACCAGTTGTCACACGACTGGGATTTTTTGCTTCGTTCTACCTTCTACACTGAACCATCTTTCATTCCGGAAGTGCTGATGCGGTACCGGGTACATCCACAGAACACCACAGGTCGGGTCCAGCACTTGATGGCCCAAGAAGGGCGTGACGGTCTCCATCGTTTTCTCTCCCTCGCCAAATCAGGCCCCTCGCCCAATCCAATCGCCCCACTTCCCAGCAACTGGCCGCGTTACTGGCCATGGTTCTGCAACGCGATCAGGCCTCATTTCAGTGACCGACCCATCATTGAGAACATCGATCAAGACGTCCTGCCACCCCGGAACCCGGATCCGAACATGGCTTCCCGAGCTTTCGATTCCGAAGCCCAGGTCGCTCGGCCAGGCAGCATGCGTCACGATGACGATCCGCGTCTCCGCGAGATGGACCTCATGAGCAGGCCCACGCCAACCACCGACGGTATGAACCTTGCCCAGGTTGCACCAACGAGCCAGCCCTCCGTCCCCACAGCCGAATCGGCATCTCTCAAGAAAGCCATCAAACGCGTCACGCCGGCCCCGATACTGCAGGCTGCCAAGAAGGTTGTCGGCACACCCGAGCCTCCGATTCCCACGTCCGGTCCCTCGGTCGACCCTGCAGCCATGCAGGTTGATCCCGCGCGACCTGTTGTCATGGTTGTCACTCAGGCAGCGTCCCGCACGGGTGGTCCGATCCTGGCGCTCGACATCGTTCGCCGACTCGTGCGTGATCACAACGCCCAGTGCGCAGTCGTCTATGCATCGCCTGGTCCGTTGCTCGATGAATTCGCTGAAGTCGCCTGGCTCATCGATGGGCAGCGGCTCAATCCATGGGGCGCGCCAACATCCTATGGGCGAGCGATCATGTCGGCCCTCGAACAAGCACCTCAACGCATGGCCGTCTGCAACACAGCCCCGACCTGGTACTTCGCCCGCTGGATCAGACGATTCGGATGGCGAACTCTATCCCTCATCCACGACTTTGCAACCAACTCGCCGCGTGAGGACTACCGCCTGATTGCAGAGAGTCCTGATGTTCTGGTGTATCCCTGTGATGACATGCGACAAGTTGCTTGCGATTGGGCTGATCTCCCCAGGGAGCATGGGGTCGTTCACCCACAAGGTCTCATCCGAGAGTCCTTCCTCGATGGACACAATGATGCCGCACGGAAGGCGTTCCGCCAGCGACTCGCATTGGATCACGATGTTCCCATCGTGCTGGGTTGTGGCAGCCTCGAACTCCGGAAGGGACCAGAACTCTTCCTACTGACCGCTCTGGCAGCCCATCGCAGTGGCCTCGACTCGCGCGTCCAGTTCGCCTGGATCGGCAGCGGTGCCGACACCTATCTCGATCCAACGTTCTGGTGCCCCCGTGATGCTGCTCGAACTGGAATCGCAGATCGGATGCACTTCATCGGTGAGGTTGATGACACTGAGGAAGCCTTCCGAGCAAGTGATCTGTACCTGCTGACTTCCCGCGAGGATCCCTTCCCCTGTGTTGTTCACGAGGCCATGGCCTGTGGCATGCCCGTGGCTTGCTTCGAGGGATCGGGAGGCACGCCTTCCATGCTCAATGAGGGCGGAGGTGCCGTTATCCCCTTTGGAGATGTCCAGGCCATGGCTGACATGGTTGTCCAATGGACTTCGGACACCGACCTGCGACACAAGACCGGCGCACAAGCCCGCGCGATCGTCAAGGAACGGTATTCGATGGATCGATACGTCCGGTGGCTACTGGAGCAGGGTCTCACGTAGATCGACACCGCACGTCGTAGCGACCACGTCAAGCACACCATCGAAGTGATGCTTGGAACTGCATCTGTCCTGTGCCCGTGACCTGGCAGCGACGCCCATAGCCACCCGACCTGCTTCGTCCTTGATAAGGCCAAGGATCGAGTCCGCCATGGCGGCCGTATCGAGGAAGGGAACAACCAAGCCAGTCCCATCCACCAGGGCCTCGGGTGCCCCACCAACGCCGTCAAAGGCCACGACTGGAAGTCCGGCTGCCATCGCCTGTACACAGACAATCGGGTACGGATCTTCCCGGGAGGAAAGCACGTACAGATCCGATGCTTCGAAGTAAGGATGGATGTCAGGCTTGGAAGAGACCAAGTGAATCCGATCATGACAAGGTAAAGAAGCGATGTCGTGTGCCACCCAGCGGGTGTCGTCCGCACTGCCATCCCCAATCCAGACGAAATGAACGGCGTCCGTACCTTCTTGAGCAAGGACACGGGCCCCCACCTGGACGAACAGGTCCACGCCCTTGCGAGGATGTATCTGGCCGCAACCCAAAACGATCAAGGCATTCTCCGGCAGGGATAATTCCTTCCGGATCCGTAGACGCAGACGATCGTGATCTGACTGCATATGCCCGTTGCCCAGCCAGCCGGGATGGACAATGGCACAGCGGGATTCATCGAGTCCGAACTGGTTGACGAAGGCTTGCTGGCTAAAGCGAGACACGAACACCATGCGTCGAGCAGCGGTACCGATGTCAACAACCAGATCTTCCCATCCGTTGGATTCAACGGTGGTTGGCAACTCGTTAATGAGATGAACAACTGGCACATCCAACCCACGACAGACCTGGGCAGCACCCGCACACGCAATCGTGCTACAGATCGCAACCTCAGGTTGAAGCGGTGCCGATGCAATCGCTGCGGCAATCGCATCGGCTGGTGCAATTCCAGCCTCCATCATGGGCACGATATTGCATGTCGTCACCAGCTTCTGGTAATTCGGCTCGAGTACCCCATCGCCCAACAGGAGCAACATTGGGTTAATTTGGCTGGATTCACGGGCCATGCGGAGCATTTCCAACAAGAGCATTTGGGAACCCGCCAAATGTGCATCGTGCCCGACGAACAAAACGGAATGCTTCCCTGTTGATTTTCCGGTTGACACGTTTCGCCACAAAGGCTCCATCGCAGTCCGGCGTGCGCCTCGACTTGGCAGGAGGCGTTGCCGAGCCTTCTTGATTGCTGCGCAGCCATGCTTGTTGATTTTGCTCAACTTCCCCGGACGCCGCATGAAATTGCCTGTCCGAACCATGAGCGTTTGGAATCGCTGACGACTGCGGGCTCGTCGCCTTTCCTTCAGAAGGCGTGAAATATCTTCAGGTGACGGATCCGACTCGATCGCAACCATGGATTGAGTTTGGCTGCCGCTGTCAGCCTGACCACCGATGGCTTCCAACGCATCGCGTGTTGCTTCAAGCCATTGATGTCCATTGTGCTCATCCGGCTCCAGATAGGTGCCTTCTGCCCACTCGTTCCAGGCATTGATGAAGACAACATCCTCTGATCCGCCGTGCTGCTTAGCATCACGAAGCATCGCCTCAAGCCACGTGCGGTAACGCTCTGGTGTAGCCCCGTGGTACACCGTAGCGGCATGTCCGCGTCGAGCAGTGTTGTCCCAACCGAGCATCACGCCCCGGTGCAGGGGGTGATGTGGTCGTGGCCGGTTCGTCGAAAGGGTAGCGATCGCGTCGTACTCGTAAACGCCACCACGGAAATCTGTGTCAAGCCCCTTCAGCGTGTGCTGGATATCCGGAACCGCCATGCCATGTGGTGGAAACTCAACGGCTGCATCGAAACCCATCTGCAACGGGTTGTCATCGCCGTGCTGAACCATGACAAGGTGGAGATCCCCCAGCCCTGCCTTGAGAACTTCGTCCCGCCAGATATCGGTAGCGCGTCGGCAATCGGAGAGCCGTGAGGGTCTGTAGACCATCAACAACCGCTTGCCATTGATCGTGATGTAGCGATCATCGCCAAGCGTCGGTAGCAAGTCCGTGATGAACTGCCGATCAATGTCTGGAGAATGCTGCTGCCCGATGAGGATCTCATCCTCCAGGCCGTCCCATCGTCGAGTCCAGTTCTCGTTGGCCCAGCAGATGCAGAATGGCAATGTCGGACTACCGCTCGCAAGTACCGTGTCGAGTGGCCGCTCAAGCAAACGCTTTCCTGCAAACCAGTAGTGGTAATAACAGAAACCGTGAATGCCATGGCTCGCGGCCAAGTCCGCCTGTTCCTGTTGGACCTCCGGCAACCGCAAATCGTAATAACCCAGGTCCGCTGGTCGCCGAGGCTGTGCATGCCCCGTGTACATAGGCTGGGCGCGTGTGACATTGCGCCATTCCGTAAATCCCGGACCCCACCAGGCATCGTTTTCCGGGATCGGATGAAACTGCGGAAGGTAAAAGGCGATCGTTCTTGGACAACCTGCGGTCATGGTTTGCCCTCGGACGACTGCCGGACCAAGCCCAGTCGAGACGCAATACGAACCACCATGGATCGCCGGACAGAACTCAATTCCTTGGTCGCTTTCATCAACGCGGTTTCGTATTCAGCCCTGACCGCTTCGTTTGTTTTCTTGAGTTCAGCCACAGCATTTACCACCAATGACGTGTCATGTCGAAGTTGCATGACATTCTCGATGGCGTACTCGGGATCGTCCAGCAGGCTCCAGTTGATCTTCGGAAGCAGGCCGTCTGAGGCGATTCCTATGAGATAGAGGCTTATATCGCCGAATCGACCGAGATCCTCGATCGAACTCTCAGCGGCATGCAGCCGGTAGAGTCCTGGGGGAGACATTCCTTCTTCTTGCGACAGTGGAATCATGGCTGAACCGGAAAAGCACTGTTGGGCGCCAAATGAAGTGTTCCCGAAGTTCTTTCCAAGCAGCTCAAAGAACTCCGTTCGTTGGAGTTCCTTCACGTGAAAGGGATTGTCCCCGGGCGAACCAGCATGGTAGTTATCGGGATCAGGCGTCGAGGTTAGTAGCAAGCCGCCTGGCTTCAGGACTCGGCGGATTTCTGAAATGAACGCCGAATGATCGGCAATATGCTCGATCGTCTCAAAGCTAACGACCACATCGACGGCATCATCATCGAGTGGTATCGCAAGACATGATCCTGTTTCGAACCGAAGGTTCTCTCCCTGGTGCACTCTCTGTGCGCGATGAATCGTGGGCTCGTCGATATCGACGCCGACGACCGATTTGGCAACGTCTGATAGCAAATCACATCCGTAACCTTCTCCGCATGCGATATCCAGCACGTCACGACCAGCTGTGAACTGGCGTGCAAAAAGATAGCGATGCACATGCTCGACCTCGATCTGACCACCAACGCCAGGGATAAACCGCTCGCCAGTAAAGTCGGGCGTTTCGTCGGCTGGTTGAGCCGAGTGATAGGAAATGTGCTTGGATGCGCTCATCCCCCCGATTCTCCCGCAGCAGCAGCAGCCAGTTCCTGGATGACCGCTTGAACTTCTTCTTTCCAATGGCGTGGTGAACGACCCAGCGACGCCTCTGCCTTTGTGAAATCCAAGACACTGTATGCCGGTCGTGTTGCTGGTGTCGGCCACTCACTGCTGGGGATCGGCTCGATAGTGACCTCCCCATCAAGCAGACCGCCCGTATGTGCCGCGTCGTGAATCCCACGTGCAAACTCACACCAAGTGGCCTCACCTCCATCAGTCCAGTGGAACAAGCCGGTTGCCCCGGCCTGCAAGAGATCCCACAAGACACTGGCCAAGCTACCTGCGGACGTCGGGGTTCCCCGTTGATCCGCAACCACCTTGAGATGATCCCGTCGTGCCATTAAGTCCAGCATCGTTCTCAAGAAGTTGTGACCATGGGCCGAGTACAACCAAGCCGTGCGAACCACGATCGCTAAATCACCGAGCGTGCTTTGAATCGCCTGCTCACCGGCAAGCTTGGTACGACCGTAAGCGCATATGGGGTCCGTGGGGTCGTCTTCGCGGTATGGGCGGGTCGCTTGTCCATTGAAAACGAAATCAGTCGACACATGTACCAATCGTGCGTCATATTCCTTACAAGCTTCAGCAAGATGGGCAGGCCCGTACTGGTTCACGGCTGCAGCCACGTCTTCATTCGTTTCAGCGCCGTCGACATCCGTCCACGCCGCTGCATTGAACACGACATCTGGTTGGATCGATGCAAAACAATCCCGGACCTGTTGAGGGACGGTGATATCCAGCGTCTCGATATCGAGGGCATGGAGTTCCGCAGATCGCGGGGCATGCTGTACCAGTTCGGTGGCGAGTTGCCCACCGGCACCGGTGATCAGGCACTTCACGGGAAGACTTCCGCCTTCAAAAGAACCTGGCCCTCGCGATCCTTCTCAGTGATCAGCGGCTCAAGTCCTTCTGGAATCGGCCATTCAATACCAAGGGCTGGATCATTCCAGAGCAGGGTCCGCTCGTGCTCCTTCGCGTAGAAGTCGGTGCACTTGTACTCGAATGCTGCCACTTCGCTGGTCACGAAGAACCCATGCGCAAACCCAGGCGGCACCCACAGGGAACGGTAATTGTCTGCAGACAAGGTCACGCCCACCCATTGGCCGAAGGTGTTGGAAGAACGACGCAGATCCACGCATACATCGTAAATCTCGCCCTCAACGACACGCATCAACTTGCCCTGTGTCATTTGGATCTGGTAGTGCAGTCCACGCAGTGTGCCCTGCTTCGAAAAGCTGAAATTGTCCTGGACGAAGGTCGCATCGATACCGTGCTCAGCAAATCGCTGGGCGTTCCAGGTCTCGATGAAGTATCCACGGTGGTCCCCGAAGACCCGCGGTTCAATGATCCGAACGTCCGGAATGGCCGTCGGAATCACCTTCATGCCGTCGTTGCTGGCTCCCTCAGAAGTTCGAGCAGGTACTTCCCGTACTCGTTCTTTGACAACGGTCGCGCCAGCTTCTCCAGTTGTTCGTCTGTTATCCATCCGCTTCTCCAAGCGATTTCTTCAGGACATGCGATCTTCAGGCCCTGCCTGGTTTCAATTGTCTCAACAAATTGAGCTGCCTGTAGCAAACTCTGATGAGTTCCGGTATCGAGCCAAGCTTCACCTCGGCCGAGCATCTCCACATGAAGACGGCCCTGTTGCAGATAGACCTCGTTTACAGATGTGATCTCAAGCTCACCACGATCCGACGGTGTCACGCTCTTGGCGATCTCGACCACGTTGGAGTCGTAAAAATATAGACCGGTCACCGCATAATTAGATCGAGGCTCAGCGGGCTTCTCCTCAATGCTGATCGCCCGATTGTCTTCACCCAGTTCGACGATTCCAAAGGCCTCGGGATTTCCGACGCGGTAAGCAAAGACAGTCGCTCCATCATCACAAGAATCGGCGTGTTCCAGTCGTGTGACCAAGTCATGGCCAAAGTAGATGTTGTCGCCCAACACCAAGGAACTTGGATGGCCCCCGATAAAGTCCTCACCGATGAGGAATGCCTGGGCAAGACCCTCGGGCCGAGGCTGCTCTGCATAGACAAACTCGACGCCCCAATCCGAACCGCTCCCTAAAAGCCGTCGGAATGCTGGTAAGTCCTGCGGGGTGCTGATGATCATGATCTCCCGGATACCGGCCAGCATTAGGACCGACAGCGGGTAATAGATCATTGGCTTGTCATAGATCGGCATCAACTGCTTGCTGACAGCCCGGGTGACCGGGTACAGCCGCGTCCCCGAACCACCTGCGAGGATGATGCCCTTGCGTGCTGTCATGTGTTGGTTCCTGTGGGTAGAAGATCCACCATTGTAGGGCTTGACGGCGTCGAAAGCGACGTCTCCACCACGTACAGGAGCCAAGGCCCGGTATCATGCCGCCTGCAGCCCACTGCACCGCCACCCACAGCCATGGTCTTTTCCTCCCAGACGTTCCTGTTTTTCTTTCTGCCGGTCGTCCTGGGCATCTACGCCCTGCTCGGGATTGGGCCCGCCCTTCGAAATCTTTGGTTGTTGATCGCCAGCCTGGTGTTCTACACATGGGGTGGCGGCGACTTCGTGATCGTGCTCTTAATCTCGATCGCAGGCAACTGGGTACTTGGACTGATTGCTGACCGCGCACGCGGCACGGGTAGTCGCATCATCCGGAATGGATCGATCACGCTCTCGGTCATGCTCAACATTGGCATTTTGGCGTATTTCAAATACGCCAACTTCTTCATTGATCAAATCAATGACGTCGGCACGCGTGTTGGCATGGACGAGATTCTCTGGACCGACATCATTCTGCCAATCGGGATCTCCTTCTTCACCTTCCAGGCCACGTCCTACGTCATTGACGTCGCACGTGGCCAAGCGAAGGTCATGTTGAATCCAATCGATTTCGCGCTCTATGTTTCCTTGTTCCCACAGTTGATCGCCGGCCCGATTGTCCGGTATCACGAGATCAGCACGCAGCTCAAGTCACGGCCATTCGACTGGGACAACGTGTCATCGGGAACCCTCCGCTTCGCGCACGGGCTCGTCAAGAAAGTCGTCATCGCTGACAGTGTCGGCGTCATCGCAGATGCTGCATTTGCATCAGATGCCCAATTGAATGCCGGCGATGCCTGGATCGGACTACTCGCTTACACGCTCCAAATCTATTTTGATTTCTCGGGGTATAGCGATATGGCGATCGGGATGGGACGCATGTTTGGATTTAGAATTCCGGAGAATTTCAAACGCCCCTACTCAGCCGTTTGTATGACCGATTTCTGGCGCCGCTGGCACGTGACCTTGTCCAATTGGTTCCGAGATTACGTCTACATCCCACTTGGGGGATCACGTTGCTCCAGGTCGAGGACGTATGCGAACCTGATCATCGTCTTTCTCCTGACCGGCTTCTGGCACGGCGCCAACTGGACGTTCATCATCTGGGGCATCTACAACGGATTCTGGTTGATCTGTGACCGACTCACCGGCCAGACACGACCCGACGCCCTTGGCTGGATTCCATTCCGTCGACTGGCCACCTTCTTCGTGGTCATGATGGGTTGGGTCGTGTTCAGGGCTTTGGATATTTCACATGCCGGCCAGTACTACGCAACCCTGTTCGACTTCCCGCTCACCTCGACATCCGGCAGCCTCGATTCGGTCCTCACAACGCAAAGCATCTTCTTCCTCATCTTCGGAAGTTGCATCGCCCTGTTGCCGGGCAAGATCAGCACCGGTCGTTGGCTTGATGAATCCGATCACGTAGGCGCCACGGTGTTCCGAGTCGCCCTATCCTGCATCTTCCTTCCCTTAGCCCTGATCATCGTGATCGGCGGCACGTTCTCACCCTTCTTGTACTTCCAATTCTGATGTCACGACCAGGCGCATCATTTGCAGGAATCGTTTCACTTGTGCTGCTCTGCAGCCCACTTGTTCTCTCGCCATTCATGTTTGAGCAGAATGCCAGTTTCATTCGTGAAGTGGAGAATCGTGAGCCGACGGTCTTCCCTGCCATCAATAACATCGGTGACACGCTTGATACGAAGAAATGGGACACACTTTCTGGTTGGCTACGTGAACGGGTTCCCTTCCGTGGCGATGTGATTGCAACAAAGACATGGGTGGAAATGGAACTCCTGGGCGAACGTCGTATTGGCGGCGTTGATCGTGGCGACGATGGCTGGCTCTTCTTGTTGCATAGTTATGGTGGTCACTGGCGAGATCCTGGTAAGAGCGTTGATGAAGCCCTTGCTGCAATGAACGGCTTCCTCGAACGAAATGCCGACGCCCCTGCGACATTCCGCGTGCTGCTGACACCTGACAAGCACACGATCTATCCAGAACACCTCACGGATGATGGCCAGCGAGATGTCCTCCAGACCATCGACGAACGCAATCGCTTCGAAAGTTGGTTTGCACAAGTTGATGATCCACGCATCATCGACCTGCATGCTGCAATGCGAAATGAGAAGTTGAATACGGAAGACGAACTCTATTTCCGTGACGACACCCACCAGAACTGGCACGGTGGCGCCATCATGGCGGAATCTATTGTCGACTCGCTGCAACCGGGCACCTGGGATGATTCCTGCGTAGTCACCACCCAGACGATCACGTACCCGGGAGATCTCCGTGCCCTGTGTGGCATCACATCGATGCCACTTCGGCAAAAGGAAGTCAGAGCAACAGCACGACCTGGTGTCTCGCCCGAACAGATTACGTTTGACGGGAACACCTACGAAGACTTCGAGACCGTGGACAAGGATCCGCATAGTTGGCAATACCCCGTGAGGTCCGAATTCGAATCCACGGAAGGGCTTTCCCTGATTCCGGGGAAAACACTCATCCTCCACGACTCCTGCATTGGCTCAATTGCACGACCCTTGATCCGACCCTATTTCGAGGACGTCACGTTCATGCACTATGCAGATGCCTCGCCTGAATTCATCGATCAGGCGATGCAAGAGAACGATACGGTTGTCCTGGAAGTCGTCGAACGCATTGCACCAGAAACCTTTATTCAACTGCTGGTTGAACCGAACCCCGAAGCACCTTCGCTTCTCTGGAAAAGATCCGATGCGGAACCTGTCTGGTCAATGTCAGACGCGCGTCGAGACCAGCTCTACCCCGCGGATGGTGTCGAGGCGACGCTCGCCGATGGGCGCCTTGAACTAGAGAGCACGGGAATCTCTGCGGCAGTTGTCTTCAATGGAGTCGATCTACCGGCGAACTACCGATACGTTGCTCGTGTTGTCCTTCGATCGCCTGGCCTGGGCCAGTCCACGCTGTTCTGGTCCGCCAAGGACGATCAGATGTCGCCGGAACGGAGCGACAGCAAGACGATTCGTGGCGGACGCAATGAGTTGTTTCTCGAGATGAACTCGGCGCAACCAATCTCGAACATTATGTTCGAACCAGGAGGCGGTGCTGGTGAACACGTGATCGAATCACTTGAAATCCGAAGCATCCCCCTGGATACCGAGCCGGCGACAACTTCCTGACTCAACGATTCGCGAGAATCTCTCGCATCTGAAACGATACTTCCGCGAGATGCGGCCCCGGAAAGTTGATCTGGGAATGAACAAGCCATCGACATTGATCCTCGGGGATCGTCGTCACAGAACTGGAAACGATCGCAGGAGGCTGATTGGTATCTTGCTCTGCGACAATCAGGACCAGGTCTGGTTGGAGCCGGACCAGTTCTTCGATAGACAAAGTCTTCCAACCTCCTGAACCAACTACATTCTCGCCCCCAGCAGACGCGAGCATCTCACCAAGATAGGTATCGGTCCCCCAGGCCAAGGGAGGCAGGTCATCATTGATCACGAGGACTCGACACGGCTTGGGAAGCGATGTTGCCTGCATCGATTTGGAGAGTTCATCGGAAAGCGTCTGGCATCGCACCAACAAGGATTGATTTGATTCGGAAGACATCAAGTTGATTGTGTCGGGGAGATCGAAGAGAACCTGCTGAACCTCGTCCACGGTTCGCAGAGGCCAGGCACGCAACGTCCAGCCATTTTGCGCAGCGAGATTGATCAACGCTTTGTCGGTTTCAATCCCCTCAGATTGAAAGAACACATGTGTTGGACGTACACGAAGCATGGCTTCCCAATGACGCTCGTGCAGATCCCCAACGGCTGGTACTTCTTCAGGGTCGCGGGTCTTGAGACGGCACCAATGCGAGCGACCGACGAGGCAGTGCCCAAGCCCGACATCTTCCAGCGTCCCGGTGATGGCAGGACTGAGACTGATGATCCGTGGTCCATCATGCACAGGCGGCGGTGTAGGTGTCTCACCACAGCCCGGAAGAAGAAGAAGCAATACGAGCAAACACCATCGTGCCATCTCGACAGTATCGAGGCTGCGCGGGTTGATCGCCAAGTGCCCTGTGGAATTCGATCGATCAGAAGACGAAATTTGAATCGGGCTCGATCAGAGCCTGTGGCGGCGACGCTTGCCCGCGATGAGTGGAATCAGAATGATCAGGGCAGCCGAAGGTGCAGGTACTGGCAGGCCATAAATCCCAAACCGACCCATTCCTGTCGCCGGGAAGGAGCCATCCCAATCAAAGGTGATATCACCCTTGAGCCGCCAGGTGGTATTCAAATCGGCATCACTCAGCATCAGATCCATCCTGTTCGAAGTGATATCTGCCAGCAGATCCGTATCCATGGGCACGCCGTCAAGTACCCAGTTATTCACAGCTACGGAGACTTCAGTCACCTCGGCTGAGAAGAGCAAACCATTGAAGGTCTCCAATGGCATCGTCCATGTGACGAGTTCGATATCGGATGCCGATTCACGCACCTCGAATGACAGTTCTTGCAAAGAGGGGTCCCAAGCGAGCATCCAGCCATAGGTGGTACCCGCTGCCCAGTCATTCAAGGCCGTGGCCACAGGCGGACCACCTGATGGACCAATAGAGATCAGCGAATTTTCTGGTAAGAGGATGCTCTCGGCAGCAAAAATCGACTGGGACATACGCTGTTCTGCTTCTGCCTCGGAGAGAACTTCCAACGGCAGAGAATCTCCACCTGGACCAGGACCCCAGGAGGCAAGTGCCGCGCAGCAAAAGGCCATTTCGATGGACGCAATCATGTCTCGTCAACTCCGAACTGCATGGACGCAGTGGCCCAGACTGGGGGTGTAAAGGGTGACTTCCGAGAGCGGTCTACGCCCAAGTCCGTGGCATAGGTGGCGATCTGTCACATGTTTCCGCAGATACGTGACAAGGCCTCTACAAGTGCGCACCTGATCGCTCAAAAGTCGCAGGTAACCACTCGTTTTTGATGACATTGCCCTGGCAGGCCCGCCAGGGGATCTCCACCACTATTTTTTTTACTATCCCGGGCCATCCAGCCGCTCTGCAGGCACTTCTTATGGCAATAAAGGGGCTAGCAATCCCCAATCCATAAATCATTGGATTGGGTTGCGTGTAACGCCCCCGGCTGGACTCTGCCAAGCTGGGCTCGCTATGAATCCGATAGATCTTGCCGGAGTCGTTCGGGCAGGCCCATGCCCAACAAGTTGTTGGCTGCCTGGTTTCCTGGGCTAGGCTCAGGACCATCAAAGAGCATGTAGGACATGGCATCGAGCATGTCACTGTCCTGCTCTGACAATGCTGAACGCCCGACTTGGTCAACCGTCAAAGTCCAGGTTCGGCCGCCATCAGGACTGCTCACCGTAATGGGAAGATCCTCCTGGAGCGCCTTCAACCAGTTGGCAAATGCTTGAATGGAATCCTGATCGCCACGATTCATATCACCCATGAGTCGCTGGGACTCGGGATCCAATTCAGCATCAGTCTTGACCCAGGTTTCAGCTCGTTCACGAGCAGACAGCATGTCTTCCAGGATTCGTTCCAGAGCACGGTTACGAGGTTGAGATTCGCCCATGATGCTCACTCCATTGAATTGGGATTTCAGGAGCCCTTTCCGGGGATGCGGTGATTCGCGTGAAAATCCTCATAGAGATTACGACAGTGGTACACCCCACCTGGTGGTGGGTTCATCATCACAAGTTCGAAAGAAACCTCTCGAAAAACCCTGCGATACAAGGTTTGATACCACCAGGGTACCTGTGTGATCTGCGTGTAGGTTCCACTGGTGTTCATGTGTTTCCAAGTATCGAAAATGACCTGGTTCACCCGTTGAGGCAAGCTTGGAACCGGCAGGCAACTGAGAAACAAGTCAATATGATCGATGTTTCTTGATGCCAGAAGGTTGGGTAAATCCTCAACGCTCGCATGAGCGATGTCCGCAGTTGGGCATCGGGCGGTAGCCAACGCATGCAGATCGGGATCCACTTCGACAGACAGGAAGGTGCTGTCTGGATGCATCCGATTCATCACCATCTCCGTCAGTGGCCCAGTACCCGTTCCCAGCTCAAGAATGACTTGCGGCTTCGAGGGATCGAGGTCTCGACACATTGCATTGCACAACCATCTACTGGACGGTGTCAGGCTGGCAATTTTGGTTCCATGGCGCAGAAACTTCCGTACCCATATGGAACGCTCGGCGAGACGGGTCACAGATCAGACTCCCTACTTAGGTTGAACACAATGCAAGGCTTGATCAAGCCAAATTTGGTATTTGAAGAGGATGCGAGTTCGCAATCCTTTCAAATATGATGAGTGCTGATCATAGCCTTCTAGGGGCATTCCAGTGCCGATCATGCATCAACCTGTCCAGATCAGGAACCGATGGAGGTTAAATTCGTATTGGTTTGGCAACACGGACCGACCGAGAGGGTGCAGGTGTCTCGCCCCGGTCACTCCAAGCCTGTGAGGGCCCACTGAAATGAGTATTTTTGTACGAACAGGCTTTGCCTGTGGACTGATCCTGGCCGTAGCAAACGCCGCCCAAGCGGCCGTCAACAGCCTTTCCATCACAATGACAAGCGACTGGGGAGATGGCCACAACGGGGAAATCGAGTTCACCAACGATGGGACCGATCCCGTCGATGGTTGGAGCTTCTGGATTGAAAACGGTCCGGAAATCACGTCCGCTTGGAATTGCCAATGGTCTTCCGAGGGAGTCCGGGATTCTTTTTCCGACGAAGGCTGGAACGGAATCGTGGAACCTGGTGAAACCGTCACCATTGGCTATGGAGCGGAGGGGCAACTTGAAGAAACGATTACCGCAGCCGAATTCAATGGCGTGTCGGTCGAAATCCTCTATGGAGAGGACGATGGAGAGGATGATGGGGATGACGATGATGGTGATAGCACCACGCCTGGATGTACTGGCGACACAGATGGGAACGGATCCGTTGACGTCACCGATGTCCTCGCCGTTCTGGACGGTTGGGGACCATGCCAAGACTGCAACGCGGACATCGACGGGAATGGACAGGTGGATGTCGATGACATGCTGGCAATCCTGGCAGTATGGGGCGACTGCCCTTCCACAGGCCCAACCAACAAACGAATCGTCGGCTACTACATCGAGTGGGGAATTTACGGCCGTGATTATCACCCGGCCGACATGCCCCTCGACAAGATCACCCACGTGAATTACGCCTTTGCAAACATCGGCGAGGATGGGCGAATCGAAATCGGTGACCCGTATGCTGCGATCGACCGCGCCTATCCAGGTGATACCTGGGAACAACCCTACCGGGGCACCTACAACCAGTTGAACAACGTACTGAAAGCGCAGTACCCACATCTCAAGACGCTCATTTCTGTTGGCGGTTGGACCTGGTCTGGTCGTTTCTCAGATGCTGCGGCAACTGCAGAGTCCCGTGATATTTTCGCTGCTTCATGCGTCGAGTTCATCCAAACCTACAACTTCGATGGTGTAGACATTGATTGGGAATACCCGGTGTGCTGCGGCCTCGCGGGGAATGGGTATCGACCTGAGGATCGTGAAAACTACACCTTGCTTGCCGAAGAACTTCGGTCGCAGTTGGACGCCGCTGGCCAAAAAGACAATCGCGAGTACCTCTTGACGATTGCCGCTGCTGGTGGTGTCGACAAGCTGGAGAATTATGAACTCGCCGAACTGGCTGCGCACCTGGATTGGGTCAACACGATGTCCTATGACTTCATGGGCTCGTGGGATCTTTCAATCGCAGGTCATCACAGCGGCCTGTATGCGAACCCCGACAACCCTTCTTCCAATCCCAATGTCCGCGAGTTTTACAACACCCATCATTCCATCCTGCCATGGTTGGAAGCAGGGGTGCCTGCTGACAAGATCGTGATGGGTGTGCCCTTCTATGGGCGGGCCTGGGGCGGCGTAGACCCAACCAATAATGGTCTATTCCAAGCTGGCTCATTGGTTCCGCCGGGAACCTGGGATGACTGGTCGAGCGGAGCGACCGGCATGAACGACTACACGCAGATCGCTTCCCTGGTTGAATCGGGCAACTACTTCCGATTCTGGGACGATGCTGCCAAGGCCCCCTGGGCATGGAGCCCGAGCAACCATGGTGGTCACTTCATCTCCTACGACGATCCCGAGTCCATCCAGTTGAAGATGGAGTACATCAAGGCCAACGGCCTTGGAGGAGCCATGTTCTGGGAGGTCACGGCAGACCGCGAGGCGGAACTTCTGGACGTGATTTACCAGGCCCTGGAAGACTGACTCCAGATCCTCTTGCACATTTGGTTCTCCCCCTGCGAGCCGGCCCCGCTTCCTGCGGCGCCCGGCTCGCAGCTGATTGAATGCCCAAGGATCGTAAGGCTTCCCCGATCCCCGATATCATCCGACGATCATGCTCGAGGACCACGATGACAAGCCGATGGAACACTCTCCTGGCCTCAGATCTGGAGGCCCTTCGTGAGCAAGATTCCCGTCACCGTCATTCTTCCAGTCAAGGATGATGCCGAAGAGGTCGCCAAGAGCCTCGCTCGATTGAAGCGATTCCAAAAGATCGTGGTGGTCGACTCCGACAGTAAGGATGGAACCGACCGGGTTGCCGCAGAGTATGGCGCCGAGTACGTCATCTTCAATAGGAATGGCAAGCCGCCAAAGAAACGTACCTGGTATCTCAATAACCATGAGATCGAAACCGACTGGGTCCTTTTTCTCGATGCGGATGAGCTGGTCAACGATGCGTTCTGCGATGAAGTCGAGCGTGCTACGGCATCGGGCAAGTACGTCGGCTTCTGGATGACTTTCCAAAACTGGTTCATGGAAAAGTGGCTTCGACACGGTGATCCGTTCTCAAAGCTCGCACTCTTCCGCCATGACGCTGGTCGCTACGAACAGGTCGCGGATGCACGATGGACGAGTATTGATGTCGAGGTTCACGAACACCCCATCCTGGATGGCCCCGTGGGGAAGATCCATGCTTCCGTAGCCCACGATGAACGTCGAGGCATGGATTCATACATTGGCAAACACAACGATTACTCGACCTGGGAAGCCAATCGGTATGTCGCCCTGGAGCCACAGGGTGATGGAGTCTGGAATTCGTTAACCCGACGCCAGCAGTTCAAGTACCGCCATGTTGACAAGTGGTGGTTTGCTACGACGTACTTCATCCACGCCTTTATCCTGAAAATGGGATTTCTCGATGGTCGAGCTGGCTTTGTCTTTGCTTCACTCAAGCGAGAGTATTACAGCCATATCCGGCTCAAGATCCTTGAGATCCGAAATAAGGCTGCGCTCGAAGCAATGCATCCTTCCCCAGCAGAACCATCCACGATCGGCAACAAGCCCAAAGATATTCCGATCACGCTCATTGTTCCCGTGAAAAATGAGGCGAAGAATCTTGCCAGTTGCCTGGAACGATTGGGACGCTTTCAAGAATTAGTCGTCATTGACTCTGGTAGCACGGATGGAACGATCGATATCGCTCGCGAGCATGGTGCCACATGTATTCAATTCGAATGGAATGGCCATTTTCCGAAGAAACGTAACTGGTACCTCGATAATCACGAAATCAAGACCGAGTGGGTTCTGTTCTTGGATGCAGACGAGTTGATCAATGATGCCTTCTGCGATGAAGTGAAGAAGGCTGTCACCTCTGGCAAACATGTTGGTTATTGGCTGAACTTCCACAATTGGTTCCAGGGAAAATACCTTCGTCACGGTGATCCCTTCTCAAAGCTAGCACTCTTCCGACCCGACGCAGGGCGGTACGAGCGTGTAGATGATGAGCAGTGGAGCGGCCTTGATATGGAAATCCATGAACATCCCGTGCTCGATGGCACTGTTGGACACATCGAAGCCCCAATTGATCACAATGATCGCCGGGGCCTTGATTCCTACATTAAGAAGCACAATGAATACTCGACGTGGGAGGCCCGCCGGCACATGGCGATCGGGCCCAAGAGCGGACAGACATGGCAAGCGCTCACCAGTCGACAGCGATTCAAATACAAGCACATTGAAAAGTTTTGGTTTAAGTGGGTGTACTTCTTCCTTGCATTCGTTGTGAAACTTGGATTTCTTGATGGACGGGCCGGATTTGTTTTTGCTTCGCTGAAGCGGCAGTATTACGGGCACATTCGATTGAAGCTCCGTGAAATTCGCGACATGGCGAAACAAGGGGCAAACGCTCCACTTCCCTGACCACAACTGGAACAGCGTGTGATGCCGCATTATGAAGTCATCGTTGTTGGGATCGGTTGCATGGGATCTGCTGCCTGCGCTGCCTTGGCCAAGCGTGGCATCAACGTGCTCGGTATTGAACAGCACACAATTCCTAACGATCGTGGATCCAGTGGTCACCAATCAAGGATCTTTCGCCTCGCTTATTACGAGCATGCGGATTACGTGCCACTGCTGAAGCACGCCTATAAGGGCTGGCAAGAACTCCAAGAACTCGCAGACATACCTGTATTCACCGAGACAGGCGGTCTTTACATGGGGCCAGAAGGTGGTGAGTTCGTCGAGCTTTCTCAGGCCTCGGCTGTCAGTCATGGCTTGGACTTTGAAAGGCTCGATGCCGATGCCATCCGGACGCGGTTTCCTGTCTTGAACATTCCAGATGAGTTCGTCGGCCTCTTTGAAAAACCAGCTGGCATGATCTTTCCCGAGCGGGCCATCGATACACAAGCCAAACTGGCTCGATCCCATGGCGCCAAACTTCTTGAAGACGTCAAGGTAACTTCATGGCAACAACAGGGATCACGTATCACAGTCGACAGTGATGCTGGCACATTCAGCTGCGACCGATTGGTGCTCTGTAGTGGTGCCTGGACACGAGAACTCTGTCCAGAGATGCCCTTGACCGTATCTCGACAAGTCCTCGGTTGGATGCAGCCGCCGAATCCTGACCTGGTCTCGATCCAGAACTTCACCACCTGGGCTATTGAACTTCACGACCAATCCCTTCTCTACGGCTTCCCGATGTGTGGTGGACTGGACGGACCCAAAGGATTCAAACTTGCACGACATCTGCCAGGCATTTCTTGCGATCCAAGCACCTTGGATCGAACCGCACAGTCAGGTGATGAAGCAGAATTCATGTCGTATGCCAAGACGTATTTACCCGATGCGGTGGGGCCAATCACCGACATGAAAATTTGCCTGTACACCAACACGCCCGACAAGCACTTCATCATCGATCAGCATCCCGATCATGACTCGGTGTACATCGCAACGGGCTTTAGTGGTCACGGGTTCAAGTTTCAGCCGATCGTCGGAGAAATCCTGGCAGATCTCGCGATCTCAGGAACTACGGATCAACCCATCGAATTCCTGAGTATGGACCGATTCAAATCGACGTGATCAGGACTCCTCGGTGACCACGGCAACCCAGCCCTCACGACCCTCGATCGTCCCCTGGGTCATGGTGTGCGCGGGAAGACTGGCGGAGTCATCGACGAGTTCTCCGAGAGGAACGACGGACCGCCCAGTTGCTATGACGCGGTCGAGGAAGTCTTCGAACATCGCCGCCTTCGACATCCCCTCGGCCTCGGCATGAATCGTGAGAACCTCGTCATGATCTGATCGCATCGACTGCAACAGAAACTCGTTGTAGTCCCTGTCCTGAATCCGACCGGCCACCTCATCCCATGTTGGCAGAGTGACCGGTACCTGGGGCTGAGACAAGCAGGTTCCATCAACCACTGGACGAAACGCGCCACAGACTCCCCGGCAATCACTGTTGTACCGGAATGGAAATGTGGACTTGACCTGGAGAACCTCATCCGTGCAACGCCAGCCAGCGGAAGCGGAACATGCTGGCTCACGACCGATGATCTCCGCGAGAAGTTCAAAGGCCGATTGCGTCTCCCCGGCGAGCCCCTGTCTGCCCATTCGGTCAACAGCCACTTGCCATCGATGATGGTCCCAGGCATGCACCCCGATCTCGTGACCTGCTTCAGAAGCACTTCGAATGACCGATGCCAATCGCTGACCGATACGAGGGCCAGGCCAGAGCGTTCCTCGAAACACAATGTTCCAACCGTAGAGGTTGCCGGCACGCGTTCGCATCATCTTGCGCAAGAACGTTGGCTTCAGGAGCCGAAACAGGTGCCGACCCATATTGTCCGGACCCAGCGTGAAGAAAAAGGTGGCTTTCAGTCCACGAGACTCGAGAATGTGGCATAGCCGGGGGACACCATCTCGTGTTCCCCGGAACGTATCAACGTCAATACGCAGTCCAAGTCGCATGGGCTCGCGACTTACCGGCTGGCAGCCGTCTCCGTCTCGTAGGTCTCGATACCGTGACGCACTGCCCAGTCACGAAGGAACCAGTCCAGGGTCCTCGCCACCGAAGCTCTCGTCTTCACCTGCGGTCGCCAACCCACGTAGCGAAGTGCATTTCGGATGCTGGGGCGACGATGCTGTACGTCTTCGTATCCCTTGCCGTAGTACGAACGACTCTCAATCTCACGGAAGCCCGCAAACGGCGGGAAGTGTTCTCGTAAAGGATGCGCTTCGAATTCCTCGACCAGCATCTCGGCAAGTTCTCGAATACTCGCCTCGTTCTCTGGGTTTCCGATATTGATGATCTTGCCGTTGCATCGATCATCTTCGTTCTCGATGATTCGGAAGAGGCAATCCACGCCCTCGTCAACCTCTGTAAAGCAACGCTTCTGCAAACCACCGTCCACCAGAAGAATTGGGGTGCCCTCAACGAGGTTGAGGATGAGTTGCGTGATGGCACGCGATGACCCAATCCGAGCAGAGTCCAGGGAATCCAACCTCGGCCCTATCCAATTGAAAGGTCGGAAGAGCGTGAACCTGAGATTTTCATGCTGGCCATACGCCCAGATCACGCGGTCCAGGAGTTGCTTGGAACATGAGTAGATCCAACGCTGTCGGTTGATTGGACCAGTCACCAGGGTAGACGTGTCTTCATCAAAGTAATCGTCTTGGCACATTCCGTAGACTTCGGAAGTCGATGGGAAAATGATGCGACGTCCATAGCGAACGCAGTCCCGAACGATACGAAGGTTCTCCTCGAAATCGAGTTGGAAGACCCGAAGCGGGTTGCGCGTATATTCGATTGGTGTGGCAATCGCGACCAACGGTAGGATCACATCGCACTTGCGAATGTGGTACTCAATCCATTCACGGTTGATCGAAATATCACCTTCCAGAAAATGGAAGTTTGGATGCTCGACAATGGCCCCAAGATTATCCGAACGCAGATCCATTCCATGGATGTCATAACGATCTGTTGCGAGCAATCGCTCACACAGATGGCTCCCGATAAAGCCATTGACACCCAGGACAAGAACCGAGGTGCGGCGACCTGGACTACGACGATCCAAGGGCGAGAATCGCATTCCAGGAACCACGTTCAGGTCCCGAGCGACTTGTGAGCCGTTGGCATAGACCCCGTCATCTGTCTGGGCATATTCAACACGAATAGATTCCGCGCCACAGGACACGATTAACGGATCACTGCTGATGACAGTGCCTGGAATCTCATGGGAATTGGGCGTGACCGTCGTCCGCCAAATCCTGATTCGACGATCACCCACCTGCCCGATAGCCCCCGGATAGGGACGCGTAACAGCTCGTACGAGGTTGTGGACTCCTTCGGCTGACATCGACCAGTCGATGTGCCCATCATCGGGCGTTCGCCGTGGATAGACAGTCGCTTCCGACTCGTCCTGGGCATGCCGATCGGCGGTGCCAGATTGGATCAAGGGAATGGTTTGGTCCAGGAGTTCTCCAGCGGCGTCTCGAACCTTGCCCATGAGCGTCAAGGCGGTGTCTTCGGGTGTGATCTCGATGCTTTCTTGCGCGACGATATCACCAGCATCTGGCTTGGTCACCATGTGATGCAAAGTGACGCCGGTTTCACGTTCGCCATTAACCAGGACCCAGTTCACCGGCGCTCGACCCCGGTATGCCGGAAGAAGGGATCCATGCAGGTTGTAGCAGCCGCTCGAAAAGAGATCGAGGACTTCCTGACGTATCAGCTTCCTGTAATAGAAGGAGAACAGAACGTCCGCATCCATCTCACGAATCCGATCGATCCAGATGGGGTGATTGAGGTCTTCCGGAGCATGAACAGGGATACCAGCCTCGGCAGCCCATTCGGCTACGGAGCCAAACCAGATGGTTTCAGCGGGATCGTCACGGTGTGTGAAAACCGCGACGATCTCGACGCCGGCTCGACGGAGTGCCTCCAGGCCTGCAACTCCGACGTCGTGATAAGCCAGTACGACTGCCTTCATGAATGAACGAGCCTCCGCTCCGTGGTCTCCGAGGTGGAGAAATCCGAGGTGTCTTCCAGCACCGTGTGGTCATGGACTGAATCAACAAAATACCGTGGTCTGCCCCGGACGTCATTATGAACCCGGGAAAGGTACTCCCCAAGGAGTCCCATGGCGACGAACTGTATGCCTACGAGGAAGAAGAGGACCGCGAAAAGCGTGAACACCCCCGCTGCTGCCCACTCCGGCCCCAGGACAAGCCGCAAGATGAGGAGAACGGCTCCGAACGCCACGCTGAGCGCGGAGATGATGACGCCCACCCAGGTCAACAGCCTGAGCGGAAATGTGGTCATACAGGTCAAGAGATCAAATTGAAGATTGATCAACCGCATGAACCCATATTTCGACCTGCCTGCGGAACGCTCGGCATGGGAGACCTCGATCTCCGCGGTTCGCTTGGCAAATGAATTGGCGAGTACGGGAATGAACGTACTTCGCTCACGACACTGCAACATCGCATTCACGATGGTGCGGCGATAGGCACGAAGCATGCATCCATAGTCATGCATCATCACGCCCGTGGTCCTTTTCACCAGGTGATTAATCATCCCTGAAGCGAAACGGCGGAACATGCTGTCCTGCCGATCAACCCGGATGGTGCCGACGACGTCATGGCCACGATCGATCTCATCCAGCAACCGCGGAATCTCCTCGGGTGGATTTTGGAGATCGGCATCAAGCGTCACGATGATGTCTCCCTTCGCGTGGGAGAAGCCACAGATGATGGCATTGTGCTGGCCGTAGTTTCGATTCAGAATCACGGCCTTGACATGATCAGGATTCACGGCAGCTGCTTCGACCAGACGATCCGAGGAACCATCTCGACTGCCGTCATCAACCAGTACGAGCTCCCAGTCGCGATCTAACTGCTCACCTACGGCCTGACAGCGATCAACAAGCTCATCGATATTGCCGAGTTCGTTGTAGACAGGGATGACAATTGACACACTGCCCTTCATACCGATACCCCCTGAGCTAAAGCGGTCTCACAGGTGGCTTGAATCCCCTTGAGGACTCGATCAACATCCGCATCAGTCATGCTGGGGAAGAGTGGAATCGAGCAAATACGATCCGTACTCCACTCGGTCTCAGCCAGTTTGTCAGAACCAGGCATGCAGTGGTCGCGATACCATCGATGCGTGTGCGCGGCGCGGAAGTGGAGGCCTGTTCCAATGCCACGATCCTTCATCGCAGCCATGAACTGATCGCGATCAAGCCCGGCTTCTTCTTGTATCACGCGCACGACGAATAGATGCCACGCGTGGCGATGCGACCATGTTGGAAACGAGAGAGGTTCGATCCCCGGCACCTTGGCCAAGGCATCGCTGTAGCGATGAGCGATCGCGGTTCTCCGTTCAATGAACGTATCCAGCCGTTTGAGCTGAGAGACACCCAACGATGCATTCATGTCGGGCAGGTTGTACTTGAAACCAGGCGATAACACTTCAACCTGTGGCGATCGACCTTGCTCGTTACGATCCCACGCTTCGGCTGCCAGGCCATGGAAGCGCATGCGTCGAATCTCAGCAGCAAGCTCAGGATCACTTGTGACGAAAATACCACCTTCCCCGGACGTGATGTTCTTTATGGGATGCAGTGAAAAAATCGCGTGCCCGGAGTTCCCGATCTCACGGTTGTCATAACGGGTACCAATGGCATGAGCCGCATCCTCGATGAGTGGAACACCCGCGTTATCCGCCACGGTCTTGATCGCAGCCAGATCACAGGGGGTCCCAGCGAAATGGACCGGAATGATCGCCTTGGTACGCTCGGTCACAGCCGCCGCGATAGCATCAGGTGATACCAGCAAGGTGTCTCGATCAACATCGACGAACACGGGTGTGGCACCCAGCAGGCTGATCAGGTTAGGCGTCGAGACCCAAGTCATCGACGGTGTGATCACCTCATCGCCGGGCCCAATGCCCAGGGCGTGCAGCACCAGGTGCATCGCAGCTGTACCAGAGTTCACCGCGACGGCAGCCTCTGCCCCAGTGCGATCACAGATGGCCTGTTCCAGCTCAGCGCAAGAGGGCCCGGTCGTGATCCAGCCGCTGGTCAGCGTCCGTGTCACGGCGGCTACATCCGTCTCGTCGATGGTTGGGCGACAGAAGGGCAGGAAATCGCCTGCCGAAGCCGAGCTGGTAGAAGGTGTCATGACAACCGCATCGTACCCGAATCAGGCGCCAATTCCGCTTCTGAACTCGCCCTGATCGCGTCCTCGGGCTGTTCATGACGCTCTGGATGGAGATGAATATCACCTCGTAGCAGCAACAGCGCTCCGATCAGGCTCCAGGAGAGTTCATAGCCCCGGTAGATCAGCAGCATGCCGATCACCTGGTTCGGTGTGGCCAATCCGGGCATCGCCAGAAGCAGTATGCCCAATGCCTCCATGACCCCAACGCCCTGCCATGACATCGGAACAGCTGCAGCGAGAAACAGAATCGGCATGATCGCCAGGATCACACCCGGGTCATGCGTGATCCCCAGCGAGACACCGGCCAGGGTCGCGGCAATGGCGAGCAGGATTTGGACAACCACGGAGACCATCGTGGCTCCAGCCACGGGAACTTTGTGGGCCCCATAGGCATGAGTCGCCTCCTCGATACGTACGATCAACCCTCCGCCGAACAGACGTTGAAGTCGATCCAGTCCAAGCCAGGTTCGGAGTCCCGCCGAGAAATACAGCCAAGCGAGGATCGCGATCGCCGCGATCGCCACCCAGGCCCACATGCCAATCGTGAAAGCCACCGATCCGCTGGTAGCAAGGATGCCTGCAACAGCAGCAAGCACGATCAATCCAAGGAGGCCCGTGATCCGATCGAAGACGACGCTCATGACAGCGATCACTCGATCTTCACTGCGGCGTGCTACATACCAGGCTTTGACGACATCACCCCCCTCAGTACCCGGCATGCAGAAGTTGAAGAAGGCTCCTACGAAAACAAGTCGGAGGGTTTTCCACCAATTCACCCGAAGCCCGCGGCATCGCATCAATATCCACCATCGCGTCGCCTGTAACGGGTAGACCCCTGCCAAAGGCAACAGTCCCAGGAGAAGTAAGCCAAGTGATGCGGCACCAAAGGTGGTGAGGATGCCCGGGCGATACCACTCCACCGGCACATTGGCCACTGACACCGGTGAGTTCAATGGCAAGCAACTGATCATGCCCGGGTCACCGGGTACGGGATCCACAGACGTCACTTCGTATTCCCGAGGCTGTTCGGAAATGAGCCCAGCAAGTCCCGGCTCACCAGCCGGAATACGAATGGTGTCTCTCCAGTCAATCGCCCAGAGAACGATTGCCACACCGGCAATGATCAAGAGCAGTCGGAGAATTCGCAGGAGCGTGCGGGACATCAGCGAGGGCATGGTAGGCCGCAGATGGGTTGGCTTGCCTCAGGCAAGGCCCGGAAGGGGCCAGAAGCGATCACGATTGGCCAGCAGCACCATCGAAAAGAGGGCATCAAGGATCGCCAAGCATCCTGATCAGGATGAGCAAGCATGACGACAGCATGAGGCATTAAGACCTATCAGGGCGTCGGTGCCGCATCTGCTTTTCGAATCTCAGATGCCATCATCACTTCGATTTGCTGAATCATGTAGTCAAACGCGGCCAGGTCCGCTTCCGGAACTGTTCCGCGACGACGCTCAAGATCTGCCAGGAGGTTGGGCAACTGGTCCTGTGGCACTGCCTGGCGAACTTGTGCCAACGCCTGTTGTACCTTCGCGGCCTGCTCTGGTGTCAGGCTGGATAACTCGACGGGCGATCTCTCTGGCCTGGTGGTAACGGTACCGTCCGACTCCCAGACGGGAATACCTGCCAGGGCAAGCTCGCCCTTGGAGCGTACCTGGGCATTGGACTTGTAAACAGTTTCGCCGATCGGCTCTGCACGACCACCAAGGTGCTTGGCCAAGAATTCCTCAGTAATGGCATTGAACGCCATCATGTTCTCGGGTCGGTCCATGCCATGACCCTCATCCGGAAAGACGATGTATGTCACGGGCAGGTTTCGAGATTCCATGGCTTCGACGATCTGATCACTTTCAGAGATCTTGACGCGTGGGTCGTTCGCACCCTGGGCAATGATCAATGGACGTTGAATCTGATCCACGTGCGTCAACGGTGAGATGCTGTCGAGATATTCCGGATCGTCCAAACTGCCCACCCTGGACTCGAACATCTTCATGATGGGTTCCCAGTAGGGTGGAATCGTCTGCAACAACGTAGCTACGTGAGAAGGGCCAACAATGTCAACGCCGGCTGCATACAACTCTGGATCCCGAGTCAAGCCCGCCAAGGTGGCGTAGCCGCCATACGAGCCGCCCATGATGGCGATTCGATCTTCCTGAGCAATGTCATTCTCAATGGCCCATTGAGTAGCGTCCACAAGATCATCCTGCATCTTTCCATACCACTCTCGGTTGCCTGCATTGATGAACTCCTTGCCAAATCCAGTTGAACCTCTGAAGTTTGGACTCAGAACGGCATAGCCGCGGTTGGCCAGCCATTGGTGCATGGGGTTGTATCCCCAACTGTCCCGAGCCCATGGTCCGCCATGAACCAGGAGGATCATCGGTGTTGCACTGGTCGCTCCGGCAGGACGCGTGAGATACGAGGGCATTGTCAGCCCATCCCGCGTGGGAATCTCGATCGCTTCCATCGTAAGAAGTTCGTACTGCTCAAGGTCTGGCCGGTGTGAGAACAGGTAGGTTCCTTGTTGGGTATCTCGATCCCAGAGCCAGTAGCGAACCGGACCAGCATCTTGCATATACGCGATCGTCCAGGTGCGATCATCGGCAGTGCGGCTGGTGATATCGAACTCACCTTGCTCCAGCTTTGAGAGGGCTTCAAGATCTTTTTCAATCTCTGGATCCAGTGTATGCCACTCCTGCCGAAGATAATTCACAGTCGCGGCCTGAGGCTCATGCGTGATGGGATTCATGACAACACCACCAACATCAGCGTTGTTTGAAACGTACAGAACTTCGGCCTTTTCTGCACCATCACGTGTCGTTGGCATGGCCACAAGAGCAGCAGTATCACGCCCACGGGAATCCAAGGCATAGATCGTATCGCCGGCAGCGTTCAATCCAATCGGCTGTGTGGTCATCGAATCCTCCATGGATATATCCATGAATTCGAACCACTCATCATCTTCATACCCCTCTACAAGCATGCCCCCATCCTGCGTCATCTTGATCCGACCGCGAACATTCCATTCCGGGTCAAAGAGATATGCCGCGTGGTTTTCCGTGTTCTTCCGCAGGAGGGTTCGTTCCCCGGTTCGTGTATTGATGATGTAGTAATCGTGATACTGGGGCTCTCGATCGTTGATGGCGACCAGGATTTCGTCCGGTCGTTTTCGATTGCGCTCGACAACCCTGGCATTCACTTCCTTGTAAGGTGTCATGTCTTTGATGATTCCACTATCGACATCAACAACATAGACATGCGTGTTCTCGTCGCCATTCTGATCACGACCGTAGAGAATCTGCTCGTTATTCCATGACCAGGAAAATCCGCCCAGGGGCCGGTCGCCATACTGGGTAATCGCCTGTGCTTCACCTTCGCCGATTGGCTTGACCCATATATTGAGAACGCCATCGTAAGGTGCCAAGTAGGCGAGCTTTGTTCCATCTGGGCTCAACTTGACACTGACACGCTCTGGATTCCCGAAAAGCACCTCACGAGGAATCAATGGATCCTGGCTTGTCGTAGCCTCAACTGCCTTCCCGGTTTCTGTAGAAGACTGGGCCTTATCCGGCTGTGCAGCAGCACTCAACAGGGTGACCAGGGACAGGCTTACGGCGGTGGTAAAGATAGGCATAAGAAGGCTCCTCAGGTTTCAAGTCGGTCAGTATGGCAGATTCCCTGCGTGTGGTCATCACCCCACGACGTAAATTGACTGCCACCTGATGACGCGTTGCCATCACATGCGTTCTATGAGATTCAAATCGCGTATTTTTAGTCAAAAATCAGGACGATCCATGCGCCAAAGACCAGCAGGTGAATGAAGCCCTGCAACATATTGGTACGTCCACCCAAGAAATTGATCACACACAGCCCCAGTGTCAGGCAGAGCAGGATCGTGTCCACGACATCGAGTCCGAGTTGAACAGGCTCACCAGTAATCAGGCCAATCGCCAGTACGGCTGGAATCGTCAAGCCGATCGTAGCAAGACCCGATCCGAGGCTGATGTTCATGACGCGTTGGATCTTGTTGGCACGCGCTGCACCGATTGCAGCAAGGCCTTCAGGCGAGAGCACCAGGACCGCCACGGCAACACCACCCAGCGATGCTGGCAATCCCGACTCGTCCAAGCCGTACTGAAGCAAGACCGCGATCTTCTTTGCTAAGAGAACCACAGGAACCATGGTGAGCAGCAACAACGAGGCGTGGTAGATCCAACTACCTTCCAAGGTACCTGTGTGTTGATCTTCCTCAGGCTCTTCATGGACGAAATAATCCCGATGTGTAGACGCTTGGAGACCCAGGAACACTCCGTAGATTCCGAAGGCAGTCACTGTCAGAAAGACCGCCAGGAGCGTCGAATGCGAAGCATCCCGGGTCGATGTCGTCCAGGTTGGCAAGATCATGCCCAACACGGCCAGAACGAGGATCAAGGAGATGTATGAACTGGCACTACGCAGATTGAAGTATTGCTCTCGATGAAAGATCCCGCCGATCAAGAGGCAGGCACCGATCAGACCATTGAGCACCAGCATCAACACCGCGAACATCGTGTCTCTTGCGAGCGTTGGATTATCAGCACCCGTGAGCATGACTGACGCAATCATGGCAACCTCGATAGAGATCACCGCTAAGGTCAGGATGAGCGTTCCGTATGGTTCTCCGAACTTGTGTGCCAGCCATTCTGCATGCCGGACGACAGAGAACGACGACATCAGGATGATTAGGAACAACCAGGCAAACAGTATTCCACCGCGACCTGGCGTAAAGGGCACTGCCAGCAACGTGTCGCCCATCGTGAGAAAGATCGCCAGCGTTATCACTGACGCAATCAGGGCATATTCACGTCGAACAAAGTTGATCACGAGGAAGGTCCTTCCAGTCGCGGCCGAATGATGCTACCTCAATCGTGCGAGCCGCTCCCGGCTTCGGGCGTCGATACTTCCAGGAACACCTCGGGGTCCGTTGGGAATTCTGCAATGCAGAGTTGGCTGCTGCCATCGTTTCGTTGGCTGGTCCAGATCATCAACTTTGACTCCGCATCAAAGGCAGGAAGACCATCGAAACCATTGGCAACGGTCACCCGACCGGTCCGGGTTCCGTAGCGGGCAGGACGACCAGTTGCTGGATCCCCTGCGTCGGCATCGACAATGAAGACCTCGTAGTTGTGATGACCTGCTTCGCTTGTTGAATACACCAAGTAGCGACCACTGCTGTGCCAGAAGGGAGCCCAATTTACATGCTCGTTGTCAGTCACTTGGAACTCACGCTCCAGACCGACAATCGTTCCGGCATCGTTGAACTCAAGCTCACCGACAAAGATCTGGAGGTAGTCATCTTGGTGACGGTCTGATCGGTAGCAAATTCTTCGACCATCTGGCGAGAAGAAAGGGCCGCCGTCATAGCCTGGCGCGGAAACGATATGATGCCGCACCCCCGTCTCAAGATCCTTCACGAAGATGTCCCCATCACCCGATTCCATCGAGGTGTAGAGCAGGTGCCGACCATCGGGACTGATAGAACATTCTGCTTGGTATGCCTGTTCATCGCCTTCGACGTATCTCAGTGCCGGTGGCACCGCTGAGTCGGTCCGCGCTTCGACCAGTCGAAACTCCTCTGTATCGACTTCGCAAATACGCATCTCAGGCGGAAACTCCCATCGATAGTCTCGTGAATCTCGCTGGTAACCCGGTGTATCGCCGTCGCGGGGTGATTCGATAGTCGAGGCAAAAATGACTCGATTCGGCGTGACCGGATTAAACCAACCACAGGTGTTGGATGAGCCTTCTGGACTTAATCGATGAATGTTGGTCAGCGACCACCGTGGTTCCTCGTCTTCTTTGTCATTGGTCACAAGCGTTGCCAGATACATGCTGTAGTACGGATCAGGAGTTTGACCTTCTGCAGGCTTCGGAATCGCCTGGAATACGACCTGCGTTCCATCCGGGGAAATATACGATTCGCCAGCTTTGACAAACTGATCGGAAGTCGTCAGCGGGACAACCGTTTCAAATGGAGACGCTGCCGGGCTCGCAGACGTTTCAGACGCTGGCGTTGGTGTTGTAGGTTGGTGGCTCATCAACATGAGCAAGAGGACTGTAAACATGGGTAAACTCGATCAAGTTTCTTTAGTTCGGGTGGCGACAGGCATCACATGCTATCGGGAGGAGGGCGTGCCAGGTGCATAGTGCATGATCGGCAGCTCCTCACGGTTCCGAGGGGCACGCAACCTCCTGCCAAGAATGGTC
>JAYZAT010000042.1:0-11517 GCA_036339555.1 Planctomycetota bacterium
GGAAGATCCACTTCCAGCAGCCAAATTCAACTGATTCTTTACGGTCGCCTTGATCGGCGGCGGGTGGGTTCGTTTCAGCAGTCATTGTCTTACAGCAGCCTCCTGGTCGGGCAGATGGGATCGTCCCGGAATCATCCCGAAGGAATGCCCCTGCGTCAACGCAGACTCGCCTGGGCGTGCCCTATACTCACGAATCTCGCACCGGGCTGTACCCGGGCGGTTCGCCCCCCGCTACCAGGAGAACCCCAATCATGGCCTACACACTTCCTGATCTGCCCTACGCCTTCGATGCACTGGAACCACACATTGATGCCCGCACGATGGAGATCCATCATGACAAGCACCATGCTGGGTATGTCACCAAACTGAATGCCGCCCTGGAAGGGCAGGACAAGTTCTCTGCCATGCCGATCGATGAGCTGATGGGCAACCTCGATTCAGTGCCCGAGAATATTCGAGGAGCCGTTCGGAATAATGGCGGCGGCCACTTCAACCACAGCCTCTTCTGGACAATCCTGGGTGGCAATGGTGGCGGTGCCCCCAGCGGTGATCTCGCAGCGGCCATCGATTCCTCATTCGGCTCATTTGATGATTTCAAGACAAAGTTTGCCGATGCGGCAGCCACCCGTTTCGGTTCTGGCTGGGCTTGGCTGTGCGTCTGTGGTGACGGCCTGTGCGTCTGCTCGACACCCAACCAAGACAATCCACTCATGAAAGGTATCTGCGGCTGCGACTGCACGTGTACCCCCATCATGGGCATTGACGTTTGGGAACACGCGTACTATCTCAACTACCAAAATCGTCGACCTGATTACATCTCGGCATTCTGGAACGTCGTGAGCTGGTCCGCTGTCGCCGAACGCTACACCGCAGCCCAGGGAGCCGTTGCCAGCTCGTGAAAATACGGCCAATACATGGCTCCTAATCACACTGAGGCGATTTCAATCATCAGTGCTCGATTTCCTGAGAGATCCATGCTGGTGCCTTCGCAATCACAATGGCGGGACATCGTGAGGGTCTCCCGCCCGGCCTCGGCCAAGCCGAGGGTTGATCCAAAAAGAGAACGGCCCCGGTAAGTTACCGGGGCCGTCTCTGCTTTCCGAACATCGGTTCCTTCAACGTACCAGTCTGCTTGGCAGCAAGTCGAGAATCTGCTTGGCCATCAATGGTGGCCGCAGGAAAGTTTCCACGCCGAGCTGCCGAAGAACATCCATTTCTTCTCGCCGGAAGCGTCGGGCCAGTGCAACGATACGCACGGACTTCGACTCGACGCATCCTTGCAGGCTCCGGCAGACCTGTTCCATGTCCAGATCGCACAGCCTGGCGCTGACAATCACGATGTCGGGGTTCGAGGAAGCGGTCATGATGCCCGCTTCCCACGCTGTCGAAGCCACGTCCAGGCCGATGCGATCCATCGCCTCCAACGCCTGGCTCACAGCCTCGATTGTGCCATGATCGTCATCAATCAGCAGCACCCGATACTCGTACGACGGAGTATCTTCGTCATTCATGGGGATCTGATGCGTTTTCATGAACCGCATGAGCTCTTCACGCGGAATCCGCCGCGAACTCGATCCAGGAACACGGAATCCACCAATTCTGCCCGCATCAAAACATCGAATGACGGTCTGCTGAGATAGGCCCGTGAGGTTGGCTACCTCACCTGTGGTGTAGACCTTCTTGCCATTGACACCGCCTGGCCCGTTTGGGCGAAGTGGCTTTACGTCAATTAAGACGCTCTCTCTCACCGTTTCCCTCCACATCCCGGTCCATAAATATCGGACCCGTGTTTTATACCAACAGATTGAACATGGATTCACCGGGTGGATAGTCCGTGCATGACAGAGCAACGTGTCGTTACAAGTTGTTTATTTACAGCAACTCAAGTGCAACCAACTCGGCCCTTGGCATGCATGAATGGTTTGAAATGGATGAGAAATCATTACTATTGGTAACCTAGGGAAGACTGTTTGCCTTGAGAACAATGGAATGATGCGATTGCTTAACTCTAAACTCCTGCTGGCACTTGTGATGTGCGTTCCTGGCTGCAGTAGTGCCAACTCCACCCTTGTGGGATCATGGGAGGGCAAGGGGACAATTGAGGAGCAGCCCTTCCAGTTCACATCAATGACCTTCGCACCGGATGGCACCTATACGGCCATAGCCCGCTATTCCAACGCCGAGAGGTTCATGACAGGCCATTGGAAGACGATCAACAAGACCCTCTCACTGGATCAGGGAACTCGGACCTACGCCTACAAGTTCAAAGATGAGTCCAAGATCCTATTCACGGATACCCATCGAGATGAAACCCTGCAGTTGAATCGGGTGCCATGATTCAACTCAGCCGTTTGACAGGACTGGTGCTCCTCTTCGCAGCAGGAACTGGTTGCGTCACGCCTGGCTTGATGCTGAGTGGATCCTGGGAAACCGATAGACAGTTCAAGGACAACGCAGCGGACTACACAGCATTGACGTTCGCTCCAGATTACACCTATACCTCCGTCATCCGTCGTGAAGGCCAAGTCCAAACCTGGACTGGAATGTGGCAACCACAGTTAACCACGACCATGTGGTTCCAAGATCCACTCAGCGACTACACCAAGTTCCCTGCCAGCGATTTTGACACAACACCTGAAAACAGGTTGCTTGCCGATGGATTTCTGATTTTGGAAGATGGGGAACAACTGAACAGTTACCGCATCGAGGTCGAGGCAAGCATCCAGGATGGTGCGTGGATCTTCACAGACCCTCACCTGATTTTGCACAATAAGCAGTCCGGAGAGACCGTCACCCTGTATCGAGTGCAGGGTAACTCGACCTGGCCTCTGCTCAGCATGATGCCCACATCGAGATAACGAAGAGGACGTCATTGACATCGACAGTCCCATTGTTGTCAATGTCTGAATCACATGGCTCGGGACAATCTCCCCAGGCATCCAGCACAGCGAGCATGTCGTTGACTCCAACTTGCCCATCACCATCGACATCCCCAGGGCAATCACAGCCATTGATGAGGCCATTCCATCCATCAAGATCCCCGATGGTGGGTTGGTATGGCGACCCTACAACCGCACGTTCACTCTGCATCGCAACCGCCCAGCCAAACTCCGCTTCGGCCACAAGCCCCTCTCCATCAAGTGTCTCCAACAAAGGCCATTGGAAATCCTCAAGTCCAAGAAGGTAGGCACGTCCGGTCATCACGTTATCGACCATTCCAAAGCGTGCCCCCACGAGCAATCGTTCGCCGGACAATGCCAATGACACACCATATTGGGCACCCGCCTGTGGTTCAGGAGGCGGATAGTTCGCAAAGGCCCAACCATCGAACACCTTTTCCATGATCCAGATACTTCCTGCATCTTCTCCGTAGGTGTCATCTCGGTAACAGCCAGCAGCCATGCGATTGCCTTCCAGTGCAACACTGAATCCAAAGTAATCGTCTGGTGATCCGATCGATCCGTTGGTCATGTGTAAATCATGTGTCCAGGTGCTGCCAAGCCGCTGCCAGAGGTGAATTTCGCCACGGCCGAGGTTTGACCAAGGGGCACCGGCCAGGACTCGGTTGCCATCGACCGCGAGGGATAAGCCCAACTCATCGCCTGATGCACCTCCTGGATGCAACAACTTGGTCGCATAGGTCCATGGATTCAGTCCTTGTCGATCGAAGACGACCACGGATCCTGATGAAGAACCCTGGTCATCATCCAGTGGAGCCCCAACCGCACAGAAGTCTTCTCCAAGGGCGACGGTTCTGCCGAATGCATCCTCGGGCGCTGCATCGGGCATGACCAACTTCTGGATCTGCGACCAGCCCGATGTGTCATCACGCTGGAACACGTAGGCCGCACCAGAGTTGCTGCCATCGTCATTATCAAACCAGGCACCGGCGATGATAGTGTCACCAAGCAAGTCCACACTCACGCCCAGCATGTCACCAATGTCGCCATCCTCGGCCATGAGACGACTCTCAAGAACCCATTCACCATCAACCCATTGATAGACGTATACCGTTCCGCTCGCCCAAGCCAAACCCGTATCCAGGGGGGCACCAACGGCCAGCCAAGCACCGTCCATGGCGACCGAAGTGCCAATCATGGCTTCAGGAGTGGCCTCATTGCTCAAGAGCAAATCGACTTGGCATGGTTCAAATGCAGTTGCCGCGCCCGACACGGCAAGAATCGTGCTGGCCCACCGAATCCACATGTGTTCTTTCCTCACTCCCCGTCCCGCTCGGCACGCGTTCAGTCACAGTCGCCCCAACCATTCAAGGCTTCCAGAACATCCGACACGTCGACAATTCCATCACCGTTCACATCAAAGGGGCTGTCAAAGACGTCCCAGTCGCCGATGATCCCGAGGACGTCATTGACATCCACAATCCCATCGCCTCCACCAACCGGGTAGACGTCAGCGGGACAGTTGGGCAGTCCTACGTAATGAATGTCTTGGACGAAGGCATCGATCTCCTGGGCTTCAGGCGTCGCAAAGATCGGATCGACAAAGGTGAGTTGTGTTGCGTATGGAGCTTCAAACACAAGGGTCACGAGTCCAACATCCGTTTCCGAAGGATCGATGTATACATTTGGCTGAATTGCGAAACAGAGGACTAGGTTTTCAGAGGCATTGAGTAACCACCCCTCATCGCACTCAAGAGGTTCAACCCCAAGTAACGTGCTCCCCTCGGAAATATTGAACTGAAATCCTGCCAGGGTTTGTTCATCACTTTGCCAGCGAACTTCAACGCTGCCCTGCTCGGTCAGTGAATCCCAGGTTGCATTCCCCCATGTCACATAGGCCTCAGTACCTGCGACAGCAGGTGCAGCAAGGATACCCAAGCTCCGGATTGGAATGACGGCAATGTGCATCCACAGGGGAGGTTCTCCATTTCTCTTCATTGGTCATGCTGAGTCCAGCACCTAGGCCTGTCAAGAGGAAATCAGGGCAGAGTAGATTGACCGCCCCCAAGAACCCTGGAAACTCCCATCAATCACTCCGCGGAAGGCTCGATTCGAAAAACCTCAATCATCACTTGGGGCATCCAGCCTGGCCCCTGTGGCAACCGCTGACTCCAACAATAGAGCAGTCGATCACCCATGAGGGCCATCGTCGGGTGGACATGCGCAAAGCCCTCCACGCCCACCGCCAGGTCTGCCACTTCATTCATGCCAGGACCAATGATGAGCAGGTGTGGCGCATACGGATTTTTCTGTGGGTCTCCGCCACTTTGCGATCGTGCGATGTACCCCACCAAGAGACACTCTCCGACCTGCAATATGTCGGTGGGAAAATGACGCTCCTCAGTCGAAGGAAACTTCGCCATAGGCTTGGTCGACATGTGCTCGGTCCCTTCAATCAAGGAGAGAGTCAAGCCCGCCCCCGCCATGGGTCTGCCGGACACCATCACCAATTGATCGTCCAGCCGAATCATGCTGTTGCCAATGGTTCCCTGGATATTGTCCGGATCCTGAGGCAATCGATGCTCCGCCAGAACCTCGCCCTCCAGGTTGACTTCACGCAACGCTACTGTGGGGCTCGCCTGCTGGATGATGCCGCCTCGAGTGCCTGTCGAGACAAGCAGCGAATCACCCTCCAACAGGAGGCAATGATCAGGAAAGTTGTCGATGTAGAAATTCGTTACCTGTTCGACAATCGGACCGCGAAACAATTCATTGCCTTCCAGATCGAAACGTGCCAACATCAACGACTGATCGATCGCGTGATCTTCAGCAGGCCCCCCGCCACGCCTCGGACGGCCGCGTTCCGGGAAGTTGAGCGTTTGGTAGACCACGACCAGTTCATCACCAGTCCAAGCTGCCCGATGATCTGCCGGCTCGCCCCAGGGTGGTTCGTTCCATGTCAAGTTCATGGGTTCCCCAACCTGGTTGAGATCGGAATCGAAGCGATACGCCCGGTGTTTCACTTGGCCTTCACCGGGTGGGCCGACAGGCTGAACAACGGCGACGATCACTTCACCGTCATCGCCCACGAGTACCTCGGGCCGGTGCGTGCCCGGAGGCATCTCAAGGGTCTGCTCATGCACCAACTTGATCGGTGCCCGAGAGGCGGCAAGTGATGATTGATGAGCACTGCCCTCGGCCGTCATCACGGCCATCGCGATGAGAACACAGGTGTTCAAAGATCTTTTCCTGGCTTCTTGAGGGGTTGAATCCTGATCTTTCGAAAAGCGACATCGCTCCCATGACCACAGAATCCGATATGCCCGTGAGTTCGGCTCGCCCCAGGGTGCGCGGCCCCCGAGGGTGGGCCTGCATCCAGGATCGCACCGACATGCGTATCCAGGATGACATGTCCGTTCAGAGTCACCGTCAACCGATCGCCTTTGAGCCGAATCTCCTCTCGATTCCATTGACCCGGGGGCAACATCCAACCACGTTCTGCAGGGGCGATGCCGTAGGCTGAACCATGAAACTGCCAGGGCTTGAGATCGGCATACTGCTCGGCAGTGTTATCAATGACCTGGATTTCCATCCCCTCGTAAGCAGCGTTGCCCTCAATGGGTGCCCGTACGGCAATGCCGTTATTACCACCGGCGGTCAACTTGAACTCAAATCGCAATATGAAGTCTTCATATTCATCTGCACTACGAAGATCTCCTCCACCATTAGGCTTGCACCGGATCGCACCATCCTGCACTTCATACCCAGTGGTATCACCAACCCATCCTTCGAGCGTTTCACCATCGAACAATGAAATGAACCCCGGCTCGGGCATACCGATGCGTTCAATCGCGAGATTGTCGATGAGCAACAAGCCACCCTTGTCACCAACCTGAGTCAATCGCAGCCAGCACGGTTCCGACGTCTCGGGGCTTGATGGAATGGAAACTCGTTTTCGAGTCCAGTGCTGTCCTGGTTCCAGAAACTGAACGGCAACTGATTCATCCTGACTGTTGATGAGTTGAATCTTCAACCGGGCCAAGGGGTCCGACAAGGGCCCCAGGGACAGGTTGATGTCGAGAGACGTCCCCTTGGGAATCGCCGGGATGATCGGTCCGCAACTGCGAACTGCCTCCCCGGAAGACAGGGCAAGACACTGGCCACTTGAGGTATCCGGCGTACCTTTGCTGCTAACCAACCGTGCATCCCCCGGTTGGCGTGAGCCCTCCAGGGTCCAGGTGGTGATCTCTGCATCAAATTCAGCATCATGCACTGGCACCGGTTCGAGACCGGCAGCCAAGGCGACCCACGGAACCAAAAGTAATCCAACCATGAGAACACTGTACGCCCTTAAAAGGGCACCCATCCCCGGAGTGCTTTCCGGCAGTCATCAGGCCAATATCGCCCCACAACCCCGAATGGATGGTGATTCACTACAATCCGACCCCTGCCAGCAGCTCCGTCATGCCTGCGGCATCAAACCTTGACCTCTGCCCAGGATTCCTGCCCAGCGATGAAGGTCGGCATTCCCCGCGAACTTGATCCGCTGGAGCGCCGTGTCGCCGCTGTGCCACGCAGCGTTCGTCAATTGCGTGAGATGGGCTTCGAGGTGATGATCGAGCAATCGGCTGGCAAGGGCGCCGAATTCACAGATGACCAGTACACCGAAGTAGGCGCCACGGTTGTCACCGCCGAAACCGTTTGGTCTGATTCAGATCTCGTCCTCAAGGTCAAGCCACCACTGCTGACAGAAGTAGATGCGCTTCGCGAGGGCGGCAGGATCCTGTCGTTTGTTCAACCAGCAGACAACAGCGAACTGCTAGAACACCTCTCGGCCCGCAAGGCGACTGTCCTGGCTATGGATTGCGTGCCACGAATCACACGTGCACAGAAGATGGATGCCCTCAGTGCCATGGCTGGCGTAGCGGGCTATCGCGCGGTGATCGAGGCCGCCCACGCCTATCCTCGGTACTTCGCTGGCCAGATGACGGCTGCAGGCCGCATCGATCCTGCCAAGATCCTGATCATCGGCGGCGGCGTTGCAGGCCTTGCCGCGTTAGGAACAGCACGCGGCCTTGGTGCCATCGTGCGTGCCTTTGATACCCGCCTGGCTGTCAAGGAGCAGGTTCAGAGCCTGGGTGGCGAATTCCTTGAACTGGACTTCGAAGAATCCGGCGAAGGTGAAGGTGGCTACGCGAAGGTGATGAGTGACTCCTTCCTGGAAGCCGAAATGGCCCTCTTTGCACAGCAGGCCATCGAAGTAGACATCATCATCACCACGGCCATCATCCCCGGCCGAGAGGCCCCCACACTGATCACGGCCGGGATGGTTGAGAGCATGAAGGAAGGATCGGTCATCGTCGATGTCGCCGCCGAGAAAGGTGGCAACTGCGCCCTGACTGAGCCTGACAAGAAGATCGTTCATCACGGGGTTTCGATCATCGGATACACCGACCTGGTCAGCCGGATGTCGATTCTTTCCAGCCGTCTTTATGCCAGCACACTGGTAAAGATGCTGGAGGAAATGGGTGGTGGCGAAAACTTCACAATCGACCGCGAGAATGAAGTCGTGCGTGGCGCACTGGTCATGCAAGACGGTGAAGTCACATGGCCACCGCCCAAGCGAGAAGAAGCCAAGCCTGAGACCCCCGCCTATGCCAAGGACTTCGGTTCACGTCCCCTTCCAGAAAACGAAGAGGAAGCTGCTCGCGCCAAGGAAGCTGCGAGCAATGGCGTTGGGAAGGCCGCTGGCATTCTCGGCGCCATCCTTCTGGCGCTCGTGATCGGTATTTGGGCACCAATCTCGTTCGTCGAACACTTCACAGTCTTCGTGCTTGCATGCTTCGTTGGCTGGCAGTTGGTCTGGAACGTGACCCCAGCCCTGCATACACCGCTGATGAGTGTCACGAACGCCATCAGCGGCATCATCATTCTCGGGGGCATGCTGCACTTATCCACCCATGCAAACACGGCGGCCATCGTCTTCGGTGCCTTCGCCGTGTTCTTCGCCACGATCAATATTGCTGGCGGGTTTACCGTGACCCGTCGAATGCTTGCGATGTTCAGGAAGTAGCCAGGTGATGTATCAAGCGTACAACCTGGCCACCGTCACACTCACGGAGATTCCGCACGGACCTGTCAGCAGTGACAGCTTCGTGACGATCGCTTACTTGGTTGCCGCGGTGCTGTTCATCATGAGCCTGGGCGGGCTCTCGAAACAGGAAACTGCTGAACGAGGCAACCTCTATGGCATCGTCGGAATGATTCTCGCCCTGGGCGTGGCCATCTTCAGTGCCGAGGTCAACCGCTACGGCATCCTGGCCATCGCTATGGTCCCAGCACTCGCCGTTGGCGGCTGGCTTGCCGTTCGAGTCAAGATGACCGAGATGCCTCAACTGGTCGCCCTGCTGCACTCCTTCGTGGGCATAGCAGCAGTGCTCGTAGGCTTTGCCAGCTTCCTGGATCCCCACGGAGGCATGACGCCAGCCGAAATGACCGTGCACGAGATCGAGGTGTACGTGGGCATCTGCATTGGCGCCATCACCTTTACCGGCTCCATCATTGCCTGCCTCAAGCTCCATGGAAAGATGTCGGGCAAGCCATTAATGTTGCCGGCCCGACACCTGCTCAACCTCATTGGCCTGGTCATCACGATCCTGCTGGGCGTCTGGTTCCTCAACAGTGAGGCCACGGCCACGGGCGTTGTCCTCTTGGTGATTGCTGCAGCGTTGACCGGCATACTCGGGGCTCACCTGGTCGCTGCCATCGGTGGCGCCGACATGCCCGTTGTCGTCTCGATGCTCAATTCCTACTCTGGTTGGGCCGCCGCCGCTGCGGGCTTCATGCTGGGCAATGATCTCCTGATCATCACAGGGGCCCTGGTTGGCAGCAGTGGCGCCATCCTGTCTTACATCATGTGCCGCGGCATGAATCGTTCCTTTGTCAGCGTGATCCTTGGTGGCTTCGGGACCGATGGTGGAACCGTCGCCAGCACAGGCGATGTGGACCAAGGCGAGGTCATCAGGATCTCTGCAGAAGACACAGCCGATGAGATGATGTCGGCCAAGAGCGTGGTCATTGTGCCGGGTTATGGCATGGCGGTCGCCCAGGCCCAGCATGCCTTGGCAGAGGTGACCCGCAAGCTCCGTGATACTGGTGTCAAAGTTCGTTTCGCAATTCACCCCGTAGCTGGTCGCCTGCCCGGCCACATGAATGTGCTCCTGGCAGAAGCCGGTGTCCCCTATGACATCGTTATGGAGATGGACGAAATCAATAACGACCTCCCGGATACGGATGTCGTGCTCGTCATTGGTGCCAACGACATCGTGAACCCGGATGCAGAGGACAACCCGGGCAGCCCCATCGCGGGGATGCCCGTACTCCAGGTCTGGAAGAGCAAGATGGTCGTCGTCATGAAACGAAGCATGGCGACCGGGTATGCCGGGGTGCAGAACCCCTTGTTCTTTAAAGAGAACACACGGATGCTCTTCGGTGATGCCCGTGATAACACGGATGCCATGCTTGGCAGCCTACGCAGTTGATGCCAGCGCCCCACGACATCAAAGGCATAACCACTGACTGGCTCAATGCTGTCCTTGGCCACCTTGGAGAGATCGTTGACAGCCACGCTTCCGGACTCGGCGCCGAGGAGACGGGATTCCTCAGCACAATGGCCAAGGCTGAACTGACCTGGGCTTCTTCGGATGAGGCGCTTCCCAGCACAATCGTGATCAAGATTCCCCCGCCACCGGGTGAATTCAATGAGATCAGCGAAAATATGCATGCCTTCCAGCGGGAAGCCCGTTTTTACAAAGAGATCGCTCCTGGCATTCAAACCCGAGTCCCGCGCATCTTCCACGCTTCAGCCACACATGGGGAAGAAGTCATCATCATGGAAGACCTGTCCTGGATGACTCCCTGTGACCAAATCAGGGGCATGTCGCATGATTGGATCTGCAGGACGGTTGCCGAGATCGGCACCATGCAAGCTCGATACTGGGACAACCTTGAACTCTCAAAGTTGGATTGGGTGCCCTGGGAATGGAAGGACAATTTCTATTCCGTTGCGGGCCACGAGGAATGGGAAGCCTTTCGCAACAAGTGGGAAGACATCATCGGTCAACGCGGCATCGAAATGGCATACCGCATCGAAGAGGCCCGAGACTGGATCGATGATCGAATGCGGAGTCGACCCAAGACATTGCTCCACAGCGACCTGCGAGCCGACAACGTCATGATGGATGAAAGTGGTATACAGCCCCGAGCCTGCATCTTTGATTGGCAACTGGTGAGCCGGGGCATTGGGGCGGTTGATCTTGCGAGATTGTTCGGCGGCGGCGACCTGATCGAAGATCGAGCCGGCCATCACATGGAGGTTATCCATGCCTGGCATGACGCTCTGGTCATGGGTGGTGTGCATGGGTATTCGATCGAGGACGCCACCGAGGACTTCTTGTTGGCAGCCCTCATCGTGATGAGGATTCCCGCCTTTGCCTCGAGCCTCAGCATGGCTGACGCCGATGCGAACTCACGAACCGGACAGCTCATCCGCAGCGTCGTCCTGCGATTTACCGCGATGGTGGAAGAACTGGATGCCCTGCGGGTATTGCCGAGTTGA
>JAYZAT010000043.1:0-16259 GCA_036339555.1 Planctomycetota bacterium
CCATGTGACCCGGCAACATCCCGAGGCATTCCAACAGGCTCATGGCCAAGGCGATGGCGACAACCAGTGGCAGAGCACCCATCAGATCACCAACCATGCCCTTGATGAACATCAGGGGAAGAAAGGCCACGATACTCGTCAATACTGTTGCCACAACAGGCCACTGAACCTGTCGAGCCCCGTTGATCGCTGCATCAAACGGTGCTTCACCGCGATCGCTGCGTGCCTGGATGTTCTCACAGACAACAATGGCATCATCTACAAGTAGTCCGATCACAATAATGAGCCCGAACATGGTCAAAAGGTTCAGCGTCACATCAAGAAGTTGCATGACTACCAATGTTCCACACATGGCCGTAACAAGCCCAATCCCAACCCAGAAAGCTGCCCGCCAGTTCAGGAAGAGCAACAACGTCAGGAAGACCAAGATGGCTCCGTAGAATGCATTTTCTGTGAGCAATGACAATCGACCTTCTACGAACCGAGCCAAATCGGTCATCGTGTCGACATTGACACCTTCGGGCAACGTACCGCGTTGCGCATGCCCCAACGTCCACGCTTCCTTGACCGTGGGGTTGATGAGGTTATCCAAGCCGGAAGCCTCCAAGGGCTCGCCGCGTCGTCCATTCACATAGGCTCGAACCATCCGTGCCATGAGCACGATGTCCTGCGAACCGATCTTGGATACGGTGAGGTTGGCAGCTGGTTTTCCGTCATATCGAATTCGAATGGGCGAATCGACAAAGGTCTCCGAAACAGTTGCCACATCACCTACGGTGATGACTTCACCATCAGGCATTGCCCGGATCACGATGTCACGAATAGCTGACCCTTGTTCAGGAACGCCCAGCGTCCGAATACCAACTGTGCTGCCAGCACTTCGAAGTGAACCGCCGGGGACATCTACAAGCCACCGCGAGACGGCAGCACTCACTTCCGGCAGGCTTATGCCGTGCCGAACAAGTTCACTCGTATCTGGCTCGACGGCCAATTCATAGTCTCTGACACCGCCGAGTGAAACCTCGCCCATGCGGGGAAGACTTCGCAGGTCATCGCGAATGTTCCGCGCCGTACGCTTCAGAACTTCCTCATCCACATCGCCGTAGGCGAGCAACATGATCACCGGCAACTGGTGTTCCACTTCAAAAACCTGGATGTCCTCGGCCTCTTCGGGCAGGTCCTGTAGGGCATCTACGGTTCGTTCGACTTCATCGACGGCTCCAGCGATGTCATCGATCTCATCGTGGAACGTGACCTCGATCGTCCCCCCACCTTCGGTCAGGTTGGACCGAATCTCATCAACCTCTCGTAATCCCGCGACAGCATCTTCAACCTTGATCGCCAGGTTGTCCTCGACTTCCTCAGGCGAAGCCCCAGGGAGGATCAAGCGAATGATCGCACCAGATGGTTTGACCTCTGGGAAAAACTGCCGACGCAGGGTGATGGCTGAAATGACTCCAGCCACGAGGACCGCCGCCATCATGAGATTGACGGGAACGATGTGCCGCACACTAAATCGCGGCAAGTTCACGGAAGACTGTCTCCAACTGGCTCGCGACGGGCCGTCGCCAGGGAATCACGAGCAGGCACAGCCTCGACACGCATTCCATCAGCCAACGTTCGAGAAGGTGCCAAGACAATCAATTCACCTTCCGCCAATGGTTCGTCCAGGACGACCCAATCACGATCGGGAACCTCGAATTGTTCGTACTCGCCTGTCACCGGGTACTTGATTGACACCGGTATGCTCATCACAGCCCCGTCTCGAACGACCAGTATCCGATCCTTTCGAACACTGCGACGAGGAACAATCCAGGCACGTTCACCTTGACCAGCCGATACCGCACCCTGCAGGAATGCGCCCGGCGGCAGATGCTGATCTCCCGACATCGGTTGTGTCACCTCGGCATACACCTTCATGGTTCGGCTCGAGGGATCATCTTCGGGTGACACACGTGCAACCCGGGCCTTCCAGACACGAGTGCGTGATCCGGTGGTCATGAGTTCAACGTCATCCCCTACCGACACGTCACCACGAGCGGAAGCCGCCAGGCCCAAGGGCACTTCAATTGATCGAGGGTCGATGATCCTTGCTACCCGAGCGCCAGCTGCCAGATTCTCGCCCTGGCTCACATCGATACGCTCAATGAAACCATCGATCGGACTTGTGATCTTGCAGCGATCGACACGCTCCTGAGCAATCCGTTCGGCCGCTTCCTCCCGCCGTTTCTGGGCTTGGAGTCCCAACCGACGAGTGGCAAGCTGGTCCAGGTCTTCACGAGCTCGCAGCAGCACCTGTTCAGCCGCCAAGACTTGTTTCTGAACGTTGTCCGCTTCACGTGGCATGGCCGCTTCTTTTTCGACGGCTTCCTGGACACGTCCCAACTCCCGCTTGATCAGTCCAAGGTCTTGTTGCGCAATCTCGATTGTCTGCAGTGACGCCGTTTCTTCCACATCAAGAGATTTCAACTGGGCATCGATGTCTGCCAACCGCTGGCGGGCCATTGTGGCTTCCTCGATGAAATCGATGTCATCCAACTCGATGAGCAGATCGCCCTTGGCGATTTGGTTGCCGGCCCGACTCGTTGCTGGAAGATTCGTGACAGTTGAAGACACTCGCGCCGGAACATCGGCATCCTCGATGGCTCTCGCCACGCCGTATCCGCTGTATTGCCGAGCTACCTCCACGGGAGCTGATTCGATGACTAGAACAGTTCTGCCCGCAACTGGCTCATTGCTCACTTCAGCCTTCGGGGCCGTTGCGAACAACCAGTAGGCAATCACGAAAGCGAGCACGATCAACCCCACCCCCACGGCTGTGCGGGTGATCCACATGATCAAGGTGCTCGAACGATTCATAGTTGAGGGAATCCGTCTTGGAAGAGTTCGAAAGCTGGAAGCCAGGGTGCCATGGTGAGGCTGGAATTGAGTCGCCTGGGGTCTCGGGACAGAGGAAAAATGAATAACAAGGGCCTGGAGGCCACTCAGGGTATGCCATGAGGTCGGCCAGATCGAGGCCCAGTCGTTACAGGAGTCGCCTGGAGTGGTATTGTTCGCCCTTCATGACCGACTCCACCCCATCTGCCCTGAGCCTGGATGAAACCCGCCACGTCGCCAAGCTGGCCAGGCTGCAACTCTCCGAGGAAGAGTTGGAGTCCTGCCGCCATGACCTGACGGCCATCCTTGACCATGTGGCGACGCTGGGGGAATTGGACCTCCAGGACGTAGAGCCGATGGCCCACCCCGGAGATCGGACCAACCGGATCGATCCGGACGAGCCGGAAGCTTCCCTTGACGCGGCCCAGGTCCTGGCAATTGCCCCGGCAACCGAGGGACCATTCATCGCTGTTCCCAAGGTGCTTGGTGGAGATGAGGGCTCGGCATGAGTGATCTCCCAGGCGTCATCGAGACCGCCTCTGCGATCAAGGCGGGACAAACAACTGCCATCCAGGCGCTCACAACTTGCTTAGAGCGAATCGAGTCGGGTGACGGTGAGACCCACGCCTTCCTGCGCGTCCAGGCCGATGCTGCCAAGCAGCAGGCTGAGGCAGTGGACGCCGCCATCAAGGCGGGCAATGACCCTGGGCCACTGGCTGGTGTCCCCATGGCCATCAAGGACAACATCGTGATGGCTGGCCGGGAAACCAACTGCGGGTCCCGAATCCTGGAGGGGTATGTCAGCCCGTATGAAAGTACGGCAACGGAACGACTGGAAGCCGCTGGTGCGGTGCTTGTGGGTACGGTTCGATGCGATGAATTCGCCATGGGATCGTCCACTGAACATTGCGCATTTGGGGCCGTAGGAAATCCCTGGGCAACAGACCGGGTGCCTGGTGGTTCATCCGGAGGTAGCGCTGCTGCCGTAGCCCGAGGCTTGGTACCCGCCGCGCTTGGTTCTGATACGGGTGGTTCGATTCGTCAGCCGGCAGCTCTTTGTGGCGTCACCGGTCTCAAACCCAGCTATGGACGCGTAAGTCGATGGGGCCTGGTCGCCTTTGGTTCTAGCCTGGATTGCATTGGTCCCCTAACACGGAACGTCGCCGACGCCGCTGCCATCATGAACGTGATCGCTGGCCCTGATCGCCGCGATTCCACTTCGGTTGATACCGATCCTCCTGACTACCTGGCAGCCCTGCAAGAGCAGAAGCCACTGGTTGTTGGCATTCCCCGTCAACATCGTCACAAAGGAAATCATCCCGCGGCGGAAGCTGCGGTCGAGGAAGCCCGTGCGGTGCTGGAATCACAAGGGGCCACCATCATCGAAGTGGACCTGAAAATGACCGATCACGGAATCGCAACCTACTACGTGGTGGCGACAGCAGAGGCCTCCAGTAACTTGGCGCGTTTCGACGGGATTCGGTATGGACGGCGGGCCGAAATCAATCCCGGTGAATCCTTGGAGGATCTTTATGCCCGCTCTCGCGGAGAGGGATTCGGACCTGAAGTAAGGCGCCGCATCATGTTGGGGACGTACGTGCTCAGCGCCGGTTATTACGACGCCTACTATAAGAAGGCACTTCAGGCACGCCGTGTGATCCACGACGAGTACAAGTCAGTGTTCCAAAAGTGCGATGTCCTCTTGGGCCCCACCACTGCTGAGCCAGCGTTTGGCATTGGTGAGATTGCTGATCCATTAACCATGTACCTCTGTGATCGCTACACGGTTGGAGCCAACATCGCCGGCATTCCAGCGATCTCTATTCCCGGTGGTCTTGCCGAAGTCGATGGCATCAAGCTACCGGTGGGCGTACAACTCCAGGCTCCCTTCTTGGGTGAGACGACTTTGTTCCGGGTTGCACATCAGCTTCAACAGGCAACCGGACACCATGAACTCTCACCGACTGGTTGAGGCCGACTGCCCGCTGTTCGCTGAAACAGCCTCCAGCAATGCACGTCGATGGCCCCGGTAGACCTCGACGTCGTCTTCCCAACTGTCATAGCCACGAAAAACGTGATCAATCAAGCGTTGGCAATGCTCCGAATCCGATTCACGTAGCGCACGCAAGGCAGTGAGATCTTCAAGACCAATGCGTTGCGCTTCGAACCGGGTACTGGACCAAGGGCCTTCTGGCCCCGGAAAGACCACATGGGTGTCGCCTGCGGGGAGCTTATTGGTGGTTTCAGGCATAGCAGGATGATCCACCACGGACTGCTTGAAGGGATCGGCTTTGTAGTGATTCAAGCCCCAATGCAGGAATCCCTGGACCTGAAAGCGTTCCGCAGCCCAGGCAAAGTACACCGAACGCAATCGCTCCTGATCCAATAGCCGATTTAACCAGGGACCACCTGGAACGAGACATGTGTATGTCCAGACACGATCTCCCGCAGCCTGCCGTTCCTCGAAGAACACACGGTTCTGCTGAAACTTGTGAACCTGGGGACACCAAATATCCACTGCGCCTACCAGCGACCTGGTCATGGTCGCCTCGATCACGGGTACACCTGGTAGCAACGCATGCAGTTGAGCTGATAACAGACGGTAATCCTCCGCGTTGACATCAGTGGGCTCATCTGCGATGTGCTGGATCCAATGATCCATCCAATCACGAGTCGACATGAATACCCGGAGTTGGCCCGAAAGATCCGCGAGAATCCGTCGACCTTCTTCTCCAGTCGCGGGCACACGCGGAATTGAAAGTTCCAGGGTTTCACTGGACCAATCTCCACCAGGTCGACGCGCCACGGGCGCTCCTTCGATGACATGGAATCCGGCATCGAGGAAGATGTTGATATACCGATCCAAACGTGACTCATCCAGCACCCAGGTGTCACCTTGAGAATCGAAAAAATCAGGCCAACGCATCCAGAAGGTGTCCTGCCCACCACGTGCCATGAGCGCAGCGTAAGACGCGAGGACTGGCCAGAAATCTTCACTCCAAGCCTTCACGCCATGACGTTCAGCCATCACTGTTGGACTAAACCAGTTCGTGTACCCAAAGCCGAGGTCTTCGCGAGGTGGAGAACGCCAATCATGCGTTCGTATTGACCACGCGAGCGTTTGATCTTCCTGGTCTGAGTCCAACTCAATGCGCAGGGATCTTGTGCCTGGTGCTTGTGGCTTCACTTCAAATCGAAATGCAAGCGGTCCGACATCCTCGGGCAGCATCACGGTTCCGTTGACGACATCCAATGGCTCCAGGGCCTCATAGATCCGAAAGGGAGCACGCCGAATGACATGTGGATTGATGGTGTCCTTGAATTGCTCGGTACGGCTATCAAGACCGGTGTTCTCCTCCACGGGGACATCGTGCAGCCGAAAGACAGCAAGATCATCAATGGGCTGGCCCGTTTCGTCCAGCACACGCAAGATGCCTTTTTGCTGTCCTGGAGAATCCACCAGCACATGAACGCCAGTCGGCCAATCACAAGCGGTGTCACTCGACCATTGGGAAGCGCCGCTCGAGACTGATGTATCCGGGTAGAGCGGACTCAGTTCGTCAAACAGTGAGATCTGTCCAAGTACAATGAGTGTGAGAACACAGAACACGGTTGGAGTATACGGGGCGATGCAAGCGCCCAATAAGTACTTACCTGTCCAGAGACTTTTCAGAACTGCTGGAAATGGTGTAGGCGGGCAGCCGTCGGATACGCCCATATTGTTCAATCGCAGCAAGCACCCGGGTTCGGATGTCAGCTGCTCGACGCTGACTGGCCGGTTCAGATGGATCAGGTCCCATGACCGCTTCCACCTCGACACCTGGTGGAGTATCAAGACCTCTCACGGTGACGGTGGCTGGCCAGGAATGGGGATCCACCAGATAGAAGACATGTTCACGATCTGAGACTTCGACGGAGTCGACTACGGCCATCTCCAACTCTGGCACCCCCACGGCGAAGTTGACTGCAGCCGACATGGTCTCCCATCGAACACCATCAGACGGAAGCAGGTCGAGCGGGACAACTGGATCCCTGGGCGTCTCCTGGGCCACCTTCTGGAGTACTGCCTTCGATTGAGTAGCCTGGGCTGGGGTGAAGACGAGAGTAGATCCGGGGGCCGGTGGTGGCCCACTGCTGCAACCCCCAGCAACCAGGGTGGCGAGAACCAGCAAAAAAGGCCTTCCCTGTGCCTTCAGGGGCCATTGGCTTGACTTAGGACGAAGTCTGGGGATCATCATGCCGGTCACCCTGGCCACCCTACCACGACCCGACTGGCCACGGGGAAGATGACGCGGGCCGTGAGCCGATAGTGAGAACACACTTCCGGGCCCTCAAAGCCCCATGGACACCCTGATAGATGGCAAAATCTGCCCGATCCAAGTCGTCAGCAAAGACCTCCTCAAGTCGCTCCGAACAGCGACGCCAGGAGTTGCGCCGCAACCTGCCCAAGCCCACGATGGCCTTGCGGCAGGCCATGTTGCGTCCGGAGTTCATACGCACTGCTGTCATCATCTTCTGCTTCCTGGTGCTCGTCAGCTTGCTGGTCACTTGGTCACGCGATCAGTTGTTGGTTCGAGTCGGCCACTATGTTTCGAACACCAAGCTCAATCGGATTAGCTATCAGGTCCAGGACATCGAGGCCACCAAGACCAAGCGTCTTGAAGCGGCTGAAAATGCGCCAAGGATTTATGTCACCAACGAGGATCTTCTCAATCGACTCCAAGCCTCCCTGGCAGGACTACCCACTGCTGTTGCTGGCCAGACAGATCCCACGGCACTTGCTGGCGAACTGCAGGATCAATACCAGCTGGATGAATTCTCGCTGGCAACCTTGCAGGATATGACCCTGGATGGCGAAGCCACTGATCAATGGTTGGATTACGTGCAGCAATTGATGGAAAAGGAGATGCAGCGTATTCCTGTCCTGGAAGAACAGGAGTACATGATCTATCAAACTACCGATGCCAGGCGGCGCCAATTGCGACTTCCGGACGGGCGTTCTTTGCCCCTCGCAGGAGAGTCCACCTCCACCAAGCAACTCAATGCCTCTGCACCGCCGGAGCGACTTGTTCGGGCCGTCTCCCGAGCAGGATTTCCGGAAGCGCTTATACCAACCATTACAGGTCGTATCGTGCGCGATGGTCAACCCACCGTCATGCTGGATATTGCTGAAACCGAGCGAATTCGAGAAGACCTCGCCGCAGCAGTGAAGCCAGTCATTATCGAACATGAAAAAGGGGAGATCATCTGGCGACGTGGCGATGAATTGGCACCTGAACACATCGATTCGGCATTACAAGAAGCCTACTTCTTCTCAGAGTCGGGAAGTTTTACCCGTCGTTGGCTTCCTCGGATTGGCATCATCGCCCTGCTTGCCATCCTGTCCGTCTTCATGGCAGCCTATGCCGTCACCTCGCATGTTCGAATTGGCCGAAACCCAATTCGACTGGTCGCGTTGTGTTTCCTCATAGTTTCTATGTTGGCCGTCACCTCCTGGATCTCCGCCGAAGCGCCGGCATTCCTATACGCGGCAGCCATTGCACCCCTGCTCTTCACAGTTGTCGTCGTTCGACTGGCCTATGACCGCCGCCTGGCCGTGTTCATCGGTGGTATCCAGGCCGCAATCGCCACCATGGCCCTGCAAGAAGGTATCGGTTGGTTCATATTGATGATGGCTGGCACCGGGGCCATGATTGCTCAAGTCACCGAGGTCAGGCATCGCAATACGCTCATCAGGGCCTCACTGGTCACGGCTGTCGTCCTCGCCGTTGGATGCATCGTGCTCAACATGATTGAGTTGCCCCTCCTGTTTGAAGCTTGGGGTCAGGTCGCCCTTCAGGCTTTGCAATCCGGTGTTGCGAGTTTGGCGATCGGCTTCCTCGTGTTGGGCATCCTGCCCAGCATCGAGCAGGTCTTCGGGATCACCACAGGCATGACCCTGGCGGAACTCCGCGATCCCCGCAGGCCACTCTTGCAACAACTTCAGCAACATGCTCCGGGCACCTATAACCACTCACTACAGGTCGCCCATATCGCCGAAGCCGCTGCCGACGCGATTGGTGCGGACAGCCTGCTGGTCTATGTCGGGGCCCTGTACCACGACATCGGGAAGATGAACAAGCCGATGTACTTCGTGGAGAACCAGCAACCCGGCGACAACTTGCATGACAAGCTCTCCCCAGCCATGAGCCTTCTTGTGATCATTGGTCACGTCAAGGACGGCGTTGAACTCGCCAAGGAATACAACCTCCCACGTGAAATCATCCATTTCATCGAGTCACATCATGGTTCAACCCTGGTGGAATACTTCTACCACGCTGAGCGGCAGAAAGCTGAAGATGAAGGTCGCGATGCCGTTGACGAGATCGAGTTCCGATACCCGGGACCACGGCCAAGAACTCGTGAAGCTGCCATCCTGATGCTCAGCGATTGCGTTGAATCGGCGACACGAGCCATGAGCGATCCAAAGCCTGCCCAGATCGAAAATCTGGTCCGCGAACTCGCCCGCAAGCGACTTATGGATAATCAGTTTGACGAATGCGCCTTGACCTTCCGTGAGTTGGAGTCGATTCAGACCGCGATCATTGCTCGGGTCACGGCCATCTATCACGGTCGCATTGCCTACCCCGAAGAGGAAGACGAGATCGAAACTCGCATGGATAACGATTCCACTACGGTCGAAGCGGCAACGGCTGGCTGAGACACTGCCCGGACAACAAGACAACTTTGCAACGAAACGCGGCCCGGGACGAGTCCCGGGCCGCGTGGCATGCAGGTCTGTGAGATTCGACTCAGCAGATGTCGCCGTAAAGAGACAGTAGCAGAAGAAGGTCATTGACATCGGTCGTCCCGTTGCCATCAACATCACCGCCATCACCGCCCCAACTACTAATCAGGTGCAGGACATCGTTGACATCGATCACACCACTGCCATCGAAGTCACCAGGACAGTCTGGATCATCTTCACATGTGGGCTTCTGGATCAGGACACCGTCAACAGCAGCCTCGATGACAGATCCGGTTCCGAGGTCACCGACCACGAATCGGAGCATGATCGTGCCGTTGGGGACTTCCCCGAGCACGAAGCTCGGGTTGTACCAACCGCCACTGGCCTCGTTGCTGGGGCCAACCGTTTCCAGATTTTCCCAGGAGGATCCGCCGTCATAGGAAATCTCGATCTCCATGATGTCGTTGAGCGGATCAGACCCGTTGCAGGGCGATCCGTTGTTGTACCAACGCCAGTAGGAGACCGTGCTGCCATCGGAGCAAGGAATCTCTGGCGACGTCAGGATCGTCGTGCCTCCGTCAACATCCTCGTTAAAGGCGTTGCCTGTTACATAACAAGAACCTGAGCCGTCAGCATCGGTGGGATTGTCACAACGAGCACCACCGTCACCGGCTGGCACACCACGATCCCAGTTACCTTCAGTTGCACCGTTGGTGACCATCCAACCCTGGTCAGTCTCGAAGTTGTCATCAAAGGCTATTTCGACATCCGTCAATACGGCGGCCGAGTAACTCGAATCGGGAGCATTTCCAGGAAGCGTCATTTCCTGGCCCTTGGCCATCACGCTGATGTACCAGTCGACCGCGCCGCACTCCATTGAGGGGAACATCGCGAGGTAGTCGTTTCCGCCAAGGTGTTCCATGGGCCGGGGCGCCCAACCCATGCCATTGTTGTTGAAGTACAGCATGGCTGAACCAGGATCAGGCTCGGCACTGCCAGGCGTGATGGTGACATCAACCATGGTGCCGCCAGCTGGATCGACAATGTCCGGTGCACCATTAGGCAATTCGATCGTGACAAGCGTGTTGCAGGGTGGCCCAACACCAGGTCCATCGATCAGGAGGTTGCCTGATCCGATGCTGCTGCTATCCCAACCGCCGACGCGGATGAGGTATTGGCCGCCTTGGACAGCGTCGAAGGTGAGTGTCGAGGTGTAACCTCCACAACCTGCTCCGTCACCATTGCATGACACCTGAGTCTTGTTCTCACAATTGCCCTCGTACACAACGATGTCGGTATCGAAGGTAACCGAGTCGCACGTGCTGACCGTCATCGGCCCGCTCTCGCACGCCTCGTAGCTGAACCACACATCAGATGCCATCTCGCCGAGGTAGGTGCCAGTGCACTGGGCATCGTTGTAGGGATCACCGTCAGTGAAGGCACCCACGGTCGAGAAGGCCGTGGAACCGTCTGTCACGGCATAGGCATCGCTACAGAAGTCATTGCCCAGTGGCTCTGGAATCTCATCCATGCTGTGGAGTTCCATTGCAGCAAGAATTTCGACGGAGTGAGGCGTTCCGTTGTCAAGATCGCCATCATCATCATCCAGAGTCAGGATATCGAGAGTAATCGTAGGATCGATCGAACCACCCGAGTGGAGCGTGATCGACTCGATGAAGAGTCGACTGACGATGTCATTGCCGTTCGGATAGGTCTCTTCCATCAAGAGAAGCATGTCCCAGGCACAGCCCGAAATCAGCTGGCCGCAGTAATGGATCTCACCCGAGCAGGGGTATTGGAAATCGTTGTCGGCATTCCGGATACCGTCGACGCAATCACCCTGGTAGAAGCCACGCGCCAGCTTGGGATCGCCCGTGATGAGTACACCTAACACATCACCCATACCTTCACCATAGGCATCCTGAGCTGAGCCACCACTCGAAACCAAGTGATGTCCATACTCGTGATGCACGACCACAGAGAAGGCGGTGTTGTTGCAACCACCGCTCAGCGGGTAGAAGTTGATCGATGAGTAGTCATAGAAGGCATTGCAAGACCCGCTCACCATCACGTTGACCGGGAAACCGTTCTGGTTGCCGATGACGGGAAAATCAGGCACGAGCCCCAGGGTGAAGTCCCGAACAACATTGGACTCGACATATCCGTTGACCTGGGCTCGAACGGCCTCGTTGTTGTTGCTTTCATTAAGTGTAATCGCGCCAAATCCACCATTTGGAATGGTCGTTGATTCGGAGGTTTCCCCACCGGCTGCATTGTTGACTGCAAACCATTCACCTGAAACACCAGCTGAAACTGTGACACTTCCAGATCCTGGAAGCGAGAAGTTACCTGAAGCATCCGTGTAGGCGCTATTTCCACCACCAGAGACCAACAGATAGGGCATGGCCATGGGCAATTCATCTTCACATTCATCCGCACCTGAGCCTTGGGTTGCCAGACCACTGACCGTACCCGAGACATCATGAACGATTCGATCTTCCAGGTGCAAGACAGCACCCGTTTCAAGATCCACAATGAGGAGATACTTCTCAAAGCTATCGTTGAGCTTGGAACCGATTTCTGCCTCAAAGACCATTGCAGCCCGTGGCGTAAATCGCATGTCATCTATGCCAGCGAAGCACACGACCTCGGGATTGGTCATCGTGGCGGCAATGCCCACTTCACGATTGGCTGCAGCACGTGCCAGGCTTAGGTTGGGTCGACGGTCGGCCGGAGCGGTAAAGTTGCCCACTTCTCGTACATCACTGGTGACGTACACAGCAGGAAATTCAGCCGCATTGCGAACAAGCACGTTGAGGCGAGTCCGCCACACGGGCAGACCATCAGCTGTTTGCGTCCAATAGACGCTGGTGAACTTATAGGTCTCCGTTTCAGGTTGCCAACCGAGATTGATGGAATGCGATCCATCCGGAAATGGTCCTTCAGCGATGAACTCATTGACATCAACACCCAACATGGTGGCTACAGATTGCCGAGCTGCGTTGGCTGATTCCAAGGCCGTAGCGCCAGTGGCGATTCGCTTAGCTGCGATCTTGTGAGGACGCTCGAAGCGATCCATGATGCGGGCTTGAGGGTTGTCCTGACGGAATTGGATGGCCGCCTGCTCCTTCTCTTGAAAGGTAGGAGCCGCAGCGGTGGCGATACCTGTACATGTACCTGCACTGACGGCGAACGCCAGGGTAATTCGACTGGTGATCTGCATGACTTGTTCTTTCACTCTCTCTGTTGTGGGCGAGGGGGATTCCCAACCCATGGTCCTCTTACCCGGTCCTCCGTCATCTACTCCAAGATGACTTCCGGGATACGCTCCTCGGGCGTCTTGAGCTATCGCCAAGACACCCACGACTCTTGAGTCCGCCGGACATGTCGCACCTGATCAATCTCAAGACGCAACGCTGCCCTGCGAATCGAGCCAACCATACGCTCTTCTCCCTCGATGGTGGCAGTTCGGAGGCTAGTTGCAAGGCACAAATATGCGATTAAAGGCCTAAAAATAGCTCCCGTTCAAGATTGTTGCTGCCTCAAGCCCAATCAAGGGCCTCGAGCGTCAATTGCTGGGCCACACCGACGGGCAGTTTCGATTTCACCCCGCCCGAGGTCACCCACCGGGTACCTGGAGCGATCCGCTGCCCCTTAGCCAAATCGGCCCTATAGACATGGAAGCGAATCCGGCGATGGGTGAGCACTCGTTCGAAACTCGTCAGGTGCTGAAGATCCTGGAGATCAAGATCCAGTCGACGCGTGATTTCACCATGCCCGAGACGGCGTGCTGCCTCAACGGTCGGAACTTGCCAGAGCCCAGCCCATCGACCCGAATTCGGCCTTTGCTGCATGATCAATCGCCCGCGGCGGACGATGCCAACTGCGTGATGGTGCTCAGTGATTTTTTCAGGCCTTTGACGTGGTGGCGGAATCAAGTCCACCAGATCTTGCTTGCGGGCCTGGCACCATCTCCGAACCGGGCATTGCGAACAAGATGCTGAATGCTTGGTGCAGACCTGGCTACCCAATTCCATCAAGCCCTCGTTGAGTGCAGCAGGATCCTCAGCAGCCTTCACCAGTTCCTCGGCACGGGCCCAGGTTCTCTTCGAGGCCTGAGCGTCATCCATGGAGGCATCGTCCGCATGCAGGCGTGCCAGCACACGATGAACATTGCCATCCACGATCGGTTCAGCTCGATGACAAGCAATCGATGCAATGGCGCCTGCTGTGTAACGCCCTACACCAGGCAAGGACATCAACGCTTCCACGTTGGCAGGCACCCGTCCGCCATGATTTTCGACGATGGCCTGGGCAGCTGCTTGCAGGTTTCGGGCACGTCGGTAGTACCCCAGGCCGGCCCAAGCCGCATTGACCTGGTCTTCGGGCGCCTCGGCCAGTGCCTTGGGTGACGGAAACAGTTTCATGAACGATTCAAATCGCTCTTCAACTCGGGCCACTTGAGTTTGCTGAAGCATGATTTCCGAAACAAATGATCGCCAACGTGTCCGACGTCGACGCCACGGTAGATCACGTGCATTGATCTTGAACCACGTTTCAATCGATTTGGCAACTGCCTTCGCCTGCTTCGACATCAACCGCGATCCTACCGCGATTGATCAAGCTTCACGAGCCGCAGGGGCCCCACTTCTGAAGCATGATCAGCACATCATTGACTTCAACCTCGCCACTCAGATCCAGATCAGCAGTCCCCGAGCCGCCCCACTGTGAAAGCAAGGCCAAGAGGTCATCAACGCCAACTTCACCATCACCATCCAGGTCGCCCTGGCAGGGGATCTCAATATCCTCCAGATACAGATCCGCAACCCGCGTGGCCCGGTAGCCCGGCCTCAAGCCGGGACAGGCTTCATTGGCCAGGATCGACAACCGCCATGCAATCTCTCCCGCCTCCGTGATTTCATACACACCACTGAGCTGTGTCGCCGTCACGAGGGTGTTACCGTTTTCCATGCGGTTGGCATCTCCTGTCGATGGACAGTACTCAGGCGGTTGCCAACTCCAGACGATCTCAGCTGCCGATGGGGGCGAACCCGTGAAGGCGAGTTCAATCGCAAACGAGCTGCCATCCTGCCCAACAGGGCCACCACCCCGCCGATTGCCGTTATCAAAGAGGACCATGTTGCCATTGGAAAGCAGCATTGGTGAGTGTTGATAGGAGAACAGGTCGTCACCAAAGGGGACGTCGCCTGAGGCAAAGTCCATTCCCATGTTGTAGATGATCTTGCCTGTGTCATAGTCGATTCGAGTAATGCGACTCAGATGCCGGCATGATATGTAGATGCTGTTGTCTGCCTCGACATAGTGCGCATCATTGACATGGGTCCAGTCATTCCAATGATTCGTCTGGTGAATGTCATAGTCCTCGGTCGTGTAATGATCAAATGTCGACCAGTCCCAGACGATTTCATTGGTGAGTGGATTCATCTCGACAATACGATCACCCTGCCACGTACGAACTACACCATCCTGGTCGATGTCACGATAGTCGCGGACGACCATCAGCACGTTGCCAGAAGGCATCATCGATGCAGAGTGATGAACCTTGAAGTTCTCGTCATCCGGTGATGCCCAAACCACATCGCCAGTCAGGTCAACGATCCACGCTTGGCCGCCACCGACGTAGAGAAGTTGCCCATTACCGATCACACGGCAATCCGAGACACGCTCCTTCGTTTGCAGGAGAAGGGCCAACTCCCCATTCAGGTCGTATCCCACGATGGAATCACAATGATTAAAGATGGTCAGACCCGGCTGAGGCTGCCCCTCCCCATTGATCACCTCGATATCCAATGAAAAGTCAAGAGGTACGGTCATAATTGCGAAACTGGAAAGCAAAGACCAATCGCCAGGAATGTCATCACTGACAGGCCTCACTCGCCAAACATAGCTGTTTCCGAATGTCACTCCGTCCTTGACGACTATGCGACCATGCTGAGTGCGTTCATCTAAGATCGGTTCGAGGAACGGATCAGTACTTCCTGTATCCAGCGCGACCTGTACATCATGGATGTCGCCCTCAACGGCCCCCTCCCATGCGAGACGAACTTGGGTACCACTGAGCGTGACACCATCAGGTGGCTCTACAACTGCATGACCTGGTGTAGCCAGTGCCAACAACAGGCATCCAACCAACGCCACAATGGACGAGGGGACAGCACCCCGCCATTGATAAAGGTTGGTCTTCATACTCAGTTGCTAGTTCTGTTCGGAACCTCTCTCATAACATCCCTGCCCACCGAAATCGGCGGGGAGAGATATACACTCTTCACAGGGCCAATGTACAAGGTTACTGCGACTTCACGAAGCGCAAATTGATTTTCCAGACCTTTATTCCAAGGGCAATTCGACCATGAACAGCCCAGGCTCCTGGTTGAGAACAAGCCATGAGCCCGGAAACGCTTTCAACTGGTTGGATCGTGCGGGTTATGCGGGCAAGCCACTTGGAAAAATAAACCGACCAAACCCCACATTCCAAGACATTTCTACGTGAACTCGCCTAGCCACAACACATCAACTCGAGACGAAAAACGCCTTTCTGACACCCCCAGATAGGATTTTGTGCCCTCTGAGCCGTGACCGATTGCACCCACAGAGGCACGGTTTGTTCTTTCACTTATGTGTTTGCAAATCTGTC
>JAYZAT010000044.1:0-54682 GCA_036339555.1 Planctomycetota bacterium
CGTACCTTGATCGTAGCTTGGACGTGCGATCACGAAACGGAGCGAATCAGAAGGCCACTGTTCATCCGTTGCTGAGTCAGGCAGTCGGCTGATCTGGGCATCCGGCCCTGGTCGCCTTGGCATTTGTTTGGGTGCCGCACATGCGATGACCTGCAACGCCGCAATCAAGAGCAAGATCAATAACGTGAGCCTCGTCGCTCGTGTACTCACTCTGATTCGACCTCAACAACCACACCTTCTTCAACCTGAGGAACATCCTGGAGTAGCCCATTGACTTCCACGGCACGCTCATCGCCCAGCATCAGTTGCAAGCGTGTGCGGGTGCGATTATTGAGTTCGCCTCGCTGGTACTTGAGCTGTTCTGATTTCATCCAGGAATCCATCATGTCCTCGTTCGGAGGCCAAGACGTTGTCTTGGAGGATCGCGCCTTGGCCAAGGTGAGCATCTCGTCAGTCAGCTCACGATATTGACTCCGATGATCCAAGACCATCGATTCCATCATCTGTCGCTCAGCAGGTGTGATGTTCTCAAGGACGATCACCTGTTCGAAAATCTTGTCCAGTGATGAATAGTCACGGAATACCTCGGGATACGACGCCTTGTCGTATTGCTCACGGAGGGACCATTGGGTTTCCTCTGGAAGCGTCTCTTCAATCTGGCTCATCGTGCCGCGATTCACCAGGGTCAGCCGCAAGGCCGTCTCGCTCACATCCTGGCGGCGTTTTTGCCTGAGTTTGTCCATGTTCTGCCTGAGATCTTGGTCGTATTCTTCACCGGACCACAAACGCTCCTGGAGGGATCGGAGTTTCTCCATTTGGCCCTGAAGCACTGCGATTTCACCGGTCACATCATTGTCATAGGACTGGAGCACTTTGATGAGCGTGGACCGCGCCTCCCCATCGACCGCTTCCGGATCCGTCATCAGCAATAAGGCCCCAACATCAACCCAGGATTCGGGCTGACCACGTAGGACCCAGTCGTCGCGGATGTGGCCTCTCCGTTCCCTGGCCCGATCCTGCGCTCGCCTGATCGTGGTCACCATCTCCGGATTGAGATCCGGTGGCAACATGACTGAGAATTCCTCGAAGAAACGATTTTCGCGATCGGAGAGTAGGGCACGGTACGTCTCGAGTACTTCCATGCGGACCTGGCGTCGCTGGTACCAACCGGTTCGCCCCTCTTCGTTGACATCCAGATCGTCGTACTTGGCCTGAATCGCCTCGTCGTAGGACTCACCCATGTCCTCATAGTCAGTCATGTACCCCTCGTGCAAAGTCTCGATCATCGGGAGCTCTGACTCGGAAACCCCCACCCAGAGTGCGAAGCGAGTGACTTGCTCCAAGCCCATCGGAGGAATCGGGAAGTCACTGCGACGACCTGAACCCGATCGCTCGGAGCCGCCTCCGTGTGGCCCCCCTGAGCCAGATCGATTCCGAGCCCAGCGTGGCATGTCGGTGTCTTCGTCTGGTTCCTTGACATCCAAGGCTTCAAGTTGCTCAGGAAGGAGTTGCATCTCGGTAGCGTTCATCGCATCCTCAGCCATGCTGTCTATTTTCACCAGATAGCCATCAATCGCTTGCTGGTGAGGCGAGAGCTCGTCCTCTTCCATCATGGCGATCGTTCGATAAGCCCGCTTTGTCTCGATAGCCTTGGCCAGCTTTCTCGATAAAGCGTCAAAGTCGGTGTTGAGCTTGATCAGAATCTCCTGGATCGGTACCCGCTGAGTCTCCGTCACAGAGGGAAGATCCAAGGCACGCTTGATGAATGAACGCGTTTCAAACACTTCCTGTCCTGCCTGATACACGTCTCGGAAGTAGCGCTCCTGGAAATCCAGTGCCTTGTCTGGTGGCAACAAAGCGAAGACCTTGACGTAGGTGTTCCAGTGCAACTTACTGAGCTTGGAAGCCGTCTCCTGCACGGGCACAGACTCTTCATCGAAGATGGCCTTGAGCTCTTCCTGCCGGTCTTCTTCAGCGAAGAACGCCATCATCTCCATCATGTCCATGTCACGGATACCGAGCCGATCAACCTCATCGAGTAACAGGGTGATCGCAGCAAGAATCTGTTTCTCCAAGCGATCGGACAACTGGATCATTTCCCGCTCATACAGATCCATAGGCTCATACAGGGCCTGCTGCTCCAGCACAGAGAGATCAAGCCTCTTGATCATGTCATCTAAACGAGCTGCTGAACCATCATTAAAGGCTCGAACCAACCTCAGGTGAATAGAGCGATAGGCCTCCACCTTCCGTTTGTTTTGAAATCGTTCCAAGGCTTGGAACTGCTCCTCGTGAAGCAGGCCCCTCACCTTGTTGAAGAACTCACGATCGATTCGCTCGAACGCCTCCCAGACATCCACCGCAGCTTCGATCACCGACTCGATTTCCTTGCGTTCAGGAATCTGGACCTGCCCACCCATCCAGTTCATATCCTGACCAATGACCATGGCACGATCGACGAGCTCACTGAGCTCGCCTTCCTGGAGCTTGTTGAACTGCTCGCCATAGGTTTCGTGAAAACCGATCACGACCTCGACCTGCGAGGGTGAAAGCTTGAGCTCGTCGCTCATCGGCTTGAGGTCCTTGACGGAGATGGGCTGGACGAAGAATGGGTACCGCTGCCCCATCGCCATGGCAGATGTCCAGAACAGCGTGATCAGCGTCAACAGAAGCAGCGTGGGAAAACGAGAAGTCATCGTGAGGGGTCTCCGGGCACGGCCGACCTGGCGCATGCTGGCTCCATGATAGCCCTCGATGGAAGTGAACTGATCGTCCTTGCAACATTCTGGAGTGATCCTGCTCAGATGACATGCAACAGGGGGCGGAATCGTAGGATTCCGCCCCCTGGGATCTGGTCAGATTTGGCTGGCTATCAGGCCGCCATGGCATCGCCACGTCGTCGCCCGACGGTCCGCTGCTCGGGGGTCGCCCGCCGCTCAGATTTCGTCTGGAGGCACTCGATGAGATCCCGTGGAGTCGTCGCCCAAACATCGGCTCCGATCTCCTCGGCAAGACCTTCCGCCCGGTTAAAGACGCCACCACCAACAGCGATCTGCATGTTCGGGCAGGCATCGATGTCACGGATGGAATCGATCAGGATGCGGATATTGGGGGCATCGGAAGCCGCCGATGAAAACAGGAGAAGCACATCCGGCGTCCGCGTGTGAACTTCGGCCATGATTTCATCCCAGCTCACCCCGCCACCACCAAAGCTCACGGCATAACCATCGGCCTCGGCCAAGTCGGCCACCATCTGTGCCGCCAGGTCATCGACCTCGGTCTCACCGCAAAAGAGCATGATCGTGCGTTCTCGAGGTGACTTTTGTTCGTAGTTCGCCTGAGCCTGGTCAACCAGGCTACGCAGCAACCGCGTGGCATAGTGGTGCGCAAGGCTGGCCATCTTGTCCTCGCGATACATCAGGTTGATCATGTCCAGCAAGGGCCAGTAGCACTCGTGGGTTAATTCTTCGGATGTGGTGCCCGACTGGAGTGTCTCATTCACAATGGTCCGAGCTCCAACCCGGTCTCCCATCACCAACATCGGAAACAGTCTTTCTTTCAACGCTTCGAAATTCACCTTGTCGCTCCTTGACGCCCACGGGGGCCTTGACCAGATTTCCCTTCTCGCCTGTCGCCCCATGAAGGCCCGTGCCTCCAAGTCCTCATGACGACAACCGAGTCCACGGGTGACAATCGAGTGCATGGGGCTTGATGCTGGACAAAGTGGAAAACAAGCGAGGAAAGGGCGTTACCGGACCCGAAAAGCGCAGGATGTGCGGGTTAGAGCAGGCCTCCAGGCAACCCTGAAGCCTCTCAGTCAGGATTCGCCTCTCAGGCGGGTGACTAGAAAGTTGCCGTTCTGGGGGTCCGAGGGAAGGGAATGAGGTCCCTCACGTTGGCCATGCCGGTCGCATAGGCCAGGGTCCGTTCCAGTCCCAGGCCGAAGCCGGCATGGGGCACGGTGCCATACTTCCGCAAGTCGCGGTACCACCAGTAATCCGCTGGATCCAGGTTCATCTCAGCGATGCGTCGGTCGAGCACATCAAGCCGTTCCTCACGTTGAGCCCCACCAATAATCTCCCCGATGCCAGGTGCCAGCACGTCCATGGCGGCAACCGTTCGCTCGTCATCATTCAACCGCATGTAGAAGGCCTTGATGTCCTTGGGATAGTTCATCACGACGATGGAACGCCCGACATGGGTCTCGGTGAGCCATCGTTCGTGCTCGGACTGGAGGTCCATGCCCCAGGACACCGGGTAATCAAACTTGGTGCCCTTGGACACGGCTTCTTCAAGCAGCCGCACGGCTTCCGTGTAATCCATACGCTCAAAGGCCGATTTTGTGAACTTCTCAAGTCGTTCAATACACCCTGGATCGATTCGCTTGTCAAAGAAAGCCATGTCATCCGGCAGGGCATCCAGAAGATCGGCGAAGACGAACTTCAGAAAATCCTCGGCCAGATCGGCATCGTCATTGAGATCAGCAAAGGCAATTTCCGGCTCAACCATCCAGAACTCGGCAAGGTGCCTGGAAGTGTTGGAATTCTCAGCCCGGAAGGTCGGCCCGAAGGTGTAGACCTTGGACAAGGCCAAGCAGTAGGTTTCTACATTCAATTGGCCTGAAACGGTCAGGTTGGTCTCTTTGCCAAAGAAGTCCTGGCCGAAGTCGATGTCGCCCGTCTCACTCTTGGGCACGTTGGCCAAGTCGAGTGTCGAAACACGAAACATCTCACCGGCACCTTCACAGTCACTGCCCGTAATGATTGGCGTGTGAATCCAGGCGAATCCGTTGGTTTGGAAGTACCGGTGGATCGCATCAGAGATCTGGTTGCGGACCCGGGCGACGGCACTGAAGGTATTGGTCCTGGGACGCAGGTGCGCGACTTCACGAAGGTACTCAAAGGTATGTCGCTTGGCCGGAACCGGATACGTGTCTGGATCCTCCACCCACCCCACGACCGTCACGGATGATGCCTGGATCTCCAGCGATTGCCCCTTCCCCTGGGACATCGCGAGCGTACCTGTGACATCGACAGCACAAGCGGTGGTCAGTTTCTGGATGTCAGACTCGTAGTTTTCGAGGGCGGATTCAGCCACCACCTGCACCGGATCAAAGCAACTGCCATCGTGCACGTGAAGAAAGGACAACCCGGCCTTGGAATCCCGACGTGTTCGAATCCAACCCTGGACGCGAACGGGATCTCCCTCACCACCCGCCTTTCCCGCCAGGACGTCTGCAATACGACTTGGGGATTGGGGCTGGCTCATGGGTCGAATTCCTTCCTCTCGAAGCCACTTGGAGTGGCCGGGGAGTATCTCTCCCAGCCGCCATCACAGCAAGGTGCCCCCCGCCAATATGGCAGACCAAGAGTGGTCAATCGCTGGTTGATGACAGCGATCGAGGTCGTGACATTCGCTGCCGCACCCTTCAGGGCCCTCCGGGAAGGCATACCCGAGGCACGGTCCTTGCCCTATTTTTAGAGGTCCACGACGGTGGACAGGAGTGGATCCGAATGATGTCCATGGATCGCGACACCTTCGATGCCATTGAGGGCCTCGGCCAGGGTTCTGCCCGACCGAGGTTGAATCTACTTTTGACCTATGGCGGCTGGCGGGACATGCCAGCTGTGCTCCAACTCCCCAGGCTCCTCACCCCGATGGGCATTCGGGCAATGCAGGCGGAATCGGGGGATGAAGCGGCTCAGATCATCGACCGCGAACCAGTTCATATCGCCGTGGTCGACCTGGAGATCCCGCTGAGTCCGAAGACTGGAATGAATACCCGTGCTCGCACCGGCGGACCGCGTCTTCTGCAACTGCTCAAGCGGTTGGAAACCCCTCCACCAACCATCGTGGTCAAGCCCCGACAAGGTTCCGCACGAGAGCATGCACGAAGTCTCTCCCAATCATTGCGAGAAGGTGCCTTTGCGGTACTCGATCGACCACTTGAACTTGAATCACTGCTGGAAGTACTCCGGCGCGTACTCCGAAGACATTACCGGGATGGCTGGCCACAACCAGGTCCATCCATGAGATAGAAACCAAGACCCAACACCAACACCATGGCACCTCTTGAAACGAGGATGCTTGGAGAGAAGACACAGGAGACACATGAAGATGAAGGTTAAACCATTAGGTGACAAGTTGATTGTCAAGCGGTCGGAAGCCGCTGATCGGACCGAGTCGGGAATCTTTCTGCCCGAGTCCGCCAAGGACAAGCCTCGTGAAGGCAAGATCGTTGCCGTAGGCAACGGCAACCTCAACCGGGATACCGGTGAGTACCTGCCCTTCACGGTCAAGAAGGGTGACCGTGTGATCTTCTCTTCCTATGCAGGAACCGAGATCAAGATTGAAGGTGGCGACTACCTCATCATGACCGAGGACGACATCCTCGGCACCATTGATGGCTGAACCAGTCAACGGTCTCAACGGGAGTTAGTTGAATTATGGAACGCGGACCGATCATGCGAGTGCTGGCTGAGATGAAAGGATCATCAAAGTCACTTCTGTTGGCACTCCAAGGCCGGCAGGAACCGGTTGAAGTCCAGAACGTGAAGGAAGTCGTGGAGTTGCACAGTGCCAATGGCATCCGCATCACGACAGCCAAGAACGACATCTGGGTCGACGCCAGCCACGTTTCCGCGATGTGGCACAGCAGAGACGACGACTGAACATCGTCCGGAACACCCCGGACGGCACCTTCGTCGTCCAAACATCGAAGACCCGCGGTTAAAGGCCGCGTGAAGGAAGGAATGAAACATGGCTGCCAAGCAGATTGCTTATGACATCGATGCCCGGGAGCGCATGCTCCGCGGCATCCAGAAACTTGCCAAGGCGGTGAAGACAACCCTTGGACCCTCCGGACGCGTCGTCGTCCTGGAGAAGTCATTCGGCGCTCCCACCGTCACCAAGGACGGCGTGACCGTCGCCAAGGAAGTGGAATTAGAAGACGCTTACGAGAACATGGGCGCTCAAATGGTCAAAGAAGTTGCCTCCAAGTCCTCCAAGGACGCGGGCGATGGAACAACCACAGCAACCGTCTATGCCGAAGCGATCTTTACCGAAGGCCTGAAGAACATCACGGCTGGTGCCAACGCGACAATGGTCAAGCGTGGCATCGACTCGGCTGTCGAGACTGTTTGCAATGAACTTGCATCCATGTCCAAGCCCGTGAAATCTTCAACAGAAATCGCACAGGTCGGTACCTGTGCAGCCAACCAGGATCAGGGCGTCGGCGACATCATCGCCACGGCCATGGACAAGGTTGGCAAGGATGGCGTGATCACGGTCGAAGAGGGTTCCAGCCTGGAAACCACCGTCGAACTGGTGGAAGGCATGCAATTCGATAAGGGCTACCTGAGCCCTCACTTCGTCACTGATCCGGTTGCGATGGAAGCTGTTCTTGAGGACTGCTACATCCTCGTGCACGAGAAGAAGATCTCGTCTGCAAAGGATCTCATCCCGATCTTGGGCAAGGTTGCCGAAAGTGGCAAGAGCCTGCTGATCGTCGCTGAAGATATTGATGGGGAAGCCTTAGCTACCCTCGTCGTGAACCGCCTGCGTGGCGTCCTGAAGGTCGCTGCCGTCAAGGCGCCTGGTTTCGGGGATCGCCGCAAGGCCATGCTCCAGGACATCTCCGTCCTCACCGGCGGCACCGCCGTTATGGAAGAGTTGGGCATGGACCTGGAGACCCTCACGCTCAAGGAACTTGGTAAAGCCAAGAAGATCACCGTCGATAAGGACAACACCACGATCATCGAAGGCACCGGCAAATCCGGAGACGTCAAAGGCCGCATCGATCAGATCCGTGCTCAACTGGATGCCACGTCCTCCGACTATGACCGTGAGAAGCTTCAGGAACGCCTGGCCAAGTTGGCTGGTGGAGTTGCCCAAATCAACGTGGGTGCTGCAACTGAAGTCGAGATGCAGGAAAAGAAAGCCCGCGTCGAAGATGCCCTTCATGCCTGCCGAGCAGCCGTCGAGGAAGGCATTCTTCCCGGTGGCGGCGTCGCTGTCATGCGAGCACGCGGAGTGCTTGATGGCCTTCGCAAGAAAGCCAAAGGCGATGAGAAACTCGGTGTCGACATCGTCAACCGAGCCATGGCAGCGCCCGTTCGCCAGATTGCTGAAAACTGCGGCGTCGAGGGATCCATTGTGGCCCAGAAGATTGATGAGAACACGACTGCCAACTTCGGGTTCAACGCACTCACTCGTGAGTACGAGAACCTGGTCGAAGCCGGTGTCATCGTTCCCACCAAGGTGGAACGCGTGGCCCTTCAGAACGCCGCAAGCATTTCCGGCCTTCTGCTGACCACCGACTGTGCGATCACCGAGCTCAAGGAGAAGAAGGACAAGCCTTCCGGTGGTGGTATGGACGACATGGACTACTGAGTTCAGTCCCCGCATTGAATACGATTGTCTACGAGGCCGCGTTCCCTGGAACGCGGCCTCGTTCTTTGCCAATTGTGGATAGGCCACGCCATGGGTCTGGACGGGTACAGTGCCATGAACTGGAACAACGGAGACCACACACCATGTCACGAATGATTTCAACCAGAATTGCCGCGGCCCTGTTTGCGGCTACGGCAGCACTCCTCACCACAACCTCTTCAGCAACGACACCGTACCCCTACGGATACGGATACGGGCACGACTACTCATACATGTGGGACTCCAGTGATATCACTGGCGCCTACTTCGGATACAACGATCCGATCAGCGCTGAGTCCTCATACGCCAATGCGTATGTCGGCTACGGGTACAACCCCGAGTACTACTACAATCCGTACTACGGTAGCACTGCCGATCTGTCGCAACTTGTGCCAGGCGACTCGTATTACTACTACCTGAGAGATCACACAACAGACCACATGCTGGAACTGGAGGAAAGACTGGCAAGAATTCTTCTGGAGGAAGCACGGGCAAGACTTCGACTGGAACTGGAACTGGAACTGGCACGTCTACAGTGATCGTCACTGGTGAATGCCACAAGCGTTGCCCGCCTACTGCTGTTCCTTGAGGCGCCGATCACCGATCGCTAAAGGCGAAATGAAGGATAAGGCCGCGCGAGACGGCATGGACTACATGGACTACTGAGTTCAGCCCCAGCCTTGAATACGATTGTCCACGAGGCCGCGTTCCCCAGGAACGCGGCCTCGTTCTTTGCCAAGTGTGGATAGGCCACGCCATGGGTCTGGACGGGTACAGTGCCATGAACTGGAACAACGGAGACCACACACCATGTCACGAACGATGTCAACCAAGATTGTCGCCGCCCTGTTTGCAACCGCGACAGGCCTCGTTGCCGCGACCTCTTCAGCAACAGCACAGTCCCCCTATGACTACGGATATGAGTACTCATACATGTGGGACTCCAGTGACATCACTGGCGCCTACTTCGGATACAACGATCCGACCAGCTCTGGGTACTCATACACCATTGCGTACAGCGGCTACGGGTACAACCCCGCGTATTACTACAATCCGTACTACAACGACACGTACGACAATCTCTACCTCAACCCGTATTACTACTACGCCGTGACCAACTCTGATGAGCGAGGGTCACTGGTGAATGCCACAAGCGTTGCCAGCCTTCTCCTGACCACCGACAGTGCGATTACCGAACTCCTGGGAAATTAAGGACAAGGCCGCAGGAGGCGGTCTGGACGACATGGACTACTGAGTTCAGTCCCAGCCTTGAATACGATTGTCCACGAGGCCGCATTCCCTTGAACGCGGCCTCGTTCTTTGCCGAGTGTGGATAGGCCACGCCATGGGTCTGGACGGGTACAGTGCCCGGCACACCATGGGATCCGACAACCAATCATCCAAGGGACGCGGCCGACGCCGAATGCGCGACCAGCAGCATCAGGCATCGCACGATGACGCGGTCGCACCGGGCGATATCCCCAACATTCCAATGGTGCCCTCCGGAACGCCTGATCCGATGACCTCCCAAGAAGACCTTCGGGACATGGTGGCCCATGTCAGATCGATGGGCACCTTCGCCTATGACACGGAGTTCATCGGGGAGGAAACCTATTTTCCCCAACTGTGTCTCGTGCAAGTGGCCACGGTTGATGAGGTCTACCTGGTGGATCCCCTGGCCATCGAGGATCTGACACCCATCTGGGAATTGATCATGGACCCCGACATCCTGACGCTGGTTCACGCGGGTCAGCAGGATCTCGAACCGGTGTGCCGGCTTATGAAAAGCCCGGCAGCCAACGTGATCGATACGCAGATCGCGGCCGGCTTTGCTGGTCTGCCCTACCCCTGCTCTCTGAATCGACTCATTCTCGACCAAGTCAGCGCCAAACTGGGCAAGGGCATGACCTTCACACACTGGGATAAGCGACCACTCTCCTCCATGCAGCGGCGGTATGCGGCCGACGACGTTCGTTACCTGCCACTGGCGTGGTCGAAATTACAATGCACCTTGGAGACACTGGGGCACCTCGACTGGATGCATGAAGAATGCGCCAAACTGTGTGATCCCTCCACCTATGTGCCTGACTATGACTCACAGGCCAATCGTCTCCAGCGAAATCGAACCATGCGTCCCGGGCAACGTGCGATGCTCCACAGGCTGGTGCAAGCACGAGACCTCGCCGCCCGTGAGACGGATGTTCCACCACGCTCGCTTCTTGCCGATGAAATCATCATGGCGCTCCTCAAGAAACGTCCCCAAACGCTGGAAGACCTCGCCATGCTGCCTGGCATGCCGCGACCTGTCTCCAAGAGACACGGCGAACAACTCCTGGCAGCGATCAAGTCCGACGAGATGCCCCCGATGTCTCCCCCCCGTCCACGCCTGGCCGAGGAAACCGTCCGGCAGCGGATGACGATTGACAGTCTCTGGGCCGCCATCAGCACAGTGGCTCTGGCCGCAGGCCTCTCACCAGCCCTGCTCTCATCCAGGGCGCCCATCGCGAAGTGGTGCCTGGAGCAGGCCGAGGACCAGCCCCTTGGTCTTCCGGATCTTCCTGGCTGGCGTGGCAAGTTCCTTCGCCAATCACTGGGGGAATTCTTGGCTGGGGACCGTACACTGGAGTTGTCGTGGCAGGACCGGGGTCTGCAGCTTCGCACCCCTGGTCCTGATGGTGACTGACGAGCCATCAAGGATGTGACATGGCCAAGGACCGCATCATCACTCGCGAATCCCACCCACTCGACGCTCCCGTCGAAGCCGAATCTGCAGGTGTACTCCGACCAACCACGCTGGATGAATACGTTGGTCAACCGCAACTCCGCGAGCGGCTGACGATCGCCTTGAATGCCGCACAGCAACGCACCGAACCCATGGAGCACACGCTGTTACACGGGCCGCCAGGCCTGGGAAAAACAACCCTCGCCCACATCATTGCCCATGAGATGGGAACGCGGGCCTACGTAACCTCGGGGCCGGCCTTAACCAAGGGCGGAGATCTGGTTGGCACACTGACACGCATGCAGCCCGGCGACATCCTCTTCATCGATGAAATTCACCGGTTACCTGCCGCCGTAGAAGAATACGTCTACCCCGCCATGGAAGATTTCAAGATCGACTTCACACTCGATTCTGGAATTCACGCCAAGGTAATCACGTATCACCTCAAGCCCTTCACACTCATTGGTGCCACGACCCGTGCTGGCCTGCTCACCGGAGCCCTGCGAAGCCGGTTCGGTCTCTCCCATCGGATTGATTACTACGAGCAGGATGACCTCTTCGAAATCCTGGTGAGGGCCATGTCGCGTCTCGGTATCGAACAAGTCCCGGAGGAAGCGATACACGAGATCGCCAAGCGAAGTCGTGGAACACCAAGGATCGGACTGAGACTGATGCGTCGTGTCCGCGACTTTGCACAAGTCAGACGCGATGGATGCCTGGATTCGTCCGTCGTCGCCGAAGCCCTCGAACTCGAGGGCGTGGATGACGCAGGCCTGGACACGCTCGACCGCCTCTACCTGTCTACCCTGGTCACGGTCTACGAAGGCGGACCTGCGGGGCTGGAAGCCATCGCCGCCACCATGGGCGAGGATCCCGGCACGCTTGAGGACGTGGTCGAACCCTACTTGCTGCAGGTCGGCTTCCTGGCCCGAACTCGACAGGGCCGTCAGGTGACACCGGCTGGCAGGGAGTGGTTGGGGGCACCTGAAGCCGGAGGCTCAGGACTCTTCGTCGAGAGTTAAGAAGCGGGACGATGTCAGCACCTTTACCCACATCGAGGGTGGCATACACGGTCGGTATGACCCCAAAGGCATGGTCATGGCCAGCTGAAAGAGCTCTGGGCAGCCTTCCAGAAAAACCTCCGAAGATGCCCCATGCTCGCCTGGAAGCGACCAGCAGACCCTGAATCGGTCTCGCAAACCCAGCAAGGAGACCCAAAGGGCCTTATCGGACCGAAAAAGGCCAGAAAAAGGGCCTCCATCCTTGTCATTCGGGCCCAACCACGGCATCCTATGGGTGGCCAGAGGGATTTCGATCCCAGACCCCGGCAGGCTTCTGGCCCCATGTCTCCGGCCTGCCATGATCATTGTCGTGACACTCTTCATTGAGAGCGTTCACTTGCATACAGCGTTATTGCCCATCCAGGGCCTCTATGGCGTTGATTCCAACGGAGTTGATTCACTCAACATATTGCATATATGGCCAGAGTGAGGGTATTGTTGGTATCTCGGAATCATTGATTCCGTACGTATGGTGAACCGTTCAGAACCCGTGAAGAGACTGTCGAAGCCGCGGATCCCTGTGACCCGCAACGAGGACTAGCCCAATGAAGAACCGAAACGCATTCACGCTCGTTGAGTTGCTGGTGGTGATTTCCATCATCGCACTGCTCGTGGGCATCCTGCTCCCGGCCCTCAGTCGAGCCCGAGATGCTGCGATGGTGAACTCATCGAAGAACAACATCCGCAACATCTACATGGCCAACCAGAACTACAACGCAGCTTGGAAAGGCCGCCAGTTCGTTGGCGCCCCCTCCAACCTTGCTCGGTACGGCAGTAGTGCCGGCCAGTGCATCCAGGGCTACCTCGCAGCTGTCGGCGCCTATGGCGGTGAAGGCGAGATGTTCGCTGACGGCTGGGCACCAGGCCCCGGCGTTCAGTTTGGCGAGACCCAAGGCGGTACGGTTGTGTTCCCCGGAAACGTCCCGGAATACATCATTCCCTACCTGTGGGCCAGCGGCCCTTGCTCCACGACCAGTGGTGCAGCACGTTATGGCACCCACATGCATCCGAATGCTCGCCAGATCGCCGAGTACATGGAAGATCAGATCGTCAACAAGGCCTACTTCGCCCCGAAGGACATGGTCATCCTGGATAACTTGAAGGACTGCTTCAGCTCGCAGGGCAATCTCTGCCCAGGTGTGAAGGGCGAATGGGGCGGTGACTACGGCTCCTTCCACGTCAACGAATTCGGCAACTACGGTTGGGGACCTGCGATTCCCTACGTGAGTTACATCTACTCCCCGGCCAATATGTTCAACCCAAGGGTCTGGGAAATGGATCAGGACGACGGCTTCCGTGATCCCTGCACCTTCAACGCAGGCTTCATGGCACCCACGCTGGACCAGTCCAAGCATGCCTCACTCAAGGGTTACCTGATCGAGAGCCATTGGCTCCAGAACGTCACTGGCGAAGCTTGCAGTCCGACCTGGGACAATGTCCCCGATAGCGGCGCTCTCGCTTGGCGTAACACGACCAACGAGGATGGTTGGCACTGGGGCGGCTGCCTCCCTGCGTTGTACCTCCACTCGTTCCGTTCTACCCCCGTTTCATGCTTCAACGACGGCCACGTGGACATGCTGGACGTCAATGCTTGCGATAAAGCTGACAACATCGTGGCTGCAGAAAACGAGGCTCGCTACGGCCCAGATGACCTCTGTGGCACCTGGAATCGAAACACGCCTGACTCCGACGCCGGTTACTGGCTGGAAGCTGGAACCGACTGGATGGATGTCAGCTTCTTCACTCATACCGAAGGTGGAACAAACGGCAAAGACATCCACCAGGATGTTCTCGGCAACCAGTGAGCCAACGGGCTTCCTGAGACAATGATCACTTGAACCACGGCCGGCCCCCCTGGGGCCGGCCGTGTCCTTTTGCTGAGTGAACCTCTCGCTACAATCCGGTTCGTGAATAAACCCGAAAACTCCATAACGTCCCCTGGGCCAGCACAAGCCGCCTCAGCACCCGTCTACCAAGACGTCTTGGATCTCGTGGGCAATACGCCCATGCTCGAGATTAATCGGATTGATACGGGACCCTGCAGACTTCTCCTGAAACTGGAGTCTCAGAATCCTGGCAATTCAATCAAGGATCGCATCGCGATCTCCATGATCAAGGATGCAGAATCCAGAGGGGTGCTTCAACCTGGTGGCCATATTGTCGAAGCCACTGCGGGAAACACGGGGATTGCGTTGGCCCTGGTCGGCACACAACGTGGCTACAGCGTGACAGTCGTAGTTCCTGACAAGATGGCCGAGGGCAAAATTGCGCATCTGCGAGCGCTTGGCGCTGAGGTTGTGATGGCTCGATCGGATGTTGAGAAAGGACATCCTGACTACTACCAGGAGGTCGCAGATCGAATCGCATCCGAGCGAGGGGCGTTCTACGTCAACCAATTTGCAAACCAAGCGAATGTCGATGCTCACTACCAAACAACGGGACCGGAAATCTGGGAGCAAACTGGCGGTGAGATCGATGCCTTCGTGGTTGGAGTGGGTTCTGGTGGAACTGTTACGGGAGTTGGACGCTACCTCAAGGAGCAGAATCCGGACGTCAAAATCATCCTGGCAGATCCGGTAGGTTCTGTTTTGGCTCCACTCGTAAACGAGGGACGCGAGGTTCAAGCGGGATCCTGGCTGGTCGAAGGAATTGGTGAAGATTTCATCCCACCCATCACGGACATGGAAGTCATCGATGAAGCGATCGAGGTCAGTGACCAGAACGCCTTCCTGGCTGCACGGGACCTCCTTCGTATCCAAGGCCTGCTGGCAGGCTCTTCCAGCGGCACATTGCTGGCAGCAGCCCTGGCCTGGTGCAGACGTCAAACCGAGCCCAAGACAGTCGTCAGCTTCGCGTGTGACCATGGTGCCAAGTACCTGGACAAGATGTTCAATGACCACTGGATGACCGACCAAGGGTTCATCGAACGGGAACGTCATGGCAACCTCAGGGATCTGATCGCCCGTAGACACCGGCTCGGCGAGGATTACACAATCCGAGAGGATCTTCCCCTCATGCAAGCCATCAAGGCTATGCGTCTGCATGACGTGAGCCAGATGGCGGTCCTGGATTCCCAGGGCAACATCCAAGGGATCATTGATGAATCGGATGTTCTCATGGCTGTGACGCGGGATCAGGAAAGTTTCAACAAACCAGTCTCTGCCATCATGACCAGTCGACTCGAAACAGTGACGCCTGATTCGAACATCGATGACCTCCTGCCTATCTTCCGGTCGGATCGTGTCGCCATCGTGATGGATGGCAATGAGTTCTGTGGCCTGATCACTCGAATCGATCTCATTAATTACCTTCGCATGCAAGTGCTTCGTTGACCAGGAACTAGACCGTGACCGATACCAACCACCATCTAGACACAGCTGTGGTCCATGCGGGCCAGACTCCCTGCCCATTAACTGGTGCTGTGATTCCGCCGGTCTACCTGACCTCAACCTATGCACAGCAATCACCAGGCGTGCACCAGGGGTTCGAGTACACCCGTAGCCATAATCCCACCCGCTATGCCTTTGAACGTTGTATTGCCAGGCTCGAAGGCTCAACCCTCAGCGAATCAGAGGATGTGTCCTATGGAGGATTCGCCTTTGCCAGTGGGCTGGCATCCATCGCCACGCTGCTGGACACGCTCACTGCGGGTGATCATGTCGTCACGATGGACGATCTGTATGGTGGCACCCACCGCATGTTTGACCATGTACGGTCACGCTCCGCCAATCTTGAGTTCACGGTCACGGACCTCTCCATTCCAGGCGCACTTGAAGAGGCCCTTCGACCCGACACAAAGCTGGTTTGGGTCGAATCTCCGACCAACCCGACACTCAAGATCGCAGATCTGGAACGCATCGGGAAGATCTGTCGCGAGCGAGGCATTCTGTCGGCCTGCGACAACACTTTCGCCACACCCATACTGCAACGTCCCTTGGAGTTTGGCTTCGACATCGCCATGCACTCCGCAACGAAATACATTGGAGGTCACAGTGATTCCATAGGCGGCGTCCTTGTGACTGGCCAGGCAGAACTGGCAGAGACGATTCGATTTCACCAGAATTCAGTTGGCACTATCCTCTCCCCGTTCGATTCATTTCTCATGTTGCGAGGACTCAAGACGATGGCGATTCGGATGCGCCGGCATTGCGAGTCTGCCTTGGCCCTCGCTCGTTGGCTGGAGCAACAGCCCCAAGTCCGTTCTGTCATGTATCCCGGACTGGATTCGCATCCTCAGCACGACATCGCACGTCGAATCATGCGCATTGATGAGACCCCTGCTGGTGGAGGCATGATCACGATCCAACTGGATGCAGATCTCCCCGGGTGTCGTCGATTCCTTGAAGCACTCTCGATTTTCACCCTCGCCGAATCACTCGGGGGTGTTGAGTCCCTCGCCAATCATCCCGCCATCATGACTCACGCTTCTGTTCCTCCAGACATGCGGGCTCAACTAGGTATCGAGGACTGCTTGGTTCGACTTTCTATCGGTATCGAGTCAACTGAAGATCTGCAATCCGACCTTGAGTCCGCCCTCAACGCGATCTAGTCACAGACAGCACAAGCCCATCAATGGCCGCAACTACCAGGACCACAGCAGCAGCCGCCTGAAGGGGGCATCTGTGGAGTTTGGGAAACGGGCGATGAAGCGTCTACCTGGAAAGTGCTATGCACTCGCTGGAACTCGCGGCCACGGTCCTCTGGATCCTCGACTGGATCATCCGCCTGGGCCATGGTCCGTAGAAGCGTGATGAGATCCCCATCCTCTTCGCATTGATATTCATAAAGCGGCATACGGTCAGTATAGGAGCCCACGTCGAAGACGCGGGCTCCCGTGTAGTTTGAATTGACCAGAGGCCGAGTCTGGTTCAGGCACTCAGCAGATTCAAGATCTGCATAGGCTGGCTGTTGGCCATGGCCAGGGCCTGCATCGCTGACTGAGCCAGGATCTGGGACCGTGCCAACGATGCCGTCTCCCAGGCAAGATCCGCATCACGGATGCGTGTATCCGCCGCAGTGATCTGCTCCAGTGTCGAGCCCAGAGTATCCCGTGCCGACTCCAACGTATATCGCATGAAACTGCCGAGTCGTCCCTGGGTATTCGTGACATCTGTCATAGCCTGATCCACGATACGCTGGGCCTGGAGAATGTTGCCTTCGGCGATCGATGCTTCGCCACCGGTACGCAGTTGATTCAGAACACCGTCAAATCCACCGATGGATCCCGTCGTCATCGAACGAATGCCAAGGGTGGCCAGTTCGGATCGACTCACGCCAGCAGCGACATCAAAGAAGGCACCGCCCGACTTGATCTCGAAGTTGTATGAGCCCACGACATTTGAATTCTCGGCAATTCGGAATTCAACATTGAACCCATTAGCGACCACATGCGCCTCGAGCCCCTGGACAGTCGCAACCTGTCCATTCATGAGCATCTGGGCGTCAATACCGTGATCCGTATGTTCATTGTCTGCTTCATCCGCCCAAACCATACCATTCCATGTTCTGACAAACGCACCACCATTGGAATCCTGCCCATTGGATTCAGTCACGCGAATGGTGACAAGTTCATCACTCCCATAGTCGCGTGACTTGATGATCAACTCATTGTTGGATGACAGATCCACCTCGATGCCAAGTTCCTCAGCAAATGTACTGATCGCGGCTTCCATATCGAGTTTGTTCGTGCCGTCAGCAAATGTGAACTGCTGCACACCTTGCGTGCCAACGATTTCAAAGGTGACGGAGAGTCCCATGGATGATGAAAACACACCGTTGTTCAGCGTGATACCAGCAATGGCTTTCTCGGCTGCAACAAGGATATCCGCATGGACATCTAGTGGTTCGCCATTGGTTCCAAGTCGTGCACTGTTGACATGAACCCAATCGAAATTGGACAGCTCATTGCCCATGAGCTCATAGTCGAAGCTCCCGTTGAGTAGCTTGGTGCCGTTGAATTCGGTTCCGATGGCAATGCGGTCAATCGCTTCGAGGATCATGTCAACCTCGCCTTGCATAGCCCTTCGTTCCTCGTCGCCCACTCCTCCAAAGTTGCCAGATTCGGTCACGATCGCCTGAAGCTCCAACAGCAGTCCGTTGATCTCTGTAATAGCACCTTCGGCAGTAGCGATAATCTGTTCACCTCGGGCAATCGAGTTCATGGCAGCATCAATTCCAACCATGTCGGAACGCAGCGCATTACTCGCAACCATGCCACCTGGATCATCTTGAGCATTCTCCATGCGGAGCCCTGTACTGAGATGACGCAGACTGTCAAACATGCGTTGGTTGTGTCCCGACAAGGCGCGGTGAGCCATGAATGCTGTGATATTCGTATTGATAAGGCTCATATCCAGGTCTCCTCTGCCATCCACCGATTAGGGATGACCGGTCGTTGGGTGTCTCTCGATTTCGTCATCCCTCTATCGGTTGCCCAACGTCATGGATTCAGCGGCAGGTTGGATTCTTGTTACCGGGCTATCACACCACGATGCCACCTCACGCAGCTGCCTGATGCGCATTTTCTGCGCAACAACTCCGTAGGAAACAACACGATCAAGTTGTGCGTGACTTATTGGACCTGCTCGGTAACGCGTGTGCCCCCTGGGCCCACCTTGAATCCCTTACCGTCAGGCCGGTCCTCTGGTCGAATCGTGCCGATTGGATTTCCAGAGAGCGCACTCGCCTGCTCATTCTCCTTACGAATCGCCTCGTAAATCTCGCGGCGATGAACCGGTATGTGCGAGGGGGCGTTGATGCCGACTCGGACCTTATCTCCCCTGATATCGACGATAGTGATCTCCACCTCGTCCCCGATCATGATGGCTTCGTCACGATGGCGAGACAACACGAGCATGCCTGGCTCCTTCCTTGGCGATCAGATCCGGATTGCTTCCGGACCATGGGCGACTCCGTTCGCCTCTTGACTGTTCGTGAATACGATCAGGAATACCCTGCTGAAAATCATGCTGATGCAGCCGCCCGGTCCTGGGCAAGGCGTGCAATCTCATGACGGGTCGTCCATTGACGATCTGCAAGAACCAATTGCATCCCCTGCTGATTGGCAAGGTTGACGACCAACGGTCCCTGGAAGTTCGCTGTTAACGTGTCGTCATACTTATTGACAATGACAAACAACTGGGCCTCTGCCATGGAACGCATGCCCATGGAATCGAGTTGATCCTGGCGAATGACCGCTTGATACTCCTCGGACCAAAGTCGAGGGTCCGTCACTACGAAAGCCAACTCCGGAGCATCAACCGATTGCAACCAGTAGAAGACACCCTCCTCATCAGGCTGTAGAAGCACAAAGCGCCGATAGCTGGCAAATCCAAGCAGCCCTGAAGGGAAATCCAGGACTCGATCTGATTCCACTTCCACGGCACCGAAGCGTGTCGTTTGTACTTGCATGTGGACCTCCGTCCATACTGGGCCTGCCGTTTCCCGGCCTCATCCGGCGTATCCTCCACCGGTGGGCATCCTGCCTATACGACGTGGACCCGGCCCGTTGAGTCCACGTTTCCTGCTCCAATCAGAGGTAATCCAGGAGCGTCATCGATACTGATCGAGCCGCGGTCGCCAGCCCCGCTTGCAACTGCTGCTGGAGGCTGGCGTACCGGATGCTGGCCTCGGTGTAATCCAAGTCAAGAATCCGGCTGCGAAGTTGCTCGTCCATCATGATCGTGTCCTCGATCCTCGCCATGGCGTCTGTGATCCGGTTGGTCCGGATTCCCACCTCGGCCTGCACGCGGCCCAGGCGGTCCAAGTCGCCTTCCAATCGATCTGCTGCAAGTGCGATGCCGGTGACGTCATCGCCCATCAAGGCATCACGCAGGTCCATCAAGTGCGTAAACACACCTTCAACGACAACCATTGCGCGGTCTTCACCGATGATGATTGCGCCTGATGCCGCCACATCAAGACCAAGGTCTGCCAGGGCATCTGACCCATTGAGATCCGCTAACGAGAACGTGCCGCCTCCAGCCGAATTGTCCTCCAGCCGGATCCCGTTGCCTTCCAGGGCCAAGCCAACCTCGAAGACCCCTGGATCCGCCAGTTTGTCATCCGCTTCTGCCCTGATCTGATCCAGGACATCCCCCAGCGTCTGGCAGCCAGCCAGATCAACAACGAATTGCTCGCCATTGGACAAGTTCACCGCGAAGTCGCGGTCAAGGGTTGGATCAAGCGCACCCGTCACTGGATCGATGTTGCCCGACAGGATCGAGACACCTAATCCACGGTTGAAATCGGACAAGAGCGTGTCTCGATCCATGCTGCGGATGCCCAGATCCGTAGCTGTTGTGTTTCCAATCACCTCCCCAATACTCATGAGACTGCCTGAACGGAGATTGACCGCATCCAACCGGTCGCCGGATTCGTTGATGTCTAACCGGACCCCCATGTCCATTTGCTCGACCAATCGCCTGATGTCACCGACGGTTTCTGCTGTGGCCAAGCTCAGGTCCATCGTGTGATGGCCATTGCTGAAACGCACCATCCCCAGGTCGAAACCCAAGGCGGAAACTGGGGTGTTGTCAGTCAAGCGTCGATCGAGATCACCACCTACACCGCCGTCTGGTCCTGTGAAGACCATGTCGATCCCCAGGTCCCGTGCAGCATGACCACCTTCCATGTCTGTGATCGTGATCGTCTCACCAGCCGGCACGTTAATAAAGAGCCCTTGGGCATCCAGATCGAGTGTGACGTCCAAGCCAGCCATGGCTTGAAATTCATTCACCACATCTTGGAGCGTGAAGGCATTGCTGAGATCAACCTGATAACTGGTACCGGGGGGATCACGAAAGACCTCAACGATTCCAAGGGTCACGCCTTCGCCAGTCGCGCCGTTCAATTCGTTCAACGGAGTGCTCAAATCAATTGAGGGATCAAGGTCGCGGTATCCCTCGACTCGGGTGGACACGGCTCCGAAGGCTTCTTCCCCACCAAGCGTCAGTGGAATACCGGAAGCCAAGCCAAGATCCGTGATCAGACCGCCACCTTGACCAACGTATTGAATCAACCCATTGAGGTTGACAAAGGGCGACCTCGCCGTTGCGCTACCTCCGAAGAGATGGACTCCTTGATGATTTGAGTTCGCGATATCGAACAGTCCCGTAAGGATCGAATCAATGGCCACCGCCTGGGCTTGACGTTCTGCTGCGTCGACTCCAGAAGTGCTCTGATCTAATCCAATGCCCTTGGCTTGCAACACGAGGTCTAGCGCTTCCCCCAATGATCCATCGATCATGCCCAGCATCGCTTCGCCATGGTCAAGGTTTCGCTCACGCTGTCGTTGCACTTCCAGGAGCCCATCCAGAACACTGATGGCACCCGCGCCAACGGCATCATCAGATGGACGAAGAAGACTCCGGCCTGTAGCCAGTTGAATTTGGACTTCAGCCAGGGCCGAATTGCCACGACCAAGGCTCTGGGCAGCATGTTGCCACTGCAAAAGAGTCGGCGTGCGCCCGAGGGCTGAATGGATGATGTTCATCGTGCCGCTCCCACTGCATCAAGCCATGGAAAGAAGAGTCTGAATCGTTTCGTCAAGCACTTCGAGATATCTTGCTGCAGCCTGGTACTGCCGTTCGAAGGTCAACAGGTTGATTGACTCCTCGTCCATGGACACACCAGAAACTGATTGGACCTGGGCGGACAACCCATCTCGCACCATCGCGGCAGCGCCATAGGTTCCCGTTGCCGTGCTCGTTCGAACCGCCAAAGCACCCACTTCACCACTCCAGAACGCGGTGAGGCTTTGTCCTCCGAGCGAATCGACAGTTAGTTCACGCAAGCCGGCGATTGCCAACGCCGTCCCAGCTGATCCTTCGACCAAATCGTTGGCAGCAGCAACGAGATTCGCATCTGCCTGCATGAGCGCTGACACGGTGATGTCCCCGGCACTGGAGCCAGAGAAGAATGTATTAATTTCAAGGGCTGCCAAGAGTCCCGAGGAATCTTCTGAAAAGACGATTTCACTCTCCCCGGTCGACTCGATCTGCAATCTGCCGTCATTGGTGACGGATACGACGACGTTTTCATCGACACCCATGCTGATGGCATGGGCCAGATCCTCTAAGGAGAGCGTGTCTCCATCGACTTCGATGGTATAGGCTTCAACGATCTCCCCGGTATCCGGGTCACGAAGATGCATGGTGATGCTGCCATTGGCAATGGGAAAGTCCAGCACCTCATTGAGAGGAACCGTCGTATCCTCAAAGGCAATACCTGATGTCACGCTCGAGTAGCCACTGAGTCCCTGCCCCTGGGAATGAAGTCGGTTGACCTGCCAGATCAACTCACGGGCAAAGGTCTCCAGTGATTCAATGGCGGGGATCACGGTGTCTGCACGCTGTCTCAGCAGTCCCCCGATGGTCCCATTGCCGACATGAAGCTCCGAACCATCTGCCTGGACTCGTACCGAGGCTTCGGTCACCCCATGCGATCCGGTCTCGAAACTCGCTTCAACACCGCGAGCCTCAGTGCCCAGGACAAGTGGAACGGATCCAACCATGACATCTGCCATGCCAGAGTCCTGCGGTACCACCACGATATCCATGTACTGTGAAAGCTCAGTGAGCAGCATCTCACGTTCATCCAGGAGAGCGGTGTCATCACCGCCCCCTTCTGCCACGATCCGCTCATTGAGATCAGCGATCTGTGCCAACAGCGTGTTGACTTGGTTGACAGACGTTTCGATCGATGAGGCAATCTCCTCACCAAGATTCTGATACTGACCACGGAGATCGTTGATCTGCCCTGCAAGTGCCACGCCACGTTCAACAATTAAGGAACGCAAGGAGGTATCCGAAGGAGTGTTCGCCAGGTTCGAGAACGCATTGAAGAACTCATTCAGCGAGGACGAGATATCCGAATCGCCCAATTCATTTTGTAATGCCTCGATGGCACCAAGAAAACGCTGGTCGATCGAAGCGCCTGCTTCTCGACTGATGGCATCACGGAATCTCGCCTGGAGTGCCATGTCGATCTCGCGGCGGGCTGCACTGAATGAAACGCCTTGCCCAACCCCCTCCATGCTGCGCAAAGCTGAAAGATGAATGGTGCGTCTGGCGAATCCCGGCGTCACCGCATTGGCCATGTTGTTACCCGCCACCCGCATAGCCAACTGGGATGTCAGCAACGCTGATCGCCCGATTTCAAAGGCGCCGTGAAGACTCATGTGCGTACTCCCTGGCCACTCACCGATTCAATCACTGTCACATCAACTCTCCGACTAACGACGAACATCCACCATGGCATGCAGAAACTCTGGTGATTCAATGCGGCCACGTCGACCGTAGGTCGCTGTTCCATTCCCAAGACCGGTATTGACCGCTTGGATGACACCACCCATGTGTCGACACAGCGTGGTCGCGGCTGCTCGTAGGATGGCGCTGCGACGACCGGTCTCTTCGGCCAGACTTCGCAAATTGGCAGCAGCCCGATGCACACGGGGCTGCAATGATTCGGGCAGGCATTGACACACGTCGGCTGTCCGCATCGGACCTTGACCAGCACGGCTCGGGTCCAGGACCCGAGTGAGTGCGGACACAATCTCTACTCGGTGCCTCTCCAACTCGGAAAGACGCCCGGCAATGATCCGTTCGTCCTGGCAGACTTCCAGCAACCGCGTCACATTGGCAGCACGAACTGCATCCTCTCCCTGGGCGATATACGCGAGGAGTCTTGAGAAATCCGCCGCCTGGGCTTCCAGGATGTTCACGAGGTCATTCACCTGTTGTGTGAGCGACTCATCGATCATGCCGTGATCTCCACTGAGCCCGTTCGGGCCGTGAGTTGGTCGGTGAGGGCCTGGACAAGCCCAAAGTTCGAACTGGCCACGATGCGATCCGATAGGTGGCGGTGAAGCAAGGGCGTAAATCGTTCCTCGACAGGCCCAGGTGCAAAGGGCCCCTCGCGGAATGGGGACTTCGTCAAGGATGCCAGGATGGGCTGAACCAGTGATGTCGCAACCAGTTGCTCCGCCGCTTGGTGTATTCGTTCTTCCCGAGAACCTTCAGAAACACGCCCTAACGTCGCGGCAAACCCAGGCGTCATGGAAGACATCGATGGAGGAGTTGTCTGCATGACTGAACTGACCGGCGTCGTGATCATTCGTGGATCACCTCGGCATGCAACGCACCACTGCGTTTGAGTTCATAGATGATCTCGATCTGATCCGCCACCGGGACATTGAACTGTCGCAACGCTTCCAACAAGGTGTCCAGGTGTGTTGACGCCGTACCGGATCGTGGAGACTTTTCGGCATTGATCGACAACCAGGAACTCTGTTGGATGGCTGGCGCCAACGCCGACGGCTGTGGCTCCGGGGTGATCGTCGTGATGGTGAGGCCCGCATGGGAAATCGCCACTGGACCAATCTCGACATCGCTGGTCACCAGAATGGTTCCGGTACGCTCGTTGACAACGATCCGTGCCTCGGTCTCGATGAGAGACGGATCCACGGGAATGCTCATCAATGCTGCAATGAATCGAGCGGGAATAGCTTGTTCGGCCGTTGGAACCGTGACCTGAATGCTGACCGCATTCTCGGCAATGGCCAAGTGGTCGACCCCACTAAATTCCATGGTCGAGTTGACCAGGTCCGAGAGTCGAGCTGCCATCGGGTAGCCCGCGTACTGCTCCTTGATGACCAGTTGCAATCGACCGTTGGAATCCACGGGATTCCGTCGAATGTCGCGGATGACCTGGCCACCTTCCCGGACACGACCACTGGTCGGAGCTCCGCTCTCGATCACGAGGGGGCCACTGGCAAAGGCCATGATCGGGGGGTTGTCCTTATGGGGTCGAGGCAATCTCAATGGGGAGAACACGAGTCGACCTCCAGAGAGACTCTCGGCATTGAAGAGCGTGTCCACCGAGACATCCAGACGGGTCCCATCCATAGCCCCGGTCGGGGGAATCTCCATCTGCACCAGCACGATGGCGAATGCCCCAGCCTTGGACAATTCGTTCAACCCCCCTACGGGATCACCCAGGTTCGCCAGCAACTCGGCGTAAGGGCGTACCGCTACGAAGGAATCCTTTGACGTATCACCGGTCCCATTGAGCCCGACCACGATTCCCAGGCCCTGGAGGACAACCCGGTCGTGACCTCGCAGTCTGACCAGATCCTGTAGAGAAGTCGCTTCGGCATTTCCTGCGCCCAGCGCAAGGCTCAACACAACTCCCAGCCAGCAACACCACCTTAAAAGGCCATGCATCGTCGTTCTCCTCGATCCAGACCCGAAGAGGGTGGATTCGGACCAACTTGATGCAAATGCCCTGCCAGGGCCCCTATCAATCATCCCAGGGCCCAGATCCATGGGGACCGATCCCCCAGACCGCCCCTGGTTGACAGCGGAGCGGATCACGATTCACCTATCCCGATGCGGTTCCTCCCCACCATCTTGATCACCGTCGCTCTCGGCGGTTGCACCGTCGATCGATCGACGGACGTACCCACCAGCCCCCCTCGGAAACCAGAGGTCATGCCGGCAACGACGCCTCCAATTTCCCGCCCCGTGGCGTTGATGGAACGGGACCCCATCACCATTATGGACATGCGGGAACGATTGCTGGAAGCAGCGGGTGGCGAGATCATCCGGGAGATGCGCTTGGAGCATGCTCTGCGAGCTCGCCTGGAAGCTGAGCGCATAGAACTCGCTGACGCTGACATTGAATCCGAAGAGATCCGCTTGCTGGCCGAACTGGATGACGATCCCGATGTCGCTCATCGCTTGTTACAAGTCCTCAAGAATGCCGAGGGTCTTGGCAACACACGTTATCGAGGCCTGCTCTGGCGCAATGCCGCGCTACGTGCCCTCGTGCAATCTGACGTGATGGTGGACGCAGAAGCCATGCGACTGGTTTGGAAGATCACACATGGCCCACGGGTTCGAGTCCGAGTGATCGTCGTTCCTTCATTTTCACGAGCTGCCTCCGTCGTTGAGCAACTCAATGAAGGTGAAGATTTCACGCGTTTAGCTGTGGACTGGTCGATCGATTCAAGTCGCGATCGCGGCGGCCTGCTCGATCCCTTCAGTACGGTCGACCCCTCGTATCCAACCGCCTTGTGCCAAGCGATCGACTCACTTGAAACTGGCGGTCATACGAACCCCGTCCTCCTCGGTGATCGATACCTCGTTGCCCGACTGGAGGAGCGTCTTCCCGCCGATGGAATGACCTATGAAAGCCTCGAAGCAGAACTCCACGCGAAAGCCAGGCAATCTCAAGAGCGTATGCTCATGCAAGAGGAGGCCTACCGGTTGAGAAATGAACCGGACATGCGGCTGTTCGATGGTTCCTTGGAGACTTCCTTCAAGGCAACAACGCCGGAGCAAGCCGCCCCGTGAATGTTCAATCACCTGATGTAACACCGCGCGACCAGGCCGCTGGCACAGCCCTGCACATCAGACAACTCAAGCAGGTCTATGGCAGAGGCAAACGACGCCGCATTGCTTTGGACACCCTGGACCTGAATGTGAACCAAGGCGAATGGCTGGCGTTGCTTGGTCCCAACGGGTCAGGCAAGTCCACCTTATTGAACATCGCCTCGGGTCAACTCCAACCAACCTCCGGGCATTGTGAAGTCCTCGGGCAACCACTCGAGAACCTTGACCGCGGGGCCATCGGGGTCGTCTTTCAAGCCACGGCCTTGGACCCCCGTTTGACGGTCCATGAAAACCTGTCTGATCTTGCGCAACTCCAGGGACTCGATCGAAACGAAGCGCATAAAAAGATACGAGAAGCATTGAGTCGCGCGGGGTTGTCAGAACGCGCCCGTGACCGAGTGGCGTCGCTGTCGGGAGGCCTCGCTCGTCGAGCAGATCTCGCCCGCGCGATGTTGCATGAGCCCGGTTTGCTCTTGCTGGATGAGCCGACCACAGGATTGGATCCCATGGCACGCGAGGCCTGCCTGGATCATCTCTCCGAAGTACACCAGTCGGGGAATCGTGCCATCATCATGAGTACCCACCTCGTGGAGGAAGCCGCACGCGCCCAGCGAGTCATCATGCTCGATGAAGGTCGCTGCGTTGCGGACGGAAGCCCCGAGGCACTCTGCAACGAAATCGGCGCACGTGTCCTGAGAATCTACGAGGCCGATTTCGAGCCACCTTCTGACGAAGGATGGACACGACAAGGCAGAACCTGGACCAGCCCAGTCAGTGGACCAACCGATCCAATCGTGGAGGATCTCCTCTCACAAGGCATCGAGTTGTCAGTCATGAAACCCACCTTGGCAGATGTGTTTACCCAGAAAAGCGGGCGGGTTCTGGACACCGATGAGGCGGAAAGTCCATGACACGGCACAGCCCGGATATCCAAACCTGCACCTGGATCGTCTGGCGACGCGAACTCGTTCGTTTCTTGCGACAACCGGCTCGATGGATCGCGGCCATTGGGACCTCGGCATTGATTTGGATTCTGTTGGGCAGCGGATTTGCTCACAGCCTGGCCCCCGAGGTCGGGCCCGATGACACTATTCCATTTGCTGCCTGGCTGCTTCCTGGGATGATGACTCTGGTGGCCGTCTTCTCTGCCATCTTCAGCAGCCTGTCCACCATCGAGGATCGGCAATCCGGCTGGCTTCAGGCTGTGCTGGTCTCCCCGGTCCCTCGTTTTTCGATTGCACTTGGTCGTTCTCTGGGCGGTGGTGCCGTTGCATTCGTGCAAGCAGGCATCCTCCTTGCAGCCATTCCCTTGGTTGGACTCACCCCTTCGTTCATTGGTGTCCTCCTGACACTGTTCGCACTGGCGATGACCAGTCTGGCCATGTCAGCCCTGGGATTGGCATTTGCATGGCGATGTAGCAGCGCGGCTTCTTTTCACAGTGTCATGAACCTCTTATTCATGCCCATGTGGCTACTATCGGGCTCTGTATTTCCGATCGATGGAGCCTCCCGATGGTTGGAGATCGTGGCTTGGTGCAATCCACTGACGTGGTGCACAACCGCCATGCGTTCCTCGCTGACAGGATCGCCTGACTGGGGCATGATTGGGATTTCCATTGCCGTTGCTGTTGCAGCCATTGCAGCAGCCACCGCGGTAGTGTCCCGGCGCTGAATCCGTTCAGGTACGAAGCCATCCAAAGCGTGCCAAGCCCAGCGGTAGCAGTAACACCAGCGGCAGGAAAACACCCAGCAATGGGGAGAGCCCGGGCAACGGCACCAGCATCGCTGCGGCAACCAGCACATACAGAGGCAGGATCACAGCAGCACATGACACTGTTCGTTGCACCAGACCAACTGGCAGTCGATCCAGGAAGAAGGGAAGGGCCACCAGCAGCATAAGAATATTCACGATCACCGCTACGAAGCGGCTCCAAAGGCTCCGTCGCAAGGCAGAGGACTCTCGGGTCTCAGGCCCATCGAGAAGATCTAGGATCTGCAGCGTCGACAACATGCCAGCCAGAGCGCCGTGCCTTCGCATCAGGAGAATTCTCGGCGAGAGATCGGTTTCCACAAAGATCGCTTCCTCGGGTCTCCCCGCCCGTGCAACTTCACCCTCATCACGTTCCAGCGTCGTTGCCATGCCATTCTCCAGGACCCAACCTTCTAATTCTGGATCCCAGGCTGCCGATTCTGCATGAATCCGACGCACCGCCAGCCCTGCAGCATTTCGTTCAATGAAGTTTGGCTGGCTCAGCCGCTCAGTATCCGGATGAAACGCGGCCGCCTGGAGGAGACGTCGACTTGAATCGACCGTGATGGGAATCGGGAATGAATGGAGTCCTGGCCTGCCTGCTTGAACATGATTTCGAAGGAGGAGGGGGGCAATACGTGGCAGGATCAGTTCCTGGTTCAGGATTTGTAGGCTTCCGAGTCCCGCGCAAACGACGATGAGCGGCAGGGCAACCCGCTGAAGATTCCACCCACTGGCTAACAAAGCAACCAGTTCACGATGTCGACTCATCTGGGAAACCGTGAATGCCATGGCCCCAATGGCAAGCAGTCCCCACAGCCAAGCGTAAAACTGAAACACCTGTGGGAAGTGGTAGCCAATGGCAATACCAGCAGCCGCCAAGATCCGTCGAACAGTGCCTGCTTCGTCGGGCAATGTCTCATTGGCAACTGTGGTGAATACTTCCAGATTCAGGATGATGTCAATGACGACGGCGAACAGATACAGCAGGATAAATAGCAACACGAAGTTCGCGAGCATTCGAAGGCCGACATGACGGTCAATCCTGGTCATGAATCAGTTCCGACCTACCCTCAGAAACACCAGGATGGTCAGGATCAGCAACACACCGTTCCCAGACCAGGCCACGATCGTCCCCGTTACGAGATCTCCATTTCGGATCATGCCCGTACCACTGGCAATGAGTATCAAGTCCAACAAGGCCGGCAGAAATGCCCATATATAGACACCCAGCGGAGGCATGCTGCGTAAAGAAACTGCCAGCACCGCTCCCAAGAGGAGCAGCAGACATGCCGTGAAAGACAAGGTGCTGCGACGAACAATCTGGGCATCAATACGGCCCATGAGTCCTGCAATACGTAGATTCACGAACCGGATGGCATGCTCAACTGCAGGCGAGCTCGCCCGCACTGGCTCTGCTGCTTCAAACAGATCACTTAACGGCGTGTTGATGGCGTACTGCGGCGTATCTCCAACTGCGTTCAGCCCCGTCACCGTAAGCTTCTCTCTCCGATTGGGTCGAAGTGGTGCATCCAGGGATTCCACATCCAGTCCGATCAACTGCAGAGCAAATCGTTCGCCAGCAGGTCCCAAGATACGCTGCCGTGCCAGCAGGGCCGTATCTGCCGTGAATTTTCGGCTTGGCACCTCATCGATGAATTCCGTGATGATGATGGGTTCGCCGGTGGTGTTCTGAAGGAGACCATCCATGATGGTGTCCGCATCGATTCGGTACACACGGTTTGTAGGACCAGCCTTCGAGATCATGAGGTGACCATCTTGTCCCAACTGTTCATTGAGATCTCGAGAGACAAGATGATCATTGAGCGTTTTCATTAACAAGATCCCGACCTCTTTGACTTGCAATGACCGCTCCGGATGTGCACGGGCATCTTCCAACTGCCAACGCGTAAGATGCTCGGGATCACTGCGATCAGGTCGAGGGACTGGAATGGCATGGGTGGGTTCAATGCGAGGAGAACCGCGGAGACTATTCGAGGACGCATCCCATGAGACCGTGTCCGAAAGTGCCAATTTCAAAAGGAATACTTGGTCTAAGTTGTACAGGTCTATGACGGCACCCGCTGCCGTGACATCGCTCTCGGGCACTCCATGTTCATCAAGTTGAGAAGCGACAACACGACGAAGCAGGATCCGCTCATTGGCGTCTGTCTCGGGATTCGGGATCGACTCGAACTCTTCAGCATAGATCTGGAGTTCACTGAACTCGAAGGGAACACCTCGTTCAATTGATGTTGAGATGAGTTGCTTCACATCACCTGTGAGCGTCACGGCCATCAAACCGAAAAATCTTGGGATGATGGCCTGCGTCAAAATCACCATGATCAGGAGTAGCACGATGCCCAGCCCCAGGACGGGTGCGAAGATGGCCCGATAGCTCATCCCGCTGGTTGCCATGGCCAGGATTTCGTTCTCTGTCGTTAAACGATGCAAGGTGAGCGTGGCGGCAAAGCCCGCTGCAAATGGCAACGCGTATTGAAGCATGGGGATCATCGCCAGAGCCACGTACTTCAACACCTGTCCGGTGGTCAGGACGCTGTCTCCAGCCAGGGGCTTGATGACCGCTCCGAAGGCAATGATCGTGACCAGGATGGCTGTGGTCAGCACAACCTGCCGAAGCAATTCACCGAGGATGTAACGGTAGAGCCGCCACGGCATCGAGACATTATCGCCCTTTGACCCTCATGAGATCCAACCAACCGCTTTCCTGGCCCCCCTGGCCCTCTTCAAGGCTCCTGGATCCCAGATTGGTCCGTTCATGATGTCTGGATCGATTCTCTGGCCAACCCACGTAGATCTTGCGGTTTCAATGGCCAGCAGACCTCTTCAGGTGGAGGAACCTGGCCGACAGGTACCCCAGGGGACCGTGCACCCGGACCGGCCCCAGGGAGCCAGATGTGACTACGACTCTAAGCCATCATTCCATACCTGGCCTGAGGGAACGCATGCCGCAGAAGCGGCGAGGGCTGACCCTCTTTGAGTCCTTGATTGCCATTGGGTTATTGGTGGCCACGGTCACGGCAGTGATGTCTGCCCTGGCCTCGGGGCGACAGCACGCCAACTTGGCTCGACAGTCGATGTCGGCTGGCTTGGCTGTAGAAATGCTCATGGCGCGTGTCACCGCAGCAGCCAATACCAATGATGGCTGGGAGTCGCTCCCCGAATGGCAAGGGTACGAAGAAAGACCTGGCACCATCGAGGCAGGATCTGGTGTTCTGCTTCCAGACGCCTATCAGCAACTGACCTTGAGCGTCGACCTGGTTGAATCCCGCCATGATATTCCGACGCTTGCCGTTCGCATTGATGGACGCAATATCCGAGTGGTCGCTCACGATTCCAAGGGCAACACATTGGCTGAAATTGTTCGATTCCTGCCGGAGCCTTCAACACCATGAAGCGATTCAACCCCCGACCGATACACCGCCCTGGAATGACCCTGATCGAAACAGTGCTCGCCATGACAATCACTGCCATGGTTGGCGCATCGATTACCACAATGATGGCGGCCGTAACCGATGAAGTCACTGCCCATCAGGACACGCGCAGTAGTTTGATCCGATCTGGCCTCGCCCAATCCAGGCTCTCATCCTATATCGCCCGGTCACACTGTGTCCTCGACATGGAAGACAGCAGTATCACGCTCTGGCTTGAGGACAGCCGTGATGGTAGCACCGTGCATGCCAGTGAAGTTCGGTGGATCGAACTTGATCCTATGTCGAATATTCTCAATGTGCATTTCATCTCCTTCCCCCACCATTGGTCTGAATCTGCTCAACTCCTGGCGGATACCGAGTACACGGATGTTGAGTCTGTCAACTGGAATGCTGTCTTGAAGTCCTTCGACAACCGTGGACTGACTTGTACGTTGCCACTCGTGGAAGGAGTCAACACGGTTGAGATCTCGGGCAATGCCATCGCGGACCTTGATGTCACGCTCGTGGAGACATCCATGACAATGTCTATGGATGAGACCACGGAGAACACATGCACTGCGGAATCCATTCGGGTACATCGCCGACCAGGTGAGGAGAACTGAACCGTGCGGAGTGCTCCACACTGCAATCGAGCAGGCACCCGGTGTGTGCATCGACGCGGCGTCGCGTTGCTGCTCGTGCTTGTGACTATGGGCACAGCTACGACACTCACATTGGGCTGGTTGGCCAGCCAGGATAACGCTGCACCCGTCAGCCAGAATGTCTCTCGAACTGCACAGGCCCGAGCCGCGGCTTCCAGTGGCCTGGAACTCGCTGTCGCCATCATGCAAACCGATACTTCGTGGCGCACAGCTCACACCCAAGGGCTCCTCCTGGCTAACCATCCAATAGGACAGGGTGTTGTCGACATCCAACTCATCGATGTGGCGACGGATCTCCCCCCCGTCGAAGGCGCCGACACCATCCATGTTCTTGTGACGGCACGCGTTGAAAATCTCACGCAACAGGTGCAAGCCATTGCCTCCGTCGTGAATACGGATGAACCAGATGGCAACGACCTCAGTGGTTTCGCCGTCTGGGTACACAGTGGCATGCGGCTCCAGGGACAGTCCTCTGTCAGACGTTGGCATGATGCACCTATGGCCTCGATGGGACGACGGCTGTTCATCGGAACCGATGCTGTCACACCACGCAGTATTGACATTGGCTCACAGGTCACGGCCGCAGACTGGACCATCGTGCATGACGAAGAAGCCTCTCATGCCCTGGTCCGTAACGACAGCAATCTCCTCGTCCGCATCCAACCAGCCATTCAGGTCTTCGGCCCCCTCAAATCATCGGCTACGCTCAATGCAATCACCGGCCAGAAGAGAACAAGCGATTGGTTCAATCCTACTCGTGACGATTGGAGTCAACATCCCTCAGAACTTCGCATGGGATCAGGCTCGACTGTTAATCTTCCAGAAGGTGCCAATCTGGCTCTCGATTCCCTTGAACTGGAAAGTGGTACCACACTACGAATCTCAGGTGAAACAACCCTCACGGTTCATGACGACCTTCGAATCGACAATGCCAGGATTACCTTGGCACCCGACGCCAACTTGACCTTGATCTGTGGCGGAGAGGTCACGATGCGAGATGCCTACGTTGGAGACGACGGTGGTGATGTCCTTGACTTGAATGGCAGGCCGTCCTGGTATGACGCTTCCCATGTCAACATCACCTGTGTGGGAGATCTTGGGGATACCCCCCCATGGCAAATCAGCGGAACCAGCCTGATCAAAGCTGTCATCGAGGCCCCTGACGCTCGATTGATCATCCGAGATGATTCCATCTTGGCCGGCCGCTTGGCCGTCGATTATCTCAAAGCACGCCACAACGCCACGGTGCTGTACGACCATGGCTTGGATAGCGGCGCAGGCGCAACCAAGTTGACTTCGGAAGATGATGACTCCCGAAGTCGCATCAACAGGAAACTCGCAAAGCGATTTACGCTATGGGCAGAAGATCTCGGGCTCCTCGATACGAAGATCTCAACATCCACAGACACAATCGAGACATCTCGCTACGGCCTGGCGGCTGATGATGCCTGGTGGAATCAGCCCAGTGATCGTGAGATCCCAGTGGACGTCCAAATGCTCGTTCATGGCGGAGACACCCAGCGTTGGGAAACTTCGGCAACTGTTCTCCAAACGGAGTCCTCCCCATGATGCGCTGTCGACCCACTCAAAAAAGGTCCATGCGCCTTCAGCCGAGCTGCGGTTTCACGCTCATGGAAATGCTCTTGGTGGTCATGGTCATGAGCATGTTGGCCCTCTTTGCCATCCCAATGATCCGTGATGGACGCCCCGCCGCCGTCCACGCTGCAGCTACCATGCTTCGCTCCGATCTCGAACGGGCTCAGATCATGGCCCTCGCCCACCCCGATCAACGCATCGGACTGAAATTCGACACCGATGGTGGCGGCTGGCATCTGGTTGATGCGGATAAGCCCTCCATCGTTCTGCAAGATGAATTCAGCGGACAGCCTATTTCTCTACGAATGGGAACTGGCCGAGGTCAAGTCGCTCATGGTGTTCAACTGGATCCCACCGGACTGGAACAGGATCTCCTCGTATTCGATGCCCTTGGAGGTCTGGAGGTACCTGGACCACCCACACTCCTTCGACTTCGAAATGATGATCACACAGCGGCCGTCCAAATCAGTGCTTCCACGGGCTGGATCACGATCAATCCGTGAGCGTTGGCTCCATCGCCGCCACACCACCCATTCCAAATTAGAACCTGTCTGAACGGTGTTTGAGTAATCGGCAAGGCCCACGCCATGCCGATTGCAACTACCATGCCTAGTCCATCTCACCCCAAGGACTCCGATGCCCATCGCATTCATACGTTCCGTCAGCGCCGCCATCAACGAGTGCGAACTCACACACATGGAACATGAGGCGATCGACCTGGACACGGCCCGGGCCCAGCACGCTGCCTACGCTGGCGCCTTACGACATCTAGGATGCGACGTACGAGAACTACCTTCACTCGATCATCACCCAGATGCGGTCTTCGTCGAGGACACCGCCGTTGTGGTACCGGAACTCGCCGTGTTAACGAACCCAGGAGCCACCAGCAGGCGGGGCGAAGTCGATACCGTTGGCGAGATGTTGGCGGACCATCGTCCAGTAGTCAGGATCTCGGAAGCGGGAACACTGGAAGGTGGCGACGTCCTTCGAATCGGCCAAAGGATCTACGTGGGTTGCGCCACACGGACTTGTGAAACCGGCATCAGTGAGCTTCGTGCACATCTCGAACCCCTGGACTATGACGTGGTCACGATTCGCCATGGCGATGCACTGCACCTTAAAACGGCTTGCACCTACTTGGGCGATGGTGTCTTACTGCTCAATAGAGACTGGGTGGATATTGAGGACTTTGATGACTTGGAACCACTGGAATGCCATCCAGAAGAACCCTTCGCGTGTAACGCAATCCGGATTGGTGATCACGTGCTCTTCCCGGAAGAGTTCAAACTCACACGTCAACGCATTGAAGCCCGCGGATTCAAGGTTCACCCGGTTCCCGCTTCGGAACTGGCGAAGGCTGAAGGCGGCCTGACCTGCTCCAGCATCATCATTGACTCGTAGAAGCTGGTCTGGCGGAGGATTTCAAGCAGTCCTCGCTCCAGTTCAACCCAGGGGCGGTGTGCGAACCACAAGCTTGAAGTCACCTGTTCTATTGGTGATCTGCCGCTCGATGCCATTCAAATGGTGACGCCGGTAGTCCCTCGATATTGACCAGGTCAGCATCCAAGGGATCCGGGGCCCAGGCATATCGAATGATCGTGTTTGAATCCGCAGCCTCTGGCAGCATGACAGTCACGATGTTCTCCGAAGTGATTCGGGCCTCGACCGAGTTCATCTCACCATTCGGTCCGGAAATTTCGAAACCCGACACAAGCGCATCGTGATCCGATGTCGTTGCTGACATACGAACAGCGAGAGGAGATCCAAAGGTGTCGAATTCAATCTGTACTCGGTCATCGAACCAAGAGACCTGACGAGGAATTGGTCCGGCTTGCACAACATCTGAAACGCCATAGACATCGGCCAACGCCCAACGCCCGAGCCGATCACCGACGTCATGTTTATTGCGAGGGTGAATGTCATTTGGATCACCAATGTCCGTTGTAACGATCAAGCCAGTATGGGGTACGGCCATATGGGTTTGCCGTTGGGCTTCACGCAGCCTGGGGTAATTCCAACTACCTCCCTTGTGATCCCAGTTTGGCAGTTGCACGATCAGGAATGGCATCCGAGGCTGCCTGATCGTATCTCGCCAATCCTCGATCAGAAGTGGTAGAAGTTGAGCATACTCCTCTGCACGCCGCTCCCCGATGGCATTATTCTCACCCTGATACCAGGCAGCACCGGCAAAGGAATAGTCCTTCAATGGATAGAGCATGCCGTTGTAGAGGTGGCTGGGCTTGTGTTGAGCAGGCAGGTTGCGTATTTCGGCCGCAACATACATTCGAGCTGGTCCCTCCAAGCTGAGACGGTCATCCGGATCGTCTACCGGGTGAACATAAAGCGACTCAGCCTCACCATGGATACCACCGGGACCCGCCCCATCGGTGATCCGAATCGCAACCATCGCCGGGCCAGGACTCACCAGTTCCTTGGGAACATCGTATTGCCGTGGTGCACGCCATCCATTGGTTCGACCGATTTCAACACCGTTGAAGTACGTGATGTCATCGTCGTCCACCATGCCAAGCGACAGGTGAAGCGGTCTTCCCGTCCATTGCTTCGGGATTTCCAAAGGAATTCTGAGCCAGAAGATACCGTCCACCTCATCAGGTATACCGAACGTGTCGCTACGACCCGGCACCGTGCCTTCCAGCCAGTTGGAATCATTGATGTCCAATCCCGCATACTGCTTGCGGTCCATGAGTCGTTCTCGTTCAAGTTCCGCTAACTGTTTTTTGACTCGTTGCCCAGGGTCTACCGTGGACAATCTCTCGGGACCAATCCAGGCTTCAGCAGAGCTGCCCCCCCAACTGGAATTCACCAAGCCAATGGGCACATCCAGTCGATCGGACAACGTTCGTCCCATGTGATAGGCCGTACCAGAGAAGGCACCGACGGTTTCCGGCGTACAGACGATCCACTGGCCCTTGACATCAACAGCCGGCTCATTGACGGATGACAGTTCCACCGTAAACATCCGAATGGTTGGGCGATCAGCATCAGACTGAACCTCTTCGAAACGTTCGCATTGCTGGACACGCCATTGCATGTTGGACTGTCCAGAGCAGAACCAGACTTCACCCACCAGGACGTCCTCGATCTCGATGTGATGGCCATTCGACTCGATCGTGATGGCATGCGATGTCCCGCCGGTTTCCATGGGCTCCAGGGTCGCCTTCCATCGGCCATCGGACCCTGCCGTAGTCTGGATCGGTTTCTGGCCAGAGACGCTGATCGTGACCCGGGCACCAGGATCCGCCAAGCCCCAGATCGTGTTCGGCACGCCTTGCTGGAGGACCATGTGATCCGAGAATATGGTTGCCACTGACACGTGGGCCTGGACGGTAGCACCGACACCCAGCAACCCGATCGATATGATTCCTGCCAACAAGCTTCTCTTCATGGCGTCCTCCCTCTCTGGAAACCCAACCCTACAATGGCCCGCCCGTATCGGCAACGCCCGAAACACTCGCTCCGCCACTACCCACCTCGGGCAGGGATTACCCCTAGGCACCGTTCAACACACGGAAAGGTGGATTCCAAGGGCCACCGGTACTGATGAAACCTCTTCCACAATCGCAGTAGCAACTGGGTTAGGCTACGTTTCGTCGGAGTTCAACACATGACATCCAAGGTCGAGATTGCACGGAACTGGCTGCCCCGCTACACCGGGACTGATTCCCGTGATTTCGCGGACTGGATTCTCCTGACAAACTTCCATGGCTATGTGCATCGGTTTGCCGATCGGTTTGGTTGTGACATCCAAGGCCAAGGCGGGCCCATGACCTCGGCGACCTGCAAGGAAGGCCTGTCGATCATCAACTTTGGAATAGGTGCCCCCAATGCGGCCACCATCATGGATCTCCTGGTCGCAGCCAACCCCCGTGGCGTTCTGTTCCTAGGCAAGGTCGGCGGGTTGTGCATGCCGCTGAAAGTTGGAGATCTGATCATGCCACGGGTGGCCATCCGGGCGGAAGGCGCCAGCGATGCTTACATCGATCCTTCGGTACCAGCTGTGCCGACCTTCAAACTCCAGAAGTACTTCTCCAATGCAGTGCTGGCCGGTGGACATGCCTACACCACTGGCATGATCTACACAACCAGCCGTCGGGTCTGGGAGTGGGACCATGACTTCAGGGATAAGCTGGAAAGTTACGGCGCCACGGCCATCGACATGGAGACCGCCACGATCTATACCGTCGGCCATGTCAACCGGATTCCACGAGCAGCCCTTCACCTGGTCTCGGATATGCCGCTCATGCAAGGTGGCATTAAGACGGCCGAAACGGACCTTCAAGTCACCAACGAATTTGCCAACAAGCACTTGGAAGTTGCCATCGATGCCATGCTCGCCATCGATGTTGATGGCGAGGAAATCATCCCGTACCTGGATTGATTGAGTTCCCCAAGAACATCGATATACCAGCACAAGTGGCCAGATGCCTTCGAGTAAACAATGAGGAACCGTTGGCAAGTGCTCAGTCGTGATCGTCCGGCTCAAGGTTCGGCCGTTTCACTTTCTTGGCCAACCCTACCATCTCCAATAAGCGGATTTCCCACCAGGTGACATCCATCTCCCACCAGCGATGCTGGTTGGACGCACTGGCCGGATCATGGTGATGATTGTTGTGCCAACCTTCGCCCACTGTCATCAACGCTACCAACCAGTTATTTCGACTCTCATCTTCTGTCTTGTAATTGGAGTAGCCGAACATGTGCGAGAGCGAGTTGACTGACCAGGTGATATGCCAAACTACGACCGTCCGAACGAAGACTCCCCAGACAAGGAGACTCAAGCCGAATTGCAAGCCCGCGATCAACTGGCCATGGATAGCCAATCCGATGACGAAACCGATCAGGAAGAACAAGACAGCATGGGCAACATAGATCCAGACCCAGATGTAGCCCTTCTCCAGACGCATATAGAAAGGATCACGAAGGACATCCCCGGCAAACTGGCGATAGGTATCGATGTTGTGGGTCGCCTTGTTCCGGATGAGCAGCCAGCCGACATGGCCCCATAGGAACGTGACCAGGGGGCTATGCGGATCGTCCTGTTCATCGGAGTGCTTGTGGTGATAACGATGGATGGACACCCATTTGGCAGGGGTATCCTCCATGCAGCACAGGGCGATGATCACGAATAAATGTTCCAACCACTTGGGCAACTGGGCACTTCGGTGCGTCAGGATTCGGTGGTAGCAGAGATTGATGCCCTGACCGAAAACATGGATTCCAAGCACCATCACGATCAGGCCGGTCCAACTGAACAACCAGGGAATAACCGCTGCCAGAGCAAGAAGGTGGATCAGAGAGAGGGCGATGGCATAAGGCCACACCACCTGGCCACGGATAATCGTGTCCGGCAAGGCTAGCCGCGGAGCCTCGGCCTGGGGGTTGTGCACTGCATCAACAGAATGCGGAGGAGTCGCCATGTGGTCCTTTCCGGATGACAGGGTACCCCAGTGTGCATCCGTGCCAGATCAGGGTATCTGGGGGCATCGGGCGAGGCAACTCACGATTTCAAAGGGCCTTGCATCAGCAAGCCCTGGACGCTAATTCGCGTAGCATGCCTCCCAGGAAATGAGCTTGAATCACCCATGACACTGGCCAAAATCCCATGCCTGCTGATGCGAGGAGGCACCTCCAAGGGGGCCTATTTCCTGGCAAGTGAATTGCCCACAGACTCCCAAGAGCGTGATCGCGTCTTGCTGCGAGCCATGGGCTCTCCGGATCTGCGACAAATCGATGGACTTGGTGGTGGTGACAGCCTGAGCAGCAAGGTCGCCATCATCTCCCCATCAACCCGGGAAGACACCGACGTGGACTACTTGTTTGCTCAGGTGGTAGTCGACCGGCCGATCGTCGATACCTCCGCCAACTGTGGCAACATTCTCTCGGGCGTGGGACCGTTCTCAATCATGCGGAACCTCGTTGCAGCCTCTGAACCCGAAACAGTGGTTCGTATCTACAACATCAACACCAGAACCCGAATTCATGCACGGGTCCAGACCCCTGATGGCACCGTACGGTTTGATGGTGAGACAGCTATCGATGGTGTCCCGGGAACCGCGGCCCCAATCGAACTCGATTTCATGGATGTCCTTGGTCCGCTAACCGGGTCCGTGACTCCCACGGGTGCCGCACGCGAAGAGATCGAGGGTGTACCAGTCACCTGTATTGACAGCGCCAATCCCGTGGTGCTCATGCATGCCAAAGATGTGGGCGAGTCCGGACACGAGACACCTGAAGCCTTGGATGATGATCACCCCCTTCTGGTCAAAATTGAGACAATCCGCCAAGCAGCCTCACTCAAGATGGGACTTGGTGATGCCACGGATCGTGTCATCCCCAAGGTCGCCCTACTCTCCCCACCCACCGACGGCGGGAGTATCTGTTCACGCTACTTCACTCCGAAGCACTGCCATGCTGCCCATGCCATCACCGGTGCCATCGCCATCGCCGTCGCAACGACTATTCCAGGATCGGTCGCCGAGGATGTCAGCGTTCATGAACAAGGGCAAAAGAGAACCATCACCATAGAGCACCCCAGCGGACACGTTCAGGTAATTCTGAGCATGACCGAAGATGACAACATCGCAAGTGCCGGCATCATTCGAACCGCAAGGCCCATTATGGATGGATGTGTGTTGGTCTCACAAGATCAAGCATGAACCAAACGAACGCCCATCACTCGGTTGAATCTGATCGCCGATATTTTTGGTTCCGAATTCTGGTCATTCAGTCCCTTCTCATGACCGCCTATGTCATGCCGATGTACGGCTTCAATGCCCTCATCATGCCAATCAATGAAATACTAGACCCGAAACATGTGCTCAATGGATGGCCTGGTGCCCTCGCGGGCGCGTCGGTGTTCCTGGGAACCGGATTCAGTTTCATTCTGGAGTGGCTGAGCCGAAGATGGAGGTCCATGATCATCCGGCGCTGGCTGATTGCCAATGCCATTCTGAGCCTGGCCGTCGTCGTCGCAGCCGTGGCCTGCTGGATAAGTTCACTGTGGTTGCTGCTGGTTGCCTCATTCATTGCTGGAATTGCAACGGGTCGTATTTTTTCTCATTCAGCTCAGGTGCTCTTGGGCTGGGGACACGCCATGGGTCACCTGGGACTGCAATCGGGCGTCTTCGGGCTGATGTTTGGCCTGTGGGCTGCGGCCTATTCCTTCGTCGCGTCCATGGCGATCGAACGCTGGGGACTTGAGTGGACCCTGATTGGTACGGCAGCCGCGGTCCTGCTGATTTCCTGGATCGCAGCCTGGAAGCTCCGAGAGCCTCTCGCTCCAGTACAAGCGGTGACTCCTGACAAACAGGCCATGTCCCTTGGCCAGTTGGTGGGATCAAAACCCTACTGGGTCATCACGATCTTTATGTTGATCTTCCTGACACCAGGCTTTGGCTTCAAGATCATCGTGCAATCCCTGGCCCAGAATGCCTACCACGTCACAACCATGACAGCATCCCTGGTAGCAGTCGCCTTCCTGATCTCCTACGGTGTCTCACGTCTGATTTGTGGACTGGTGGCAGACCACTTCCGACTCAAGCCGATGTACCTCTTCTTCACCGGCGGACAAGTCCTCATCCTGTTGGCCACAGCTATTGGACTACCCCATTTCCAAGGCATCGGCTTCCTAGCCGTCATGATGTGCGTGGTCGGTGGCCTGTTTGCTGCCGGCAAGAGCCTCTGGGGCATGCTCACGATCATCTTGTTTGGTCATGCGAATATGAACCTCGGTATCCGTGCCAGCCTGTTCGCCTTCGCCTTTGCAGGCGTGGTGGGACCGCTCACATTGAACTGGGCACTTCGTTCAACAGATGTCATTATCACAACGTCATGGTGGATGTATGCCATGAGCGCGGCCATGGCTGTTGCTGTTGGGCTGGTCTGGATCCTCAGGCCGTTTGACTTTGAAGCTTATGAACAGCACCGAGGACAGTCCCTGCACTTCAAGCCAGGAAGCCGGGATGCCCTTGATCGATTCTGATTGCCTGAAGCGGGCTACTTGAGCATCGCGATGGCCAAGCCATCGCCAATGGGATTCAAACTGTATTCGACGCGATCATCGGTCAACAGTTTGGCCGCTAACTCACGGGTAGCGACGGTTGATTCGTCATTGACCTCGGGATCCGCCACGCGCCCGCCTCGCAACATGTTGTCGAAGGTCAACAGTCCACCGGGACGCAGGAGTTGGAGACCGAGCTCGTAGTACGCTGGATAGCCTTCCTTGTCTGCATCGACATAGATGAAGTCGTAGGTACCCGACTCCCCCGCTTCGATCATGGCAGCCAGGCTGTCTGCTGCAGGACCCACCCGCGGTTGAATTCGATCAGACACACCTGCTCGATCCCACCATTCCAGGGCCACCGCCATATGGTCCGGATCAAGATCACAGGCGACCAGCACACCATCATCCGGCAGCGCCATGGCCATGCCCAAGGCGCTATAGCCCGTGAAGACTCCGACTTCAATAACACGGCTAGCCCGCATCGTCTTGAGTAACACAGCCAGCAGCTGGACTTGCTCGGGTGATGTTTGCATCTCACCCTCGGGATGACCCTCCATCGCATCGCGAAGCTCACGCTGAATCGGTGTCTCGCGCAGGCTGTGAGTCATCAGCCATTCATGGATCGGGGTATCAAGTTGGATGGTGCGACGAGACATGCTGCGCAAGTGTAACGAGCCATGCCCAGATGGCGTTGCCGTTCAAGGGCAGTTGGTGCCCCAGGCCGCCAGGACGACCAGAATGTCAGTGGCATCGCTGTCACCATCGCCATCCGCATCGCCCGAACCATCATTGGAACCAAAGGCCCCAACGACCTCGAGAATATCGTTGACATCTACTTGGCCGTCGCCATTGGCGTCACCATCACAGTGATCTGGTACCGGGTCCAGGATATCCAACGGATATTTGTTTGCTCGCATGATCTGGTAGGCCGTGAAGTGCTGCCAGGCGATGCTGCCATCGGGTTCGATCTCACGGATCTCGTTGTTGGGACCGTCGGACGCGAGATAGTTTCCGTTGGGAAGCTTGTACACGCCACAGAGATGGGTCCCGTGGAATCCGGGTTGCTCATAGAAGAAGACATAGTCACCAGCCACTGGCTCGTAGGCCTGGCCGGCAGCCAGTCCATAGGTTCCATCCGGAAGCAGCGGCGGGATGAACTCGATGACATCTGAGGTGAAATCATCATTGCCATTGTTAAACAACAAGAGGTTGTTTTCGCCTGGCATGCCTTCATCAATCCAGTTCACGCCGTGCACATTCCACAGGACATGGGCACCACTTCGCTCGTAGTTGGATGGGTTGCCCCAGCGATACAGGATGTCACCGGCAGGACCGGCCGCTTCCTCGGTTGTGATGCCATGATCGATGATGAAAATCTCATCCAACTGGTTCGAACTAAAGACGATCTGGTCGAGCACAGGGTGGTAATCAAGTGCATTGACATGGATCCAGTCTCCGGGGCTTTGTCCCTGGCCGACGCTTCCTTTGTTGATATCGAACTTTTCCGGATGTTCAGAGATCACGCCGTAGTTGGGATAACTGGAACTGATGTCCTGGACCATGTGATCCCAGAGATGCCATTCCCACACGATGTCACCGCTGGTTGGGCCGGTGGGCTCGACTTCGAGAATCTGCGTGGGCCAGATCTCGCTGTTGAGATTCTGGCGTCCAGCAGCTTGACCTTCCGCTTGGGTCTTGCGTTCCCAAGCCACCATAAGAACGTTGCCATTGGGCATGACGCAGATGTCATGATGCGGTTGGTTGTTTTCATCGGAGAGTGTGAAGTCCCAGAGAATCGTGCCATCCAGCGCGATGCGTTGAATGCGACCGCCCTTGGCGGCACCGTTCATTGGACCATTGGCCCGACATGGGCGAACCAGTTCACCACCGGGCATGAGATAAGGCGTACTGGCAATAGAATCGGCGCCCATCCACTCGTGGATGATCTGCTCATCATTATCAATCAGAATGGTCCGATGTGAGCCCGGCCCGTTCGTCGGGTTGTAGAGCGTATAGCCCTCCCAGGCTTCAAATGCCATGGCAGGGGCAGCCATCATCAGGGCACCAGTGACAAATAAGGATTTCATAACAAGGGCTCCCAAGGCCAAGGGGCGCGGCCCTGGCGAGTCTCTCCTTCCAGATACGAGAGTAGACCGGGGATTATCCCCTGCCAATTGAGATTTCCAAAAAGGCCCCCTACTTAGTTGCAAGGCCCCCAGCCAGCGATTAACTGCAGTACATCGTTGACGCCAACGACCCCATCACCGTCGATATCCGATGCGGGGTCCGATGTTCCGTAGGCCGCCAGCAACAACAAGATGTCGTTGACATTGGTTTCACCATCACCATCGATGTCGGTCGAACATGGTGTACCAGTGACGTCTACGGTCATTACCAAGTCAAGGTACACCTCTTCCAGTTGGACTGTGACCTCACCAAAGAGGGGAATTTCAGTCGTGGCCGTGCCCAAGATGATGTTCTCCATCAACAAGCTGCCTTGACCAACTTCATCAATCAGAAGCGTGATGTCAAAGGCAATGGTGACTGGATCGGGTGGTGGTGGTTCAAGGATGGACGTCGTTCCACCATCGATTGGGCACGGGCCCGCCACGACTCCACCGAAGCTGGTGTCGGGCAACTGATCGGACACGTCAATGGGACCAAATTCAAAACCCAGGTAGCTGACCATCACGGAGACCCCGGTGATTTGCACATCCAGGGAGTACTCGTCGCCGTCGGGGCGCACCGTGCTCGGGCTGGTCCACAGGACATCTTCGCCTGTTGTTTCAATGGTGATGGGCCAAGTCGCCGAATCTGCGCCCCCCAGGGCGGCCGCGGCCACGATAAGCATTGAAGTCAACATGCCACCATGATGGCAAGTCCCACAGTGAGGTCAAGACTACTTCAACCCGTATTCCTTGAGCTTGCGATAGAGCGTCCGCTCCCCGATGCCCAAGAGCTCTGCAGTCTGCTCGCGGTTGCCGCCGGTCATCGCCAGGGTCTGCCGCATCGCTTCCTTCTCAAGCCGATCCAGGCCGATGCCCGCCAAGGCCCCCATGTGCAACTGCTCGTCCTCGTCGGTCATTCGAACGTCATCGGGAACTTCGGCCACATCGATGTGTGGCGTAGTTGCCATCACCACCATCCGCTGAATGACGTTGAACAGTTGTCGAACATTGCCCGGCCAGTTGTAGGCGACCAGTCGGAGCATGGCCGCCTCGGTGAAGTCTGGCTGAGGTTTGCCCTGTTCGCTGGCAAAGCGGCCAGCCGCATGATTGACCAACAAGGGAATGTCCTCGCGACGCTCGCGCAGCGGAGGCAAGTGGATCTCGGCCCCATTGATTCGGAAGTAGAGATCCTCGCGGAAATCCTCCTTCTCGATCTGGTGCTTGAGGTCGCGGTTGGTTGCACTCACGAACCTCACATCCACGTGATGGTCGGTGTTGGTACCAAGCCGCACCACCTCGCCGGTCTCCAGAACACGCAACAGTTTGGATTGCATCGGCAGAGGCATGTCGCCGATCTCATCGAGGAATAGCGTACCGTGGTCGGCGTACTCGAAGACACCCTCGCGATCCTTCTCGGCACCGGTGAAGGCACCCTTCACGTGACCAAAGAGCTGATCCTCCAAGAGGCTCTCACTTTGGCCAGCGCAGTTGAAGGCGACGTATCGCTTCTCGACACGTTGCGATTGGTTGTGAATCGCGCGGGCAATGAGTTCCTTGCCGGTACCCGACTCACCGGTGATCAACACAGGGATCATGCTCGGGCTCACTTGCTTGATCGTTTGGATGACTTTGCGCATCGGACCCGAGTCACCAATGATGCCCTCGAAACCAAAAGCCGAATCAACCTTGCCCTGCAACCGAACATTGTGGTGACGCAGTCGCACGGTCTCGACCGCACGGTTCACCAAGTTCCGGAAGACTTCCAGATCCAGCGGCTTCTCGATGAAGTCGTAGGCGCCACCCTGCAAGGCCGCCTTGGCAGTCCCGACATCACCATGGGCCGTAACCATGATGACCTCGGAGTCCGGTTGGTGTTCCCGGGAATACCTCAAGACCTCCAGCCCCGAGTCTGGTTTCTCCATGCTCAGGTCAGTGACGATGACATCGAAGCTGCCCAGGCGGAGTTCCTCCTCGGCAGCGGTCACGCCATCGACGATGGTGCAGACGTGCCCGAGCCGCCTGAGGGCCTCGGCCATGACCTCGGCGTGGTCAGCCTCGTCCTCGACAATCAGGAGCTGCGCGTGAATGGCCTCGTGATCTGCTGTCGACATGACCGAAGTGTATGACAAACGGGCGGACTGCTCGCGACCCCCACCCCCGCCGATACACTCCAAGGATGCCTGCCCTGACTGCTCCTGCAGAAACCGGACGAGAAGACATCGACCTGCGACCCGGCCGGCATCTCCACCTGGTCGGCGTTGGTGGCTGTGGCATGAGTGGCCTGGCCCGCATGCTGGTGGCACGCGAGTGCCACTGCACCGGCTCGGACCAGTTTCCCTCCGATGTCACCGCATCCCTGGTCACGGAAGGCATGGACCTGAACCTCGGCCCCCCCTGCCAGGAGCTCCCCGATGGGACCGAATTGATCATCGCTTCGGCAGCCATTCCCGAGGACCATCCCGAAGTGAGCGCCGCTCGGACCCAAGGACTTCCGGTCCTGACCTACGCCGAAGCCCTGGGCCAACTTCAGCGACACCACCTCAGCATCGCCATCAGCGGCACCCACGGCAAGAGCACCACCGCCTCCATGCTCTGTCACATCCTGATCGAGTGCGGACTGGATCCCGGTTTCATCATCGGGGCGCAATGCGACCAAATCGGCGGAGGTTCCCGTACCGGTGCAGCTGCTGTTCCCCAGGGGCCCCATGAAGGTGAACCGGGCATCCTGGTCTGCGAAGCCTGCGAGTTCAATCGTTCCTTCCATCATCACCGGCCCGACCTGGCCTTGATCAACAACATCGAAGAAGACCATCTCGATATCTATGGTTCACTGGAAGCGATCATCGAGGCCTTTCGTGAATTCGCCAGCCTGCTGCCACCGGCTGAAGATGGTGGTTCTCTTCTCATCGCGCATGATGGGGCCCGACGCCAGTCCATCACTCCAAGCCTCTCCTGCCGAGTCTCCACCTTTGGATTCCATCCTGAGGCCGATTACCAGGTGGTCTATGACGCCAACGTGTTGCGCGTCGGGATCCTGCGGGAAGGTATGTGGGTGACACAGTGGACCAACCGCATGCCCGGTGGCCACAATGCGCTCAACGCTGCAGCAGCCGTCATCCTCGCCCATCAACTGGGGGCCGAATGGGAGGAAGCCGCTGAGGCCATGGGGCAATTCACCGGCTTGGATCGACGTATGCAACGCCTCGGGGAACGTCCCACGATTGATGGTGGCAGCGCCGTGGTCTACGACGACTATGGACACCATCCCACCGAGATCGAACAAACACTCAAAGCGTTGCATCTCGCCGAGAAGCCCGATCGTCTCATCTGTGTCTTCCAGCCGCACCAACACAGCCGAACTCGGTTCCTGCTGGATCATTTTGCTGAAAGCTTTGCGAGCGCCGATGAAGTCATCGTGCCCAGGATCTACTTTGTCCGAGATTCGCTGGCCGAGAAACAGCGTGTCAGCGCCGTAGACCTGGTCGAGAAACTCGATGAACGCGGTGTCATGGCCAAGCATATTCCAGAGTTTGATGAGATCACCGACTACCTGCGCACTGAATGCCGGGATGGTGACCTCGTCGTCATCATGGGAGCGGGTCCGGTCTGGACAATTGGGCGAGATTTCATGGCAGACACCCCATGATCGATTCCACCCGTTCCAGTCTCGTAGGTGGACTCGAATTGGATATCGAGTTTGATGCCCCCATCGGAGCCAAGACATGGTTTGGCATCGGTGGCCGAGCGGCCATGTTGGTCAGCCCGAAAACAGAGGAGTCTCTTGCCACATTGCTCAAGCGATGTCACCAGTCCGGGATGCCCGTACGAGTGCTTGGTGGTGGCGCCAACCTTCTGGTCGATGATGCGGGTATCGAAGGTGTTGTCCTGTGCCTGGACCATGACACCTTCACTCGCCAGCGTTACAACCGCGAAGGTGAAGTGGATCGCATGCATGCCATGGCTGGTACAGACCTCTTCAAACTCGTCAACGAAACCGCTCGGCAAGGGCTTGATGGCCTCAGTCAACTAGCAGGAATTCCAGGAACACTCGGCGGCGCCCTGCGGATGAATGCTGGCGGCAGCTTCGGGGATACCGGCCAAGCTGTGGATTCCGTTTCCATGTTCGACCTCGAAGGACATCGCCTGGAACTGTCTCGTGAACGGCTCGCCTTTGATTACAGGCAGAGCAATCTTCCCAATGGCATCATCCTCTCGGCCATCCTGTGCCTCCAGCCCGATGATCCCATCGCTGTCCGAGGCCGAGTCCGCGAAATCTTCGCGCAGAAGTCGGCCTCCCAACCCATGGCCGACAACTCCGCGGGTTGTGCCTTTCGAAATCCCACCATCGACGGATCCCAAGTACCAGCGGGACGGTTAATCGATGAAGCCGGCCTCAAGGGTCTGGCCAACGGTGGCGCGTGCGTCAGCGAGCGACATGCCAACTTCATTTCCACGACACCCCAAGCGACTGCTCGGGATGTCATGCGACTGATGACTCAGGTCCAGCAACGCGTCCTGGAACATTCAGGCGCATCCCTGCAGCCAGAAGTCGTGATCTGGTGTGATGATCCAGAGGCACCCACTCCATGAGTTCACCTCGCCCAGTCATCGCGGTACTCATGGGTGGCCCGGATGGAGAGCACCAGGTGAGCCTCGAATCAGGCGCCTCGGTTGCCCAGGCACTCAGGGACGCCGACTTCGGCACGATCCTTGAGCAAGTCATCCCCCCCACTGGACTCGTTGAGCTGGACTCGATCCAAGCTGATGTCATCTTCCCCGTTCTGCATGGACCCTGGGGAGAAGGTGGCCCACTGCAGGAACTCCTTGAATCGGATGGCCGACCCTTCGTTGGCTGTGGTGCCTTGGCTGCCTCCGCCGCCATGGATAAACACCACACCAAGCAGGTCGCCCAAGACCTCGGTATTCCGACCGCACCATGGGAACGCCTCGATTCACAATCCACATCCACGCTGTCACCACCCGTGGTAGTCAAGCCCGTGGCGGAAGGCTCCAGCCTGGAACTGCACGTTGCAAATACTGACGCGGAACGAGATGCCGCGATTGCCCACGTTTTGAATCATGGCGACGACGTCCTGGTGGAACAGTTCATCGACGGACGGGAATTGACGGTAGGAATCGTGGGCGATGAGACCCTGCCGATCATCGAGATCCAGGCAGCCGAAGGTCTCTACGACTACCAAGCGAAGTACACCCGGAATGACACGGTGTACGTCATCAACCCCGAGATCGACTCAATCGTGCAAGAGGCCGTGTGCCATGCAGCGTTGGCACTGCACCATGGACTTGGCGCACGCCACCTCTCACGAGTGGATTTCCTCCTCGATCACCAGGGGCCCTGGTTGCTGGAGATCAACACCATGCCCGGTTTCACCAGCCACTCCCTGCTGCCCAAGGCAGCCGCTGCCCGAGGCTGGCCCCTTCCGGAACTGTGCCGGAGGCTCGTGAACATGGCCTTGGAGGCACCGACCCCCTCGAGTCTCAAGGGGCCCGGGCCAGCCAGCCGATGATCTGACGACAGCCATGGTCTCGCGTCATTCCAATTCGCGTTCCACCGGTGATCGACGGTGGCTCGATCGGTGCCTCTCGGCACCGGGTCAGCTCTGGCGTTGGTCGATCACCCCGGCAGGCCGCAACAGCTGGATGGGGATCGGGATCGCTGCCGCCTTGATCACCTTCATCGCCTTGATTCCTGCCCTTGGACGGCGAGTTGAACAACCCATTGAACGGGTCGAGGTTCGATTCGAACACGCCCCACCCTGGGCCGGGCCCAGCCTGATGAATCATCTCCAGGCTTTGGGCGAAGCGAGACTCGAGGGAACCAACCTGTCACGGAGTGACTTGGAGGCCACCCGTGTCTTGCTGTTGAACTCGGGCTTCTTCCATGAGGTCGCCCAGATCCGACGCTCCGGTACTCATGAAATCACAATCGATGCCACGCTGGTCACGCCCATGGCCGGTGTTCGCGATCGCCATGGCATGACGTTGATCGATCACACGGGACGTGTCCTGCCTCCTGGGTGTGGAGTCGCCGGTGGCGTACACGTGGTCACCATCATCAATCCCAGGTACAGCCGACCAGCCCAACCACGCGATACCTGGTCGGGTGGTGACTTGGCCGCCGCCATGCGGGTGCTCGATCATATTCATGATGCCGATTGGATTGAACAGGTCGAAGCCATCGACCTGTCCCGATATCCAGCAGCTGGCAGCCTCGTACTGATTACAGACAACGGTAGTCGCATCATCTGGGGGTCGGCCCCCGGTGATGAAAAGGCTATGGAATCCTTGCTGGAGCGCAAGGTCGCCAGGCTGGATCGTCTCCATCGCATCTCGGGTCGAATCGACCAGTACCACCCAGGCGAAATTGACATCACCGACGCCTCCGTCGTGGTCAAAAGATGAATCGCCGACTGGTTCCCGTGGCTGGGAGTCCTTTCCTGGCCCAACGACTTGTCATCTTTTTTGGTTCCGCCTGGCTGTTGATCTCTTGGATCCTGGTCATCGGTCTGAAGCGACCGATGATGCCCACAACCGAAACGTGGCTACCCGGCGTTCGGCTCATGTTGATCATGGCGGCGATTGGATTGGTCGTCGTCTGGCCGATGGCAGCCATGGCAAGCAGTCAACCCCTGTCACCGCGACGCACCCTGAGGGAAACCAGCCTTCTCTTGGTCACGGCACAGTTGATCACCTGGCCTGCAGGTCTGGTCACCGCATGGACACTCCCACGCACCGCCCTGATCGCCATCACCCTCACCGGGTGGGGACTGCTGGCCGGGGCCGCTGCAGCCTGGGGTCGATGCCATGTCCGGGTTGGATGGCGTCTTGGGATGATGGCCTGTTGCCTCCTGATGCTGCTGGCGGCACCCATCTTCCTATCCTTTGATGAAGCTGCCACTTGGGCCGAGGGTTACAGCCCACTCACCAGCCTCTGGTCAATGGCCGGGGACGGCCTCGCTGCCCCCACCACTGGTGAGTGGATCGCCGCTGGAAGCCCCTGGGTGATCGCCATCGTGGCTTGGTGCCTGATTGCTGCAGCAGGCAGTTGCGATGTTGGATCCAAGACGGGAACATCACAGACGTGACTCACCTGATTGTCGTGCTGTCATTGATCGTGATCGACGCGGCGATCTTCATCGCCCTGTTGATGCACATCCTGCTTCGTCGTCGAGGCACCAGCGAAACCAGGCTCGCCTGGGTGGTATTCATCATCCTGGTCCCCTATCTCGGAGCCCTGATCTATCTGCTGGTGGGCGGCATCTACTTCGGCCGTGCACGCCACCATCGCCACATGGCACTTCACTCCAAGCTGCCACATACAGAACGACCCTCGCTCTCAGATCTTCCCGGCATGGAGCCACAGACACCCGCACCCTATCGTCGCGTGTTCACACTGGCAGAAAATCTCTGCCCGTCTGATCTCCTGGGGGGCAACCAACTCGATCTTGAGATCGATTCCGCGAAGTTTCTTGAACCCCTCTGCAGAGACATCGACGCCGCAACGCGTCATATCCATCTCCTGACTTACATCTACCTGGTCGACGAAACAGGTTGCCGAGTCGCAGATGCACTGCGGGCTGCTGCCAAGCGTGGAGTGACCTGTCGTGTTCTGGTGGACTCCTTAGGCTCACGCAAATTCCTGCGTTCCTCCCTTCGCCGGGAGATGGAAGCCGATGGAATCCTGATTGTCGAAGCCCTGCCAGCCAGCATCTTTCGTATCACCATCGCCCGAATCGATCTCCGCAATCACCGCAAGATCGTCGTAGTCGACAACGCCATTGGCTATCTCGGGAGCCAGAACATCGCGGATCCATCGTTCGCTCCGAAGGCGAAGTATGCGCCCTGGGTGGACTGCATGGTCCGCATTAATGGGCCAGCAGTCCATGACCTTCAACAGCTCTTCCTGGAAGACTGGTACATGGAAACCGGCGAATACGATGTTGCCTTGCACGAAGAAATCCCACACGTGCAACCAGATGGCGCAGATATTCAGATCATCGAAAGTGGTCCCAATCTGGACCAGGGCACCTTTCCAATGGTGCTCCAATCCTGCTTTCACGTGGCCACCGAGGAGATCATCCTCACGACGCCTTACTTTGTTCCCGATGTGGCCACCGAGACAGCCTTGATCGCTGCCGCTCAACGCGGTGTCGAGACCACCATCATTCTGCCCCACCGGAATGATTCCCATCTGGTCTCCCTTGCCAGCCGCAGCCACTACGAAGACTTGCTCAAAGCAGGCATCAAGATCTATCACTTCAACGCTGGCCTCCTGCATGCCAAGACCCTGACCGTGGATCGCCAGTTGTTCCTCCTGGGGTCGGCCAACCTCGATCGAAGGAGCATGGAGCTAAACTTCGAGGTCAATATGTTGGGCTGGAATCCCGATTTCGCGGGGCAACTCAGGCTGCTCCAGATGTCTTATCAAAACGATTCCACGGTGGTCGACAGCAAGGCATGGCTGGAGGCCCCCTGGGGTCGCAGATTGGCCAGGAATGCCGCTGGAATGCTCAGCCCCCTCCTGTAGCCCCCTCTAGGGCCCTTCCCCCCTCTAATTTGCCTTGTGCGGCACAAGCCCTTGGCTATACTGGGTTTCGATGCCACATCAGCGTGGCTGACGAGGAAGAGCAAGGATCTGATTTCATGACTCCCAAGCGGGCATGGTTTGCTGCCACCGCCATCATGGCTGTGAGCGGCTCAGTATTAGCCAATTCAACGGCGAGTTTTCTCGACGCATCCGGGAATACGATCAACATCGCCTCAGGCGAGTTTGCCGACATTCTGGTGAGCCCCGGGGAGCACTTCTCGGCAGCGGACATGGCTGCGGTCAATACGACCCTTCAGCAACACGGCATCCAGACCCAAGGACGCATCTCGATCATGCTGGTCGAAACCGGAGCTGGCCTCTCAATCCTCACAATGTTTGATGGCGTTGAGATTCCTGAACAACCCGGACCTACCTCCCTGGTGACCATGACAGCATTCGTTCCCACGACCGCAACATGGCAGTACAACATCGATGCCGGCGGCACCTTTAATGACTTCCCCATCGGTGGCGAAACGATGCTCAACGGTTCCTTCATCTGGGACTCCGGCGTGAATTCTGAAGCCATGGCCGTCTCGAGCCTCGCAGAGGGCGATAGTGGGTCGCTGTTCCTCAGCGCGTTTGATCTCGGTGACATGGACACCAATGGCACCATCCAGATGCTGACGATGAATGGTGGCGCGTGGACGTTGCCTAACGAACACATACTCGACTTTGAGCCCTCCACCAATCCTGGTGAGCCCGACAACCAATATCTTCAGTTCCAGATCACGAACATCCCGGCTCCCTCCGGTCTGCTCTTGCTCGCCCTGGCTGGCCATGGACGTCGCCGACGACGTCGGGATTGAACACATCGAAGACGCATGCGATAGCATCAAGCCGTGGACACTGTGCTTCATCACGGTGATTGTCTTGAAGTCCTGGGCGGTCTGGATGCCCTGAATGCCGATCTGGTCTACCTGGATCCACCCTTTGGTGTCGGTCGCACGATGGAAGGTCGAGACGGGACCGCCTTCGACGACAAACTGGATGATGCCACCGCCTACATCGCATTCATGAAGCCACGTCTTCAAGCGATACTCGGTCATCTGCATGATGACGGCATCCTGCTGTTGCACTGCGACTGGCACCATGTGCATTACCTCAAGGTGCTCTTGGATGAGTTGTTGGGACAGGCAGCCTTTGTCAACCACCTCATCTGGCGCTACGGGCTCGGTGGATCTTCACCACGCCGCTTTGCCCGCAAGCACGATGACATCCTGTTCTACGCGAAGGGATCGAACTACTTCTTCAAAGCCCCTCTGGTTCCGGCCACCAGCCAGCGACTCAAGGGACAGATGAAGAAAGCCACCGATGTGCTGGACATCCCCTCAATAAACAACATGGCCCATGAACGCACCGGGTGGCCAACACAGAAACCTCTCGCGTTGTTGCGCCTGCTCGTCGAGGCCTGCTGTCCCGAGGATGGCCTGGTCCTGGATCCCTTCTGTGGTTCCGGGACGACCCTGGTAGCTGCTGCTGAACTCAATCGACGAGGCGTTGGAATTGATCTCTCTGATGAGGCACTCACGATTGCGCGGGAACGAGTCGAGGCTTGTGAACAATGCGCCGAGTCAGCCGATTCCAGTTGACCTGGCTTGAACAGTTCAATCAGGGTTCAGCAGTCTCCCCAACCGTTGATGACCGCGAGGATGTCATCGACATCGATGTCGCCATCGCCATCGACATCACCACCACTTCCGCTGCCGCCATAGTTGGCCAAGACCTGAAGGATGTCATCCACATTGACGACTCCGTCGTCATTCGTGTCGCCCAAGCAGTCCTTCTCTGGATCACAGGCATCGCTATCGTCGCAGGTAGAACCAGCACCGCCCCAT